>JBBRZT010000243.1:0-6001 GCA_038236395.1 Candidatus Acidiferrales bacterium
AGGCCATGAACGAAGGCGCCCTCGGCCTATCCTCCGGCTTGGAGTACGACCTCGCCAGCTATAGCTCCACCGCCGAAGTCATCGCCCTCGCCGAAGTCGCCGCCAGACACGGCGGCTTCTACGAAACGCACATCCGCGACGAGGGCAACAAAAGTTTCTCCGCGCTCGAAGAAGAAATCGCCATCGGCCGCGCCGCCCACATTCCCGTCGAACATTCCCACATCAAAGTCAGTACCGTAGCGGTCTGGGGCAAAGCCCCCGAATACATCAACGTCATCGAAGCCGCCCTCAAAAACGGCCTCGATATCCTCGCCGACTGCTATCCCTACGACGCCTGGCACTCCAACCTAAAAGTCCTCATGCCCGACAAGCAATACACCAATCCGCAAAGCGTGGAAAAAGCTCTCACCGACACCGGCGGCCCCGACACCGTCACCATCACCGAGTTCAAGCCGCATCCCGAATACGTCGGCCACAACATCGCCGAGCTCGCCGCCGCACGCAAAATTTCCACCACCGATATGTACATCCAGATCGTCCGCGAAGGCGACGCCGCCAATACCGAAGCCATCATCATCGGAAAATCCATGATCGACCGCGACATCCAGGCCTTCTATCAACAGCCCTGGGTCATGGTCGCCAGCGACGGCGGCATCGGCTCCTCGCATCCTCGCGGCGCCGGAACATTTCCCCGCGTCCTCGGCCTGTACGTCCGCGAAAAACACTGGCTTACGCTCCCCGAAGCTATCCACAAAATGACCGGCCTGCCCGCGCAGCGCCTCGGCTGGAAAGACCGCGGCACCCTCCGCGAAGGAGCCTTCGCCGACCTGGTCCTCTTCAATCCCGCCACGGTAATCGACCACTCCACCTTCGCCAAGCCCTTCGAGCTCTCCACCGGCATCGAAAAAGTCTTCGTCAACGGCACCCTCGTCTGGAACGCCGCCAAGCCCACCGGCGCCAAGCCCGGCCGCGCCCTCTCTCGCTAGAAGACGGGGCTTCAACCCCTGCACTCCCTCGAATGCCCCACATGCCGAGTTTGGTCAGTCCCTAGACATCCTTTACAGACTGTCCCTGGACATCCGTTACACAAAAAAAAACACCCCTACACTCCCGCCCACAAATCGCGTATTATTCTGCACCTGTCCTTTAGGACAGTCCTCTCTATGAGTACCGCGGCCACCACCGAAACTACACTCACCAACGGCCTCACCGCCAAGTTCCGCAAGTCCGTACTAGGCGCAGGCTTCGCCATCTCTCGCCTCGCCCCCAAAGCTCTCAACCTCCGGCGCAACGAAAACTCCTGGACCATCTTCCGCACCGTCCTCGGTTTCTTCGGCGCAGCTCTCGTCGTCTTACCCATCGGCTTCTATAGCAGCTATTTCCTCGCGCTCATTGGGCTCGGCGTCTTCATCGCCGCCATCCTTTTACCCCCCGCGAAATCCACAACATGTGCTGAGGATAAAGCTGCAGAACTGGGCGCCCTCGCCGTCGTCAACGGCGGCCTGTTTCGCGCCGCTGGAATTCCCGCCATTCCTGTCCAACTCTTCGTTGGCTCGGAAAACCTTTGGGCCGTCCAATCCTCCGACTTTCACCCCATCCTCGTGATCGCAGCTCCTGAATTGATTTCCGCACGCGCCGAAGAAACCTTCGAAGGCCCGGGTGGATGGACTCTCCGCGTCAAATGGGCCAATCACACCGCCGTGTTTTCTTATTCCGGCGTATTCGCCGAACACCTCGCCCGCAACGCCGAATCCACCGTGGGCAGCATCATGCGTCCTGCGTCACAAGCCCGGCCGCTCAGTCGCGCCGCCCGCGCCTAGTCAATTTTGCGAAAAAGTCCTGCAACAGCACAATTTGTGTCAAAATATCGTTATGGCGCGAGGCTGGGAAAGCAAAGATGTGGAATCACAGGTCGACCTACTAGAACAAAAGCAGGAGAAGTCTCATTCCGCAGCCAAGACCGCCGAGCAGTTGCGCCGCGACCAGGAGCGTAAAGACCTGCAACTCTCCAGGGTCCGTATCGTCAACGACCTCGAATCCGCCACCCACCCGCAGCACCGCAAATCCCTCGAAGCCGCCCTCGCCCACCTGGATCAAAAAATCAGCTCCATCGGATAATCACCAGTAATCCTTACCGCCGCCGTCCGGTGAACAGAAACCGCGCTTGCCATGACTCTCTCGCCCAATAAAAAAAAGGCCCGGCAACCACGCCGCGCCTCATCATCCTTATAGTCTCGTTTTCCGCTAATCCGTAAAAACCACTCCCACCGCGCTCATCCCTTTTTCCGTTCCCGCATCAACTCTCACCACGTAACCACGCAGCCGCATGACCTGCAATCCGTCGGGTCCCGGCGTTTCCATGGTCACTTGCAGCTCAGACTGCAATCTCGGCAAATGCTGCAGCGAAATCAGCGCCCCCTGCAAAGACAGGTCGCGCACCAGTGTCTCTTCCTCGAACGGTTTCCCGCCTTCCGTCACCCCGCAGATGCGCGCGCGAAACTGCGCTTCCCGCCGCAACGCCGTCCGCGTCCCGGGCATATGCGCCTGCACCTTGTCGCCGGCAGCTCCCAGCGTAATCACCATGCCCTCACTCGCCGCAAACACCGAATCAAACTCTTCCCGCGCCTGCCGCAGAATCGTATCCACAGTTCGATCGGTCGAGTCCGGATCGTGGTGGAATAGCACCAGCGTCGTGGCCCCAGCTTCGCGTGCCACTCTTACCCCTTCCTTCCACGACGAATGTCCCCAGTCCTTTTTCGTGGTAGCCAGTTGTTCGGGAGTAAACTGCGCGTCGTTGATAAAAATGTCCGCGCCCGCGGCCAGCTCTTGCAAACTCGCGTCCAGCTTGGCGTCGCCCGGCTCATTGTCAGTGGCATACACCACTGTCCCCGCGGTCGTCTCGATACGGAATCCCAAACATCCCTGCGGGTGATTCAGCCACCGCGCCGTCACCTTGTTTTCCCCGATACGAAATGTATCTCCGCCGTCCACTTCCTGGAATTTCCGCTTGGCGTTCATAGCCGACATGTCCACCGGGAAATACGGCAACGCCATCTGCGTTTCAAACACCTGCTTCAAGCTGTCGCGCCCCAGGAATTTCGACCGGAAACTGTAAAAGTGAAAATGATTGTTTTCCACGTACAGCG
This sequence comes from Candidatus Acidiferrales bacterium, assembly GCA_038236395.1. GTDB lineage: Bacteria > Acidobacteriota > Terriglobia > Acidiferrales > UBA7541 > Acidiferrum. The sequence goes on from JBBRZT010000243.1 coordinate 3,147, forward strand.
GCGCAAAAAACGGAATCCCCTGGATGTGGTCCCAGTGGTAATGCGTCACCAGAATATGGGTCTCCGCGGAGTTGCCCGCTTCCGGCGCGGCCCACCGGCTGCCCAGCATCCGCAATCCCGTTCCGCAATCCAGAATGATTTGTATACCGTCCGGCGTGGTCAGTTCCAGGCAAGGCGTGTTTCCGCCATAGCGCCACGTGCCGGGGTCCACCGTCGGCGTCGACCCGCGCACACCCCAAAAACTTAATTTGGCTGCTGGCGAACTCATTTATTTATTCGATGGTCCTTGAAAACCACACGCAGCATCCCCGCCGCGCGCGTTAGCACTTTTCTACATACCGTTGTCATCGTGGCAGTCACTGGCCGCACCGTCAATCAATTCGCGGACGGGAAGTGTCAAATTGCCCAATAAGCCCTCACAAGCCGCTAGCCCGTGCTGCGCTCCACGCTGCGACGTGCGTAGAATGGGTGTCATGGCTGCGCCGATTCAAGATCACGGGCAGATTCTCGGTCACGCCCATACTCACGCGCACTCTCACGCCCACGGCGATCACGGCAGCCACGCTGGCCACTCGCATCCCACTCTCGAACCCGCCGTCCTCGGCTGGGCCATGGCCGCAACGCTCGCCTTGGTTGTCGCAGAAATTTTTGGCGGTGTTCTGGGACGCAGCGTTGCTCTTCTGAACGACGCCGTTCACAATCTCTCCGACGTTCCCGCCATCGGCATTTCCTACCTGGCCATGCGCTGGGCCCAGCGCCCCGCCGACTCCGAAAAAACCTACGGCTATCACCGCGCCGGAACTCTCGCCGCTTTCACCAACTCCATCGTCCTCGTGCTGCTCTCCCTGTGGCTCGGCTACGAAGCCTTCGAACGTTTCCGCTCTCCCGTCGTGGTGGTCGAAAGTTGGATGATCTGGACTTCCCTCGCCGCGCTCGCTGTCAACGGCGGCATCACCCTCGCGCTTGTACGCGGCCGCCAGGACCTGAATCTCCGGAGCATTCTGGTTCACAATTTCGGCGACGCGCTTTCCAACATCGCCATCATCGCCGGCGCCATCGCCATTCACATGACCGGCCTGCGCTGGATTGACCCGCTGCTCGGCATCGCCATCGGCCTGCTGGTTTTGTGGTCCAGCATCGGCATCCTGCGCCAGTCTTCGCACATCCTGCTCGAAGGCCGGCCTCAGGGCGTCAGCGTCGAAGAAGTCGCCCGCGCAGTCCTCGCCGTGGGCGGCGTTCAGGAAGTTCACGATGTGCACATCTGGTCTTTGGGCGCCGCGCACAACGCCCTCAGCCTGCATGCCCGCATTCCCGACATGCACCTCGACGAGTGCGAGCGCATCCTCACCGAAATTCAGCAAAAAGTCGCCGGCAGCTTCGGCATCGGCCACACCACCGTGCAATTCGAACGCGCAGGCTTGCCCGCGCAATCGGGCTACGTCATGCCCGAGCCATTTAACAAGACGGAATCAAATTAGGTTGGGAAAATTAGGCTAGGAAAAATCCGGAAGCGCCAATCGGCGTTGGAGCCTTTACATTTCTTTGCAATAAGTAAATCCGAAATCACGCTGGCGATCGAAACGCCATCCCTCGTTGCTCATTAAATTGCTGGGTAGCATTCAAATCCAGCGTCTCCCGCGAAACGCTGCGGCTCAGCCCTTCGCTCGAAACATATCGCAGGGATCCGCTCTCCCAGGTATAAGCCACCGCAAAGAAAACCGTCCCGTCGCGGCGCACAAAAATATATTCAGGAACATCGCGTTGCGGCGCGGGAGGCCCCGGCGCAGGCAAGCGATCCACATTATAAACTCGCGCCGGCCGCTCTGCCGGTGCCGCACCCTCTTCGTCGTCCGCCTCTTCGACCGGTTGTCCTTCAGCTCCGTAATCCGCCATCACATCGCTGCCGGTCGGCACAAAGTATCCGCCCCCGCCAAAAAACGGAAAAAGCACCGCGCCATCGTTTCGATTGTTTCCGTGGAGATGCCGCCCGTTCACGCCTCCAGGCCGCGTCGCCGCCACATGCGAGTAATCAAAACCCAATCCCGGCACAGCCTCCGAATCCCTCGACAATACGCGCCGGCGCGTGGCGCTCAATTGTCCGCCGCGAACAGCCGTCCGAACCCGCGTGTGATACGAGCGCACTCCACTCGTCGCCAAGCCGTGCCGCAGCGTAACGTGCCCGCTGGCCGACCGCGAAATCATCACATGGCCCAGCGAGCCGGCTCCAACTGCGCCAACTCTCGCACCCGCCATGCCACTTGGCACAGCCGCACCGTGCGGCGCTCCAGCCATAGACGCGCCGGCGTGCCCCGGCATACCTCCGCGCCCCTGCGCCGCCAAATTCCCTGGAATAGTTATTGAGATGATCGCTGAGAGAACTACAACGCCCAAGAAAACCCGGCCCATGTTAGTCACCTGCACTGCGCCCAAACCGCAACGCCACCAGATCCAACTTACCTTACCTAGCTCTCACCTATTTAGATGCTCCGCCCGCCATCTTCGGTTTCCACCTGCATTTTTACTCCTTATTTAGGTCCTTTACCAGTGTGCTTCCGCCTTGGCCGGCCCTACCAGCTTGCCCCGCTTTCCCGTTCTCCGGGGATGTGCTATAACCTTCCAGCCGTGCAACCTACCGCGAAGCAGGCGCTGGTTAACGAGGCTCTCGAGCCTGATCGTTCCATGCAGATTCCGGACGACGCGAGCCCCGCTGCCGTGCCCGATGTACACGCTTCGTGCTATTGCCCTGTGTGCTCGCGGCGGCTCGAATCGCGCCGCTGCAAATTGATTTGTACTGTCTGCGGTTATTACATGTCTTGCGCAGACTATTATTGATAAGCTTCGAGGCGCTGGGCGTC
>JBBRZT010000244.1:0-5984 GCA_038236395.1 Candidatus Acidiferrales bacterium
CACCAGGTGCGCGATGCGATAAGCGAAGTATGAAAGTTCGTCGCCGGTCAACAGCACCACTTTCTTAATTCCCTCGCGCATGCCTGCGGCCAGGAAAGCTGCGAGAGAGGCGGCCGGATTGTAGGCGAGTGGAGTGGAGGGGCCGCAGGCATTCTTCATGGCAAGAATTGTCTCCAGGAGCCTGGCTTCGTCCAGCCGGCTTATCCCGGTTTGGAAAATACTGAAGTGTATTAAGCCGGAATAGCGGCCAAGGATGCCCGGCTGGTCGAAAATAGCGTCGCGAAATTTATATCCCTTCGCCAGGGTGGCAAGATACGAGCCTTGCTCGGTAAATGCCACGAAATGTTTGCCGGGTAAGGCTATGCCGGCCGCTTTTAACTTGCCGAGAAAATAGAGCAGCAACGCGTGCGTCTCTATGCGCTTGCCTGATTTGCTGGTGAAAATGAACAAGGTACGTTCCAGAGGAAGTTGGGCCTCCAGCCGGCGGACGGCGTCAGGGTCGGCGGAATCCAGCAAGTGCAGGTGTTGATGAACGCTCGCGTCCGACAAGCTCACGCTCGCCGCCGTCGCCAGGGTCGAGCTGCCCATCGATATGAATACGAGGTGATCAAATCCATCGTTTCGCGCAGCGGCGGCGCACTGCACGGCGTGTGCTATGTGCGCCTCCATCTGCTCCGGCAAGTCCAGCCAACGTAAATTACTTTCGATGATCGGAACCTGATGTTTTTCCGCGGGCCACAAAGAAGTATCCCGAGCCCACAATCTTGTAACCATGTTCTCAGTGGCGATTTTCTGCATCTCTTCGTTCCAGGCGCCGACGAGCACACCTGGAAATACCGATTGCTTGGATAATGACACTTTCGTTCCCCCGTCAGTTAACTATCGCTTATGTTAGGTATATTTATATTAACTTAAATAGAATGTTAATAATCGTGATGGACGCCTGTTGAGGCACCCATGGGTACACGCAAGCCCGGCCCTCTGGTCGTGACGGCTAGGAATTTCAGCAAACTTGCAGTAAGGTCAAAAGGCAGGCTCTTCAGGAGGCGCGTGAGATGGCAGATGAAACTTGTGGTCCAACGCCGCCCGCCACCCAACCGGTTGCGGCGGGAACGCGCATGGTGCATTGCGTAAAATTTGATAAAGATTTACCGGGACTCGATCGCGTTCCGTGGAAAGGCGAGATAGGGAAGCGCGTCTATGAAAGCGTATCGAAGGACGCCTGGAAGTTGTGGCTGGAGCATTCCAAGATGGTCATGAACGAATACCGGCTGAATCCGCTCGATCCCAACTCGCAGAAAATCATGGAAGAACAGATGGAGCAGTTTTTCTTTGGAGAAGGTTCGAAGCTGCCCGAAGGTTACGTTCCGCCAAAAGCCAAAGGTTGAGCGCGCCCGCTAGCCCGTAGCTTCGCTAGCCGGTGAGTGATGCAACGGATGTTGTACTGGCAGGCGTGGCGTCAAAGTAAAACGTAGTTCTGCGTGGGCGGTGCGCAACGCCGCCACCGCGCCTTCCGGCGTATCTGCCCGGGCAAACAAAAATCCCAGATAACTTGAGCCTTCCGGCCAAGCCGCGATGTAGTCGCGCAGCCTCGCGGTGATGAACAAGTCGGTTATTCCCGGTGTGGAACGCGCGGCATCTTCGCCATTCACTTTTTCGAGCGTGCCGCTGGCCGGAACCGGAATCATCATCACACCCCCCGCTTGCCGCTCGCGCGGCCAGTCGCTGCCTGGCAAATTCAACGCATGGCGCAACAAGAGTTCTTCGAGGCCGACCGTTTGTTGCTCTCCGTGCTGTGCCGTTTCCGTTTTGTCCGCCGGAACAAAACGAAGCGCGCGGGCGCACAATCCGCCGATTGGCCGCGCCGCAATTTCCAGCGGCCACACTCCTTCACTCCCTGCCGGTTCGCGTCCTGCCTCCGGAAAATTAACGCGAAACTCGGCGTGCATCGGGCCGTGCGTCAGCCCCATGGCGCGCGCAGTGTCTTCGGCGCATTTCTGAATGGCGCGCTGTTGCTGCTCCGGCAGCGTCGAAGGCGTTACGTAAATGCTCTCCTCAAAATATGGGCCTTCCAGCGGATCGGGCTTATCGAAAATCGCGAGGATGCGAAGAACGCCCTCGGTCAGCAGGCCCTCGACGGCCACTTCCCTGCCCGGGATGTAGCCTTCCACGAGAATCTGGTCGAGGTTGTTTTCGCGCGTGGCGCGGATTTCCGGCGAGGCGAGCAGAGCGGCGATGCGCTGCGCCGCGGCGACAAATTCTTCGCGGTTGTTGGCGCGAATCACTCCCTGGCTGGCCGAAAGCGAAAGCGGTTTAAGCACGCACGGATAAGAAATATTCAGCAGCGCGGGCTCGGGCAAAGGATTCAGCGCGACTGTACGGAACCAGGGCGTCCGCAAGCCGGTGTCGCGGAATACCTCGCGCATTCGCAACTTGGAGCGGCACGCTTCGACGGCGGCGGGATGGTTGTAAGGAATGCCAAGATCGCGTGCCACGTATGCGGCAGCCACCACCGGGCGATCTCCCAGCGCCACGATTCCGTCGATCTGTTTCCCGCGCAGCGCCTCGATGATCGTCGCCGCCTCGACTTGCGGAGATTCAAAATGCGCCGCGATGGCGTGATCGCCCCAGGGATCCTGCAGCTGATGGCAGCGATCCGTAACGTAAATAATCTCGACGCCATTTTTCTGGGCAACTTCCTCGAAGCTGCGCGTCTGGTAGCCCAGCTTGTTGGTGAACAGCAACAGCCGCTTCGTTGATTTTTTCATGTGAAAGAATCTCAGCCGCGTCAGACAAAGCTGTCCGTTGAGACAGCTGTAACGCTTGGCGCGGGCTGCGGTCGCCCAATCGAAATCAACTGGTCGCGGGTGGGCTCGGCACAGCAATACCACGGCTCGCTCAAGAACGGCACCGCGCGCGCATCATCATTTCTTAGCAGTGGCGGCGCGGCAATCTCAGCGGCACGATGCGCCGCAGTCCACACGCGCTCGAACGCTTGCGTGCGCGTGGTTTTTTCACGATCGGCGGCGGCCGCAATTTCCTGTACTGCATCACTCAGAGCGTCCACTCGCGAATCCGCGTGCTTCCACGGATATACGAGCGATTCACGATTGAATGGACCAATCGCGCGCCGGATATCTTCGAGCTCCAGCATGCGCGAACCTTCCGGGATCAGCAGGCGAATTCCCAACTGTATGGGCGCAACATTTTCGGTCAGCTGCTGCTCATAAATTACCTTCAGCAAGTCCAGATAACTTTCCACCGTGGTCCACGGAGAAAAAGGAACGAACGTGGGGTGCAGCGTCATCCCCAGCGCCCGAAAGTTTTCAGCTACATGCAGAAAATCGGCTCGCGTGTGTCCTTTTTCCAGTGCGGCCAGCACCGCATCGTCCACCGACTCGACCGCCGAGATGACAAACAGGCATCCCGTTTCTTTCAGTTTCGGTATGTGCTGCGCGTATTTCCTCAGGTGCTCGATCTTTATGGTGACGTCGTAAGTAATTTCTGGAAACTCGCGATGAAACTGCTCCACCAGTGGGATCGCATGACCGATGCCATTGAAAAAATCCGGATCGCCGAACGAAATGTGTTGCGCGCCCTTCGCCACCTGGCGCCGGATATCTCCCATTACGATTTCTCGCGGCACGATGCGAAACACGCCGTTGTAAACGGGGACAATCGGGCAATGCCGGCAAAAATGCTTGCATCCGCGGCTCGCTTCCGTCGAGCCCACGATGCGATAGCCATCTTGCGGAATGATCAGATGCGCGTACTTTTTCAGCGCAGGCATCCCCGAGCGGTCCGGCACTTCAAACTGAAGTCGCTCCATGGAAACCAGCGATTCTTCCTGCGGTAGCTGCTCCGCGCCATTTCCATTGGCCAGCAATACGCGCTCAGCAAGATGGACCAGTCCATTTTCAAACTCGCCGCCAAGAATCGTTGCCACGCCCAGGCTGCGCAGATAAGCCTCATTCATCGGCGCGTATAAGCCGTAACAGCACAAATGCGCACGCGGATTTTGCGCGCGCAAGGCCGGAAGCAACTGGGCGGCCAGCCTCGTCGCGGTATGCATCGGCAAGTAAATAGCGGTCAGGTCAGCCGCCGCAACCGCCGCTCCATCCAGTTCCTGTCGCGCCAGATCCAGACACACAACACTGTGGCCGCGTTTGCGCAGCCACGCCGCCGGCGAAGCCAGGCCAAACGGCTGGCGACCAAGCTCGTAGGTGGAAATCAAGACGATTTTTGCTGCGATATTCACGTCAACACCAGTATAGCTGGCCGCGCCGTAATTCGATTTCGGTTATCATAGAGGGCTGGGCAACCGGCGAAAGGACCAAAGGGATGGCCATTTCCGCAGGAAATACGTTTGGCACCCGCGACACGCTGCGCGTCGGCGCGCAAAGTTTCGAAATTCACCGCCTGGAAGCGCTGGAAAAAAATCGGGTTGCCAATCTCGGCAAGCTGCCTTTTTCGCTGCGCATCTTGCTCGAAAATCTGCTGCGCTGCGAAGACGGCCGCTTCGTCCACGCGCCCGACATCCAAGCGCTGGCCAACTGGCATCCCGGCACGCCCGAAAAAGAAATCGCCTTCATGCCCGCGCGCGTTTTGCTGCAGGATTTTACCGGCGTGCCCGCGATAGTCGACCTGGCCACCATGCGCGAAGCGGTGCAGCGCATGGGTGGAAATCCCAAGCGCATCAATCCGCTGTTTCCCGCGGAATTGGTGATCGATCATTCGGTGCAGGTGGACAGCTTCGGCAGCGTCAACGCCTTCGGGCTTAACGCCGAGCTGGAATTTCAGCGCAATGTGGAGCGCTATGCATTTCTGCGCTGGGGCCAAACCGCGTTTCACAATTTTAAAGTTGTGCCTCCCGACACCGGCATCTGCCACCAGGTAAATCTTGAATATCTTGCGCGCGTCGTCTGCGCCATGCCTTCCGGAAATAAAGTGCAGGCTTATCCCGACTCCGTGGTGGGCACCGATTCGCACACCACCATGATCAACGCGCTGGGCGTTTTTGGCTGGGGCGTCGGCGGCATCGAAGCGGAAGCCGCGATGCTGGGCCAGCCTTCGTCGATGCTCGTTCCCGAAGTGGTGGGATTCCGGCTGCACGGAAAACTTAGCGAAGGCGCTACTGCCACCGACCTGGTTCTCACCGTAACGGAAATGCTTCGCAAGCACGGAGTGGTCGGCAAATTTGTGGAATTTTACGGCTCCGGTCTTTCCACGCTTAGCATTCCGGATCGCGCCACCATCGCCAACATGGCACCGGAATATGGCGCGACCATGGGCTTTTTCCCCGTCGACACGGAGACGCTCGACTATCTGCGATTCACAGCGCGGCCCATGGAGCAGATCGCGCTCGTCGAAGCGTATTGCAAAGAGCAGATGCTTTTCCGCACCGACGCCACGCCCGCTCCGGAATTCAATGGAACGCTGGAACTCGACCTGAGTAGCGTCGAGCCCACCGTCGCCGGACCAAAACGCCCGCAGGACCGCGTATCGCTGCGCAATGCCAAAACTTCTTTCGCGAAAGTTGTGGAAGGCGCGCCAGACATTCATGCCGCGGTAAAAAATAACGGCGACTCTTTCGATCTTTCCAGCGGCGCGGTAGTCATCGCCGCGATCACCAGTTGCACCAACACTTCAAACCCGTCGCTGATGCTCGGTGCGGCGCTGCTGGCGAAAAGAGCTGTGGAGCGTGGACTGAGCGTAAAACCCTGGGTGAAAACCAGCCTCGCGCCGGGATCGAAAGTGGTCACCGATTATCTGCTCGCCGCGGGATTGACGCCGTATCTCGAAAAATTAAATTTTCACCTGGTGGGCTACGGATGCACAACGTGCATCGGCAACAGCGGCCCGCTGCCCGACGCCATCGGCGCGGCCATCAAGGACAACAACATGGTGGCGGTCGCGGTGCTCAGCGGGAATCGCAATTTCGAAGGCCGCATTCATCCGCTGGTGCGCGCGAATTATCTGGCTTC
>JBBRZT010000245.1:0-5931 GCA_038236395.1 Candidatus Acidiferrales bacterium
ACCCGCCGCATACTACGGCACGGCTGCGTGGAAGGGGCGCAACGTGCTTCAAAATCAGGACTTGCTCGGCATCGCTTTCTTCGAAGCGACCGCCTCCGTTGTGCTGCTAGTCCTGTTTTTCCTTTTCCGCAGGGATCATCATTCCGATTATTTTCGTTCCTGGCTGGCGGGCTGGCTGGTCTTCACGCTGACCGCCGCCAGCGACGCGGTCCTGGCCATTCACAATTTTCCAACACTCGCAGCGATTTCGAATGTCGGCCGCGTGGCTGCCTCGCTGTTGTTCCTGATCAGTATCATCAAGCTGACTTCCTCGCCAGGAAGGCTTCGCTTGCCTGTGGCCCCTCTTCTCGTCGCGGTGCTGTCGATCCTTTATTACCTCGAAGCCAGCGGAGTTCACGATCCGTATTCGCCACATTGGGCGACGGCTTTGATCGAAAGCGTGGCGCTGTTGGCGGCCGGCTGGATTCTGTGGCGTGCGCGAACGGTAAGGGAAGGGCACGGAGCAGAATTGCTCGCGGGGGTGCTCTTTGCGAGCGGCCTGCACGGATTAGATCGTCCACTTTGGCCCGAATCTCCCGTTTTCATGCTGCGTCTGGCATTCGGCGACCTTCTCGGAGTAGCCCTGGGCATCGCCATGATCGTAGTTGTGCTGGAAAGCGCTCGTTCACGCACCGACGAGTTGAACGACAAGATGCGCAGGTTGACGCTGCTAGCCGCCGCGAGTACACAAAGCCTCTCCGTTCGCGAAGTTCTCGACAGTGTACTCATTCAAGTCGTCGAGAGCCTCAACGCCACGCACGGAATTGTGAGGTTAATTTCCGGAGAGGGGCCCTCTGCGCAACTGGTGGTCCATGCCTCCGTCGGGTTCAGCAAGGAATTCCTGGCCCAGGTTCCCCAATTGCCGCTTGCAGAGCCGTGGGCCGCGAAATTGTTTCAGGAAGGGAGCGGCGACTCACTACGCTTATACCCGGTTACGCATCGCGACGCGTGGCCGCACATCGCTGAGCCTGGCGTGCAAGAAATGGTTGCTATTGTGCTCCGGGGAAAAACCGGACCGTTGGGAATTATCGGAGTTGGCTCGACGCGCGAAGAGCACTTCCAGCAGGACGAAATCTCCTACCTGGTGAACATTGCAAATCTTCTGGGCTTGACGCTGCACAGCGTGAGCCTGTTTGAACAGTTGGCTACCGTCCAGAAGCAGTGGGCTTACACGTTTGATTCAATCGGCGATCCTATCCTGGTGCACGATCCGCAGGGGCGGGTGTTGCGCGGCAATCAGCGCCTCAGCCATTTGCTGGGCCGGGAATTCAGTGCGCTGGTGGGACGTGGCGTAGCGAACCTGTTTCCGAAAAATGGGGTCACTTTCCAAATTTGCCCGTACTGCGAAGGAGTCGCCGGCGAGGGGGATGACCCGGACCCGTGGTTGCGTGGATATTTTCTGGCCTCCAATTCCACGTTTTCCGATTCCGCCGGCAATCCGCTGGGCACCGTGCACGTACTGAAAGACATCACCGACCGCAAGCGCGCCGAAGAAAAATACCGCACCCTGGTTTCCAATGTACAGGAAGGCGTTTTCATTTCGACTCCGCAGGGGCGCTTTCTCGATTTCAACGACGCATTACTGCGCATGACCGGCTACGATTCCCGCGAAGAGTTGACGGCCATCGATATAGCCGAATCACTCTACGCCAACGGCTCGGAACGCGAGCGACTGAAAAAACTGTTGCAGGAACATGGCGCCGTCGCGGACTTTGAATTCGAGATGCGCCGCAAGGACGGGGAAGTACGAACCGTGCTGGAATCTTCCATCGCGGTCCGCGACAATTCCGGCAATGTCACCGCCTATCAGGGATTCGTCCTGGACATCAGCGAGCGCAAAAGAGCCGAACACGAAATTCGGCGCAGAAATCGCGAACTTCTCGTATTGAATTCCATCGGCCAGACCCTCACCGAATCGATGGACCTTACCGATTCGCTGCGCCGCACTCTCAGCCAGTTAACCGAATTGTTTGGTCTCGATACTTCTTCGCTGTACCTGTTCAATGAAAGCGGCACCACGCTGCGACGCGTCGCCGCCGTCGGTCAGCGGTCGGAATACGCGCGTCATCTTTCGGCGGTGGCTTTGCAACCCGAGCTCATCGACCACATCAAGGCGGTGCACGCCACATTTTTGTCCGTTCACGGTCTTGCCCTTCCTCCTGTTTTTCGAGATGCAATCACCAAAGAGGGCATCGTCTCCGCCTACATTGTGGTGTTGTGGTCCAAAGGCCGCCCGCTCGGCGGCTTGGTCGTCGCCAGCCGCTCCTCACGTGAATTTTCATCCGCCGACGTCAATCTCCTCATTGCCGTGGGCAGCCAGATCTCCAACGCCACCGAGCGCGCGCTTTTGTATGACGAATCCCGCCAGGCTTACGAGAATTTGCGCCGCACCCAGGAACAACTCCTCAATAGCGAGAAAATGGCCGCCGTCGGCCAGCTGATTTCCGGCGTGGCTCACGAATTGAACAATCCGTTGACAGCCATACTCGGTTACAGCCAGTTACTTAGCGGCAGTGGCCAGATGGGGCCGCAAGGGATCGAATATACGGAAAAGCTTTACAAGCAAGCGCAGCGTACTCATCGCATCGTGCAAAATCTGTTGAGCTTCGCTCGCCAGCACAAGCCCGAGCGCCTGCCCACCCGCATCAATCAGATCATCGAAGATACCCTGGCCTTGCGCGATTACGACTTGCGCATGGGGAATATTCGCGTACATCTGGATTTGAACGAGGATCTCCCGTTGATGTCTGCCGATCCTCACCAGTTGCAGCAAGTGTTTCTCAACATGGTGAACAATGCCGTCGATGCCATTCTGGAAAGTTCGGAAGACGGCGACCTGTGGGTCGGAACTCGGTCGGACAGCGAAAAGGTTTACGTGGAATTTACCGACAGCGGTCCCGGCGTCCAGGAAGCGTCTCGCGTTTTTGATCCTTTCTACACCACCAAACCGGTGGGCAAAGGCACTGGCCTCGGTTTGAGCATCTGCTACGGCATCGTGACCGAGCACGGAGGAACCATTCGCGTCCGCAATCTGCCTCATCGCGGCGCGTCCTTCACCGTCGAGTTACCTTTTCGCGTGGCCTCCGAGAATTCGGGTGAGGAAGCGCGGCCCGAGGTTTCGGAGCCGCATACGCGGGTTCTTTGCATTGATTCCGACGATGCCGTCTTGAAATTACTGGAACAGATACTGAGCGCGCACGGACACCAGGTTCACGTCGTGAAAAGCGTCAAGGAGGCGCGTGCAGTCCTCGATAAATTCGAACTCGATGTGATCGTTGCCGATGTGGATTTCGCGGGACCTGTTCTAGACGGCAAGCTACCAGGCTGGCTGGCTGATTACGGCTCGGCGATTTCGCAGCGCCTCATCCGCGTGTATTCGCTCGACTCCGAGAATCGTCACAGCGGCGCGGATTCTCCCGCCGTGCTGGTATCGCTGACGAAGCCACTTGACCCGGCCTTACTCCTGAACGCCATCAATACCATCCTATCAACCCGGGTTCATTCCGTTATGAGGTGAGCCCAGCTCAGCAGCCAACGCGGCGCTTTCGCCCAGGCTACTTATCGCCGTTTCCATCCGCACTGTCAGCGAGCTGATCAGGTTACTCAAATTGTTAATCGCGCTCACCGGCGCAATGTCCGAGACCAACCTTAAGTAGATAATCCGGTACCGGATGGAAAACTCTACATTCAGGCGGAGACCTTGCAGTTCCTGCGCCACGGCGACCTCAGGGGACATCGACGTCACAACGCGTGCCATGTGCTGCAACCTCTCGAACTCCGTTCGCAGCGCCGTAAGATAGTGAAGCGCGATGCGACGGCGCTCTTTTTGCACCCTCTTGGCCAGGCCCGCTGGCCCACGCGCGAGCAGATACTCATAATCTGCCTGGCCCAGCGACTGCTTGATCTGCGGCAAATAAGAAATGTGGCGGTATTCGCGCTCCGGCCGGGAACCCAAATCGCCTCGGGCGGCCCGGTGAATTCCGGAAAACGAAAGCCAGGCAAGCACCGCCAGAAGCGCTACACCGATACCGGCAAAGAAGAGCAGATAGTAATTCACGACCCCGGCTCCTCCATTTTCCAGAAATTCATCAGCTGCTTGTTGATGGCCTGCAGTTGATAATGAAGTTCGGGAGCAGTCTGCGGGTAACCGAAAGGCGGAAGAGCGGCGTCTTGCGGGGCCGGAGCAGGCAACGGGCGGAGCAGGGCCACCGCCCAAACTACCAGGACCACCACGTAAACTGACATCGAAAATGTTTGCCAGATCTCCCCGGAGGTGGTGAACCGCTGATATAGGAACTCTTGAAGCGCGGTATTCGCCAGAATTTTCATGCAGGAATAAAAACAGAAACCGGCCAGCATAATCTGGTACGTCGGGGCTACGGGAATCCGATAGTAACGGATCAACGCGAGGCACGCGAGCACCGCTGTGGCGAAAATCAGATGGTATCCGCGATCCGCTTCCATCGTGGCCCAGTCGCCTTGGCCACGGGCGGCGATGACCACGCCGAGTAAAGTCGCCATGCAAGTGAAAGTCACCAGTCGCCAAGCCAAGCCCCAGATGCCGCGATACGCAATCAGCACCCTTCGCAGAACTTCGATGGTGGCGAAAGCTTTGGCGATCAGGGTGATCGCTTCCGCTTGCCATGCGAAGGTATGCACGAAATCCGATTGCTGGTCGTAACGTTTGTATATCGCATACAACAAAACCGCTTGGCAAAGATTAAGAGCGATGTACGACGTGAAAAAAGGCAAGGATCGGAAGTGTCCGCGGAAAACCAGAAGGCACAAAATGACAACCTGCAGCACGAAACTGGCGGCCCAAAGGGATTTCACGAATGCGTGCAGGCTCTCCACGGGACTGGGATGTTAGCATTGTTATAACTGGATAGTGAATATTAAAACTGATAATCCAATGGCGCGGCCTCCAGCGCCCCTCTTTTAGCTCGGTGCCTCGAGGCCGCCCACGTTCCCAGCAAACTTTCGATAGTCATTTAGACGCGCGGGTTCGCAGTTAGCCCAGAGCGCGATTTTGGGCCTGCTGCAGCCTACGCCGCAAATACAGGTGGCCGTGGCGCTGGCAGCGGTGAACCTTCCGCTACGGTAACCTTTTTGCTATAATTTACAACTTCCAGTGCGGGAGTTACGATCAGCCCGGCTAGGACCAAAGCTGCCACTAAGTAGAGCTTGTTGCTTTTCATGTTGGAGCCTCCAGGTCTCCAACATGAGCAACGACAGCGGGCAGGGGTTTTTGCAGATTAAAAAGTTCTGTCTTCGGAACAGGGCCGATTTTTTATGAAAACGCTCACTCAACTTCAGCAAAACCGCCGCGTCATCCAGGACTTCACGCTCACGTCTCTGGCGAGCATCCCATTCTTGTTTTCTCGATTGACCTTCGTAGCTTCTTTGCGGGATTTATCGAGCGGCAGGTACGAACACGCCGGTCTGTCGGCGCTGTACCCCGACTCTGCTGTCCAGCAGGCGCTGGAGATATGCCATGAGCAAGTGTTCGAGAAAATTCTAGAAACCTCGCTGGAGAGTCAGGAAGCGGATCTGGCCGCTTGTCTGGAGCTTATGCAGGGCGGACGGGATGAGGCGGTGGGGCATTGGCAGCGTATGGAAGCCTATCGCGTGCTCCTGCCTGAACACAGTCCCGAGTATCTAAAGGACCTTTTTTGCTCTAATCTGCGCGCGCTGCTGGCCGTACTCCAGCCAGAGAGTTCCACGGTTCGTTCAGCCGCGTAACGACGCCGACCACCCGGCCGACGATTTCGGCTTCGTCCGGTGTGCGCCACCATTCGGGCATGCAGCGCGACAGCGGGTGCGGCTGCATTACCAGTCGGGGCCCGTCCTGATGGAACCATCCGCAGCGGTAGCCCTCTCGCACTTCTACGA
>JBBRZT010000246.1:0-5900 GCA_038236395.1 Candidatus Acidiferrales bacterium
ATGAAGTGCTGGCGGCGGGCATGACCATCGTGGTCATCGTCTTCTTTGCTTTCGTGGTGCGCTTCTTGTGGGGCTTGCACAATCTGGGAACCGCTTATTTTTTCCAGCCGTTCTATAACCCGGCCACCTTCAGCTTTCCCAGGATTTTTCAGGGTACTTCCATCGCCGTGCTCAGCTACATCGGCTTCGATGCCATCTCCGCGTTTTCCGAGGAAGTGGAAAATCCGCGACGCAACATCATGTACGCCACGGTCCTGGTTTGTGTGATTGCCGGCGTGCTCTCTTCGCTGGAAGTGTATGCCGCACAATTGGTCTGGGGGCCGAATCCATTTCCCGCCGACAAAGTGGAATCCGCGTTCCCTCTGGTGGCGCAACAGATTGGCGGATTTTTTCTTTTTCAGCTGCTGAATTTCACCATTCTGATCGCCAACATCGGTTCCGGTATGGGCGCGCAACTGGCGGCTGCCCGACTGTTGTATGGCATGGGCCGCAACGACGCGTTGCCCAAGGGATTTTTTGGAAAGATTTCGCCGACCAGTCACGTTCCACAGAACAATGTAATTCTCATCGGGTTCATCGCCCTGGCCGGCGCGTTCATCATCAGCTACGAACGCGGAGCGGAGTTGCTGAATTTCGGCGCTTTCATCGCCTTCATGGGTGTGAACGCCGCTTCGTTTGTGCACTACTACCTGCGCGCCAAGGAAAAGAAACTCGTCAACCTGCTGGTGCCCGGTCTGGGCTTTCTGATTTGCGGGTTTATCTGGTGGAACCTGAGCCCGCCGGCAAAAATTGCGGGCTCCATCTGGCTGGCCTTGGGCATCGCTTACGGGGCGTGGAAGACCTCGGGGTTTCGAAACGAAATGTCCTTCGATGTACCGGCGGAGTAGCGGTATCTTTTCTGTGTTGCAGGCGTTACAGGAGTTCCGAAAGCTCTAGCGGCGGCCCGGAGGAATCTTGAAGCGGCACGGCGGCAAAAATCTCACCGTAACCATGCGCGATGTGGCCGAAACTAGTGGTTTTTCGCCTGCGACCGTTTCCATCGTGCTGAACAATGCCCCGCTGGCCCGCTACATCGCTCCGGCAACAAAAAAACGCATCGAAGACACCGCCAAGAAACTGGGCTACCGCCCCAACGCCATGGCCCGGTTCCTGCGCAGCAAGCGCAGCAACAGCGTGGGCGTAATGTTTTTCGACATTTCCGATCCGTTCTGCACTCCGATATTGCGGGGCATCGAAAACGCGCTGTACCAGGGCTCGTATGTCTCGATTTTCGCCGACGCCCACAATCAACGCAACCGCTTCGAACGCTATCTGGAAATGATGCTGGACCGCCACGTGGAAGCCCTGATCGTGGTGGCCAACTGGCTGTTCGTGGACATCCACCTGCTCGCGGACATCGGCAAGCGCAATATTCCCGCCGCGACGATCGGATGGGAATTGCCGGGCGACACGGTAAGTTCCGTGATGGTGGACAACGAAGCGGGCGGCCGCCTGGCGCTGGAACACCTGGTGCAACTCGGTCATCGCAAAATCGCCTACATTCGCGGGCCGAAGATGTTGATCGACAGCGCGCCGCGATGGCGGGGAATTCAGAAAACCGCACAGGCCGCGGGTCTGGAAATTGATCCGGCGCTGGTGGTGCAGCTGCCCGATTCGCTCGATCCAAATTTTGGCTTTGAAGGCGGGCAGCGTTTCACCGACGAGTTGCTGCAGAAAAAGAAACGCTTCACTGCGCTGCTGGCTTTTGACGACCTGACCGCTCTGGGCGCCATTCGCGCGCTGACCAAGGCGGGAGTCAAAGTGCCGGAGCAATGTTCGGTGATCGGATTTGACGATGTGCCGCTGTCATCGCTCTCGGCCCCATCTCTAACGACCGTGCGCCAGCCGCTGGAAGCCATGGGCAACCTGGCCGTCAACGTCATCATGGAAGAAGTAAATGCCAATCTGGAGAAACGCGAGTGGAATATTGTGCGGCACAAGATGAATCCGGAACTAGTCATCCGCGACTCCACGCGCGCCGCTTCCATGGCGGGCTCAGACGATTAGCTGTAAACCGGCCTGGTCAGAAACGGTCAACTAAACAACAAATGTCCCACATGCAAATTCGGCATGTGGGGCACCCGGCCGTCGATCGTGACGATTATTGCGACTTCGGCAGATACGTCAGCGTCGCATTCATGAATTCCAATCCCGGAAGTTCACTATGTACGCGCACGCGTTCGAAGCGGCCTTTTTTCCCGCCGCTGCTTTCGAAGGTCAACAGATATTGGTTGTTCAGATGCATATTGATCTCGTCAAAATAACTTCTGAATGTGACCGGTTCTCCCGTTCCGAGGTAATACGACTCCGCCCCGGTTTCCTCGGAGAGTTGGCTCAGTTCGGCTTGGGCACGCGAGGTGCGGAAAAAGCCGCGCCCGCTGTGTCCCGCATCAGGAGCGTACAAGCTCCAAATATTGACATTGTTTTTCTGCGCGCTCTCAATCGTGGTATCCAGGTCCGGGCTGGTAGGGCCAAAATTTCCGCGGAAATAATCGATGCCCGAGGAAATGACCAGAATGGAGCGGCGCTGCCCCTCGCCGGGCAACCGCTTGATCAGATCGCGAAGCGATAGATATGGACTGGAGAACGCACCAAATCCGCCAAGCGGTATTCTCAGCGCTTTGCCGGCCAGGTCGTGATCCTTGGTGAAATCCTGCGCGATCATGGCGGCGCCGTTGCGTCCATAAAAAACGCCGATGTATGTCGATTCCGGTTGAGCCATGAAAAACGCGCGCAGGTCGTTCCATTGAGAAGCGATGTTCTGGTCGAGGGAATCGTCTATAAGCACGGCGAGAAAAAGCGTCTCTCCCCGGCGCCAACCCGCGACCTGCAATCGCTCTTTCCCTGAATACAACTCCACGTCTTCTTTCTTAACCGCAGGCGGCGCAGCATTTTTCTTCCCTACTGCCGTGACCGTAGTGGTTACCGGTTCGGCAGCCCGCGCGGCTGTGGCTGCAAAGCTCACTATCGCCAGCGCCGCAGCCAGCACAACTGAAATTCCCTTCTCATGCTTGGTATTACTCATGGCTCTGATGTCTCCTCTTTCCACTGTTAGTTAGATGCACGAACCCGGTGGAACGGGCCACTACGGTCTATATCGGCAGAAAAGGCATCTGTGGACTTACCGGTAATGCCCACGAATCCTGCGCTTAAAGGGTTGGCACAGATGAGCAATTGTGCTGAAATGCCCTCGCTGTAACGCCTGCTACGCGAGCGAGGATCTGTCCTTGAAGAGCTACATCGGCGCAATCGATCAGGGCACCACCAGCACACGCTTCATGGTGTTTGACAAGGCCGCCCGCGTGGTTGCGCTGGCCCAAAAGGAACACGAGCAGATTTTTCCGCACCCCGGCTGGGTGGAACACGACGCTCTGGAAATTTTGCGCCGTACCCACGAAGTGATTGCCGAAGCTTTGGCGCAACGGAATTGGCGCCCTGAAGACCTGGCGGCCATCGGCATCACGAACCAGCGCGAAACCGCGGTGGTCTGGGACCGCAAAACCGGCGAGCCCATCGCCAACGCCATCGTGTGGCAGGATACGCGCGTGTCCGACGACGTGCCGCGCTTCGCCGCCGACGGCGGGCAGGATCGCTTTCGGGCGCAAACCGGCCTGCCGCTGAGCACTTATTTCAGCGCGCTGAAAATTCGCTGGATACTGGCCAACGTTAGCGGCGCGCGCGGCCGGGCATCCGCAGGCGACCTTCTTTTTGGAAATATCGATACGTTTCTGGTGTGGAATCTTACTGGCGGGCCGGTGGGCGGAGTGCACGTCACCGACGTAACCAACGCCAGCCGCACCCAGCTCTTCAATTTGCAGACGCTTGATTGGGACCCGCAACTGCTCGCCGCATTTGAAATTCCGCACGCGATGTTGCCGGAAGTCCGCTCCAGCAGTGAAATTTACGGCGAAGCCACGCTGGATGAAATCAAAGGCGTGCCGCTCGCGGGCATTCTTGGCGACCAGCAGGCCGCGCTGGTCGGCCAGGCGTGTTTCCAGCCCGGCGAGGTGAAAAATACCTACGGCACCGGCTGTTTTCTGCTTATGAACACTGGCGAACGCGCCGTGCCCAGCAAATGCGGCTTGCTCACGACGGTCGCCTACAAATTTGGAAAGCAGCCGGCGCACTACGCGCTGGAAGGCAGTGTGGCCATCGCTGGAGCGCTGGTCCAATGGCTACGCGACAATCTCGGCCTCATTCAGCGCAGCGAAGACGTCGAATCGCTGGCCCGCACGGTGAACGACAACGGCGGCGTCTATTTCGTTCCAGCGTTTTCCGGCCTCTACGCTCCCTATTGGCAGGAAAACGCCCGCGGTGTGATTGCCGGGCTCACCCGCTACGCGACCAAAGGCCACCTGGCGCGCGCCGTTCTGGAAGCCACCGCTTACCAGACCCGCGAAGTGGTCGACGCCATGGAAAAGGACTCCGGCATTTCGCTGGCGAATCTGCGCGTGGATGGCGGCATGGTCGTGGATGAATTACTGATGCAATTTCAAGCCGACATTTTGAATCGCGAGGTGCTTCGCCCGGTGATTCAGGAAACCACCGCGCTGGGGGCAGCGTACGCCGCGGGCCTGGCGGTAACGTTTTTTTCGGAGCTCGAAGAATTGCGGGCCAATTGGGCTGTCGAGCGGACCTGGAAGCCAGCGCTCGACGAGCCGCAGCGTGCAGAGCTTTACCGGCAATGGAAAAAAGCGGTGACTCGTTCCTTCGATTGGATCGGCTCGTAGGATATTTTTGCGGAGGCTTTCTAGATGACCTCGCCATTGCTCGGCGAATTTCTGGGTACGCTGATTTTGATTTTGCTGGGTGACGGCGTGGTCGCCTCCGTGCTTCTGAAGCGTTCGAAAGCCGAAGGTAGCGGCTGGCTGGTCATCACCACCGGATGGGCCTTCGCGGTAATGGCCGGGGTCTTCACCGCCATCGCTTGCGGTGGCGAAGGGCATTTGAATCCCGCGGTGACATTGGGGCTCGCGGTGCGCGCCGGATCTTACAGTAAATTCCTGCCCTACTTTGTCGCGCAGGTTCTTGGTGCAATCGTGGGCGCCGCTCTGGTGTGGCTGCAGTATCTGCAACATTGGCGCGAGACTCCAGACTCCACGCTAAAACTCGCTTGTTTCTCCACTATTCCCGCGATCCGCAGTTTTTTCCCCAACCTTTTGAGCGAGGTGATTGCTACTTTCGTTCTGGTATTTGTTGGCGGCGCGATTCTTTCCGCACGTGTTTTCACCAATGGCCCGGCGCCTGGCTTGGGCGTATACCTGATCTCCAGCCTGGTGTGGGGAATCGGACTTTCGCTGGGCGGGCCCACCGGATACGCGATCAATCCCGCGCGCGACCTGGGCCCGCGCATCGCGCACACGATTTTGCCGATCGCCGGCAAAGGAAGCTCGGATTGGAGCTACGTGCCGGTGCCCATCCTCGGCCCGTTGCTGGGTGGAGCGCTCGCCGGACTGTCGCTGCGCCTCTTGAATATTTGAACATGGCATCCAATCATCGATCATGAATCCCGCGCGCTCCCTATTGCTGTCGGCTTCGCAAAACGCCTGGCTGCGCGATCACGCGGCCAAACACAAATTCGTGCGCCGCACAGTTTCGCGCTTCATGCCCGGCGAGGAATTGAGCGACGCGCTCGCAGCCGCACAACGCCTGGAAGATAAGCACATCGGATCGATCTTCACGCACCTGGGCGAAAACATTCGTGACGCAGCGGAAGCGGAAAGCGTCGCGGAACACTACATAGAAGCGCTACGCCGTATTCGCGAACAAAAACTCAACACCGAGATATCCGTTAAGCCCACTCAGCTCGGCCTGGATCTGTCTCCCGAGCTTTGCTACGCCAATCTGAAACGGATTATCGC
>JBBRZT010000247.1:0-5850 GCA_038236395.1 Candidatus Acidiferrales bacterium
AGCACCAGCAACACGAGCACAACAATGCCTAGACTCTTTACGAATTTGGCCATCCCAACTCCCTTTTCAGGTTTATTCGATTAGCGAATTCTACCGAAACGGACTTGCCGCTCGCAACGATTTAGCGGACCGCGGAGGAGCTGGCCGTCTGCAGCAATTCGGGATTCTTCAGCACCGGCAGCCATCTCTCGCGTAACACCGCAAACTCCGGCCAATTTTTCTTGGCCACCGGATCGGACGGCGGCAGGCCCAGCTTTTCAAAATTCCGGTACTGCCCTTTTTGCAGAATCCGAAAATCCAAATGCGGCCCGGTGGAAAGTCCGGTGCTGCCGACGACCCCGATGATTTTGCCGATCTCCACGTGCTCTCCCGCGCGCACATACATACGAGACAGATGCAGGTACATGGTTTCGTAGCCATTCGAATGCACGATATCCACTATGTTGCCTTCGCCGCCCTTGCGCCCCGCAAATTTGACCTTGCCGCTGCCGATGCTCTGTACGGGAGTGCCGATGGGCGCGCCGTAGTCCGTTCCAAGGTGCGCGCGATAGGTTTTCAGAATGGGATGGAAGCGCGCTTTGCTGAAGTGCGAAGTGACCGGCGCGGCGAATTTCAGCGGAGAGCGCAGGAACTCCTTTCTGCAAAGACTTGCCGTCCGCCGTGTAGTACGCGGCTTGACCCGCCGGATCGTGAAACAGCAGGGCCTGATAATGTTTCCCGCCATTGTCGTATTCGGCCGCCACAATTTTCCCGTAAGCCGCGGTTTGCCCGTTGGCGTATTTTTTCTTCTCCATCACCACGCGAAACGTATCGCCTCTGCGCGGGTCGGTGTAAAAATCCAGGTCGTATCCGAATATCTGCGCCAACCGCATGGTCAGTTCGGGCGATTCCCCGCTCTGCTGCACGGCGTTGAACAGTGAGTCTTCGATTTGCCCTGAGACGGCGGCGATCTCCATCGTCGACGGAATCGCCTTTATGGCAGCGGAGAAAGCTCCGTCATGCGGAACGATGGTCAGCACGCGATCGCCATCGATTTTGTAGTCGATCTCACGGAGCTGGCCATCAACCGAGCGTCCCACGGTGATGGTGTTGCCCGCGCGGATCTGCCGGAGATTAAATGCCTGCTGCGCCGCAGCCGATGCACTGGAGGCCTCGGTATTCGTAAGCCCCAGTTT
Organism: Candidatus Acidiferrales bacterium; assembly: GCA_038236395.1. Classification (GTDB taxonomy): domain Bacteria; phylum Acidobacteriota; class Terriglobia; order Acidiferrales; family UBA7541; genus Acidiferrum. Next base: position 1,176 of record JBBRZT010000247.1, read on the forward strand.
TTCCAGCGCCACCAGGAAATTCCCGGAGGGCACTCTTTGTTCCAGCGGCACAACCGTGTTTTGCCTGACCTCGGCCTCGGCAGCAGCAGCCGCTGCGCTTCGTGCGGTCTCTGCCTCGCGTAGTTGCTCCACCGCGACGGCGCGACGCAGGCGCGCGGAGTACAAAATCCCAGCGCCTCCGGCTACAACTATGGCCAGCAAGATAATCGGTAAAGGACGATTCACAATACCTCGTTAGACGAGCGGCGATGGAAATTGGCTTAAAATTCGAGTCACTCGACTCGATACGCACCCAACTTGAACGTACGGAGCTTGATTCAATTACGGAGTTGGTGTCACTGAAGTTCCCTGAGGAGTTTTCGTGGAGGTGAATGGGCCGCCGCCATGGCGGCCATCAATCATCAGTGTGGACTAGAGGTGATTAGCGATGATCAGCGGCCCGATTTGGGGGCCGGAAGTGTGCTGGATGCCGTCACGTTGGCAAAATAATTCTGTTCGCGCAGACGGCGATAGATTCGACCGGCTACTTCCGCGGCGGTCGGTCCTTTGACTCGGCGGGTGTTTCCGCGCAGCAGAACGGCCAGCGCGATTTTCGGATGCGCTCCATCAGCGAAGGTCACGAACCAGCCGATGCGCGAAGGATTCACGCGGTCGTCGCAGGTGCCGGTCTTGCCCAGCGGAGTTTCATCTCCGCCGCGGTCATAGCTCGACCTGCCCGTGCCGTACAGCACGGCGGCCAGCATGCCCTCGCGAAGTTCCGGCAATATCTGCGCAATATTCAGTTCGCGCTTCACGCGCGGCGCAAATGCAAGCTGTTCCTCAGCGGTGCGAGGATATTGCAGATAGTAAAGTGTGCCGCCATTCGCAAAAGCCGCGGCCAGCGACACCAGCTGAAACGGCGTCATCTGTATGCCTTCTCCAAAACTGGACATGCGCGCCACTCCGCCGTGCGCCGGAGGCTGCATCGGGAAAGCACCGGGATGTTCTTCCGGCAGGTTGTAGCCGGAAAGCTCGCCCAGGCCCAGCAGGCGTGCGTATTTGGACACCACGTCGAAGCCCATGCGCAGGCCGAGTTGTTCGAAAAATTCGTTGTTGGAGTGGGCCATCGCTTCCGTCAGATTCATGTATTTGCGGCGGCCGACCTTGAGCATGGTGTCGCCGTCGATGACGTTTTCTTCCAGCGCAGCTAAAGCAATCGTGGGCTTGATGGTGGAGCAAGGAATGTAGCCCTCGCCGAACGCAATTTTCTGGTTCACTACGGTAAGAACTCTGCCGGTGTTGGGATCCACCGCGACAACCGCGCCGTTATAACGGCCCAATCCTTCTACCGCTGCCTGGCGTACGATTGGATCGTCAAACGTAGTGACGTCCGCGCCCGAAGAATTCGCAAACGTAGGCACTCCTCCGCCGTGATAACGCGCGGGAGCCCGGCGTGAACGTGTTGCAGGTTTGGCAGCTGCTGGCGCTGCCGGCGCCGGAAAGGCGCACAGTGCCGCGAGCACAGTTGCAACCGTTGCTTTTGCGAGATCCTTCACTACAACCACCTCAGGTTTAGTTCTTCCCTTACACTACTTCGCGGGCGTTAATTCTCATCGAAGCCGCCCCGTTGGTCAACAACCATTCGTCGAGATCTTTCCTGCTGCATCACCCAGGTCTGCGGCCGAATGCGTCGATCGTTCAAGCGGTCGCGAACTTTACCGAACTGCTGGCCCGCCGGCTGCCTGCCGAACGGCTGGTGTCGCTCTCAACTTGAGACATAGTAAGATGCTGCGGAACTCGCCGCAATAGCCTACCGGGTCCAGTACGAAAGTATGTGCTTTGTTTTGTGCCAGCTGGCCCGGGGATCAGCTACTGACCTTGCGTCCGGCAGCCACCGAACGAAAAAATGCTCTCCCTGATTTCCGGGAGGGCATTTTGCATTGCGAGATGTGTCGAATCGAGTTCGAATCGAGTTACCGGGCCGGTCGTCCGCGAGAAGCATCGGCTCCAGCCGCAGCAGCCGAAGCCTTCACCGGCGGCTTCCCGTCGGCGGTCGCAGCAACGTTTCCGTTGGGCCCGGATGCGGCAGTGCCGTTCGGATTGGTCGGGATGGAAATTTCCAATTTCTTGCGCAGCGCCAGCTCCAGCTTATCGCGTACGTCCTTGTTCTCTTTCAGGAACGTGCGCGCGTTTTCACGGCCCTGGCCCATGCGCTCGCTGCCAAAGCTGATCCACGTACCGCTCTTCTCCAGCACACCGCGATCAACGCCCAGGTCGATTAGATCGCCTTCGCGGGAAATGCCTTCGCCGTAGATGATGTCGAACTCCGCCTCGCGGAACGGCGCAGCGACCTTGTTCTTCACGATTTTGGCGCGCGTGCGTGACCCGATGACTTTGTCGCCTTCCTTGATGGCCTGGATGCGGCGGATATCCACGCGCATCGAAGCATAAAACTTCAAAGCGCGTCCGCCCGTAGTCGTTTCCGGGTTGCCGAACATCACACCGATTTTTTCGCGGATCTGGTTGATGAAAATCAGGCAGGTGCGCGACTTGGAAACGATGGCGGTCAGCTTGCGCAATGCCTGGGACATCAGGCGCGCTTGCAATCCCATCTGCGGATCGCCCATTTCGCCTTCCAGCTCCGCTTTGGGTACCAACGCGGCGACCGAGTCCACCACCACCACGTCTACGCCGCCGGAGCGGATCAACGCTTCGGCAATTTCCAATGCCTGCTCGCCGTTGTCCGGCTGCGAGACCAGCAGGTTGTCCACATCCACGCCCAGCTTTCGCGCGTACACCGGATCGAGCGCGTGCTCGGCGTCGATAAACGCCGCCTGGCCGCCCAGCTTTTGCGCTTCGGCGATGACGTGCAGCGTCATGGTGGTCTTGCCGCCCGATTCCGGGCCATAAATCTCAATCACGCGTCCGCGCGGAAAACCGCCGACGCCCAGCGCCGCATCGATCGACAAACAGCCGCTGGGGATTACGCTGACGGGCACCAGCACATCGCGGCTGCCCAGCCGCATGATGGAACCTTTGCCGTAAGACTTTTCGATCTGCGCGATCGCGGCTTCCAGTAATTTGGACCTATCGTCTGCCATGCAGCACCTCGGTGGAAGAAAGTAGAGTTTGGAGCTTTCGTGTTATGCGCTTGCCGGCCATCATTCGAACGGTGATGGATAGTACCATATAGTTAACTTATCTGGACATTACTTATATACGTCTTTAGGCCGCCGGTCGCGGCCCTTCGCTAGTCGTCTTGATCCGAGTTTCTCATGTTGCCCAGGCCGGAACTACCTCTCGAAACTTGCAAATTGGCGGCCTGTTGAAAACTCTGGAGGCAAATTAACACTGGGGCGAACAAAAAGCAAACGCTATTTTGAGCCTACTTCTGGCCTTCCCTACTCTCCCCATACCCGTAAAATCCCTTACCGCTCTTCCGACCCAGCCATCCTGCGGCCACATACTTCTTAATCAGCGGGCAGGCGCGATATTTCGGGTCGCCCAGCCCTTCCTGCAGTACGTGCATTATATCCACGCACACGTCCAGGCCGATGAAGTCGGCCAGTTCCAGCGGTCCCATTGGATGATTCATGCCAGTCTTCATCACCGCATCCACAGCTTCCGCGGTTGCCACGCCTTCCATCACGCAGTAAGCCGCTTCATTAATCAGCGGCATCAGCACCCGATTCGAGACGAAGCCCGGTGCGTCGTTCACCGCCACGGGCTTCTTGCCTAGCTTTTCCGCCAGCTGCATGGTGGTCGCAAACGTCCCGTCGCTGGTCTGCAGTGCGCGGATCACTTCCACCAGCACCATCACCGGCACCGGGTTCATGAAGTGCATCCCCGCGAACCGCTCCGGCCGCCGCGTGAGCGACGCCAATGTAGTCATGGAAATCGAAGAAGTATTGCTGGCAATGATCACGTCGTCGCGCAACAACCGGTCGGCATCGGCAAGAACGACGCGCTTGATTTCAATTTTTTCAGGGACGGCTTCCACCAGAAAATCGGCGGCAGCGATGTTGGCTATATCGGTGACCGGCAGCAGCCGCTCCAGCGTAGCTACGCGCTCCGCTTCGGTGATCTTGCCTTTTTTCACTTCCCGCCCCAGATTCTGTCCGATGGTCTCCATGCCGCGGTCCACAAAGCGCTGCTCCACATCGCGCAGAATCACTTTGTATCCCGCGCGCGCGAAAACGTGCGCGATGCCGTTGCCCATGGTGCCGGCGCCAAGCACTGCCACCGTCTTGATGCTGTCTACGCTCATGGATTACTTGGGAGGGGCGCCCTGGGTCACTTCGCGGACAATCTCGCGAGCGCGTGCTTCATTCCCGGCCGCGACATAGATGGCCGTAACGCCGGCTTCGGCGTTGACCCTCGCTGTAACATTATTTTCGCCTAGCGCGCTGGTCAGAAACTGCGCCAGTTTCTCGTCGCTTCCCTTCCACACCAGTACGTTGGCCGGCGCATCATTGGCTTTCGAAGGCAGCGACGACGGATCCACTACTTCCGGTTGCGCGGGAATCTCCAGATTTTCCGGCGCCTTGTCCAGCAGCTTTTCCAGCAGTTCTTTCGCGGCCGGATAATCGCTGGACAAAACCGCAACTTCAAATCCGAACCGCGGCTTCCAGTCGATAGGCAAAGGGTCTGCGGTCGGCGCTACCGAATCATCGCCCAGCACCTTGTCGTCAAAATC
>JBBRZT010000248.1:0-5836 GCA_038236395.1 Candidatus Acidiferrales bacterium
AAATCGCAAAGGGTAGGCCACCTGGGAAGGTCCTCACGGGGCAAAGGGTGCGCCACCCACCCTCAAAAATCCGAGAGCGGTACGCACGATCTAGCGGACCACGTCTGGGGCAGCCGCCGGTTGCTGAGTTCGCGGGACTTGCAGCCCTGACGTTTGAGTGGGCGGTGGCGTCTATATCCCAGGAGCAACCATGGGAAGTCTAAGATGTTCGTTAACTTGGGATGTTGCGGTGGCTCCCTGGTGGCAACGGGAACGGGGGAAGTGCATGGAACCCGCGGGAAACCCGGTTGATGCGCGGCTGACTGCAGCGACGTCGCAGGCGGAGGATTCCGCCATGGCTGCGAGTTGCCGAGCGGAGGACCTGCAGGGCTATGAGCGTCTGTATGCGCTGCATGGCGCGCGGATGAAGAATCTTGCGCGCAACATGCTGGGCAATCCCATGGATGCGGAAGATGCGGTGCAGGAAACCTTTCTCAAGATTCAGCGAAGCATTGCAAGTTTTCGCGGGCAATCGAGTTTTGTGACCTGGGCGTACAGAATTCTGGTCAATACCTGTTATGACGCGCGGCGACGGCGGGTGCGCAAGAAAGAAATTGCGAACGAGGACGAGGGCGACTCTCCATCGCGGGAGCCACACGCGGCCGCAGCGCACCCAACACTCAAGATGGCGCTGGAGCGGGCCCTGGCTCAATTGCCGGGGCGACAGCGGGATGTTTTTTTGTTGTACGAAGTAGAAGGATTTCCTCACGGCGAGATCGCATCAATCCTCAAGATTTCGGCGGGGGCGTCGAAGAACACTCTTTTTCAGGCGAAGAAGCAGCTTCGGCAGGTGCTGGAGGCTCCTCGCAGCGCTGCATCGGGGACACGGTGAATGTTGTGAATATTACTTGCAAGGATCTCGAACGCATTTTGAGGGATGGAACGCGGGCGGAGTGGGCGGAGTTGGAAGGTCACTCCGTGAACTGCGCGCCATGCGCGAAAGAGCTGGAAGGCTGGAAAATGTTGAGCGCGGCAGCACATGAATTGCGCGATTACTCGGATAGTCCGGCCGGCTGGCGGCGCATTGAGGTGGCGTTGGCGGAGCAGGCCGCGCACAAACCGCGTCACTCAGAATGGTGGACAGGTTTCTCTGTCTGGAAGAATGTTCAGGTTGCGGCTGCTGCGGCTTTGCTAGTTGCGCTGCTTGGTTTTGGCGGATGGCTGTATGTGCGTGAGCCGAAATCACCGCCGAGCGCCAATCAAAGCCTCTTAAAGGGGCAGGCGCTGAAGGAAGTGGAGCGTACCGAGGCAGCATATGTGCAGGCCATCAGCAAATTGGCGCAGGAGACCAAAGGGCAGGCAGGAACGGACAGCACCGGGCTGATGTCCAGCTACCGGGAGAAATTAATGATGTTGGATAGCGCTATCGATGAGTTGCGCGAACAGGCGGGGCAAAACCCTTCCAACTCGCACCTGCGTTATCAGCTGCTGTCCATGTATCAGGAGAAGCAGCGCACGCTGGAAGAAATTCTGGAGGAGAAACGATGAGCGGCACGTTTGAGCATCTGGGAAAACAAAGGATGCGCTTGATGCGCGCCGCAGGTTTCTTGTCGCTACTGTTAATCGCGGTGCCGCTGGCGCTTTCCGCCAAAGCGGGGCAGGAGCAGGTGTCGAAGGATTTCCAGAAAACGGTGAGCATCGGGGCGGGCCAGGGACTGCGAGTGGAACATAAGTTTGGCGAAGTAAAGATTCACGGTGAAGCGGGCAGCGAGGTGAAGATTTCGGCGACGATTCACGCGCAGGCGGATTCACGCGCGGAGGCGGAGAGTTTTGCGGCGGCGATACGCATTGAGGTGGAACAAACTGCGAATGGCGTCAGTATTCGCACGGTGTATCCGGAAAGTTCCAGCGTCTTTCACAGAAACAAGGCGTCGTATTCCGTCGATTACAATATCGCCGTGCCAACGAACGCTGCCGTATTCGTAAAAAATAACTTTGGAAACGTGGGAGTCACGAGCGTACATGCCAAAGTGGAAGTGGAGAACAGCCACGGTTCCTTGAGCGCGCAGGATGTTGCCGGCGGCAAACTAACGAATTCATTTGGCAATGTTGATGTAAATGGCGCCGCGGGGGACGTAAGCGTTGTGGATAACAATGGTTCGGTGACAGTTTCGTCGGTGAAAGGGACTCTGGAAATCCGCGATCGCTTCGGCAACATCACGGCAAGAAATATCGAGAATAAAGCGACCATCACCGGCGGCAATGGTTCGGTGGAATTGAATCAATCCGGTGCGGCCGCCATTGTCAATTCCTTTGGAGCGGTCAATGCGCGCGAAATTCGCGGAGATCTGAGCGTACGGAACGACAACGGATCCATCGATGTCGCCGACGTGAAGGGAACCGCCACGCTGCATGGCAACTTTGGCGATATAACTTTTTCGAACGTGCTCCGTAATGTTGATTGCACCGCCAGCAACAGCCGCGTGAAAGGCGGGACGGTGGGCGGCTCGGTGACTGTGTCCACCACATTCGGAGAAGTTTCGCTGGAGGGAATCGATGGGCCGGTGGACGTGAAGGACTCGAATGGAAGTGTGATCGCCAGCGAAATTAAGGGCGCTGCGAAACTTGCTACTTCTTTTGGGGCCATCGAGGCGCACGGCCTGCACAAGGGCGCACAGGCTACGACCGGCAATGGCCACGTGCATTTGAGCGATGTGACGGGCGACGCCTATGTAAAGACCAGCTTTGGGTCCGTTGATGTTCAACGGATCAACGGGAACGTCACGATCGAAAATTCGAATGGCCAAGTGAGCGTGAACTCCGTGAAGGGTGATGTGAGCGCAAAGACCAGCTTCGCCGGAACGTCCGTGGAAGACGCCACCGGCCAGATCACGGTCGACAATCAGAATGGCGGCGTCACGATCGCGCCATCGTATGCGACGGGCGGCTGCAAAGATATATCGGCCAAGACTTCATTTTCAGCGATTCAAGTGCGATTGTCCGAAAGCGCCGGCTATGACGTTACCGCGCGCACGTCGTTTGGGCACATCAAGACGGAGTTATCGGTCACCTCCAGCGGCGACGTTGGCGGCGACTCTCTCAACGGAAAGATTGGCACTGGCGGCTGCCGGCTCTCGTTAACGAATTCTAACGGCGGCATCGAAATCCTCAAAGCCTCGCGGTAGACGTCACGGAGCTGCAGCGACTGCTCGGCCGTGGCGATTTCCTAGTAATTGCTTATCAAAGAGAATGTCAAAGGAAGCCCCACCCTCAAAAATGGGAGGGTGGGGCACCCACAATCGAAGTTACTAGACTGACCGTAACTTCGCGGCTGGTGCAGGCGGATGCGTTGACTTGGCGGGGAGCGGGGCCTAACATTTGCGGAAATGTCGGACGCCCAGTCGTTGATTGGCCAGACCATTTCACACTACAGGATTGTGGATAAGCTCGGCGCGGGCGGAATGGGTGTGGTGTACCGGGCGCTGGACCTGAAGCTGGAGCGCACGGTAGCGCTGAAGTTTTTGCCACACGACGTGGCGCTGCATGCAGAGGATAAGGAAAGATTTCTCCGCGAGGCGCGTTCCGCGTCGGCGCTCGATCATGAAAATATCGGGGTGATTCACGGGCTGGAAGAGGGCACGGACGGGCAGCTATTTATCGTGATGGCGTACTACGAAGGGGAAACGCTGCAGAAGAAATTGCGGGGCGGCGGGTTGCCGGCGGAAGAGGGATTGCAGCTGGCAATGCAGGTAGCGCGGGGATTGGCGGCGGCACATGCGCGGAAAATCGTGCACCGCGACATCAAGCCGTCGAACATCATTATCACGCCGAATGGCACAGCGAAAATTGTGGACTTCGGACTGGCACGCGTAGCGGCTACCGCGAGTATGACGCAAAGTATGGCGATAGCGGGAACGCCCGCGTACATGTCGCCGGAGCAGACCGTGGGTGGAGTGGTGGACCCGCGCTCCGACGTGTGGGCACTGGGCGTGGTGATGGTGGAAATGTTCACCGGTGTGAATCCGTTTCAGCGCGAAAGTGCGGCGTCGATTGCGTTTGCGATTTTGAATCAGCCGCCGGCAATGCTGGAGGCGGTTCCGCCGGCGATCCAGCCGATGGTGTATCGCGCGCTGGCGAAAGATGCGGCGCACCGTTATTCGAGCGCCGCGGAAATGCTAGATGACCTCGAAGAGGTGCGCGCGCAGATCAGCGGCGAGACCGCGGCGAACGACCTAAGCGGCAGAACCGCGACATCGACGGCACGAGGTCTGAGGCAATACAAAGAACACGCTTCGACTCCCCAGTGGTCTGCGCGCGAGAAAAAGAAAATTTCGTGGCCATTGATGGCGGGACTCGGAGTAGCGGTGCTGGCAGGGTTGTTGCTTTTGCTGGCGCCGGTTCGCGAACGGCTGGCGGGCATGTTTGGATCGGGCAGCGCGAGACACATCGCGGTGCTGCCATTCGAAAATATTGGAAAGAACCCGGCGGACGAGCCGGTAGCGCAGGGATTAATGGACAGCCTGACCAGCAAGCTTTCCAACCTTAGCGCGGCGCAGCAATCGTTGTGGGTGTTGCCGGCCAGCGTGGTGGTAAGCCGAAAAGTCACCGATCCGGCGACGGCTTTTCGTGAACTGGGGGCCACGCTGGTGGTAACCGGAAGCATCCAGCGGGTTGCGGAGGTGGTGCACCTTACCGTCAATTTGATCGATGCGCAAAACCTGCGGCAGATCGGTTCCGCGGCGCTGGAGGATCGCGGCGGTGACCTGGCGGCGCTGCAAGATGAGGCAGTGGCGCGACTGGCGCGGTTGATGAACATTCATGTAACAGCGGAGATGATCCGCACGACGGAAGGAAACGCAGCGCCCGCGGCGTATGAATCGTACCTGAAGGCGCTGGGCTATATGCAGCGGTACGACAAGCCCGGCAATTTGCAGCTGGCCATCGATGCGTTGAAGTCCGCGGTAGAAACGGATCCGCACTTTGCGCTGGGTTTCGGAGAACTCGGCGAAGTCTATCGTTTGAAATATCAGACGGAAAAGGATGCCAAGTGGATTGACGAGGCGCTGGCGAACTGCAAGCGGGCGTTGGAACTGCAGGACCGGTTGCCGTCCGTTTACGTAACGCTGGGGCGCGTTCACGATGCGACGGGGAAGCCGGATCTGGCGGTGCAGGAATTTCAGCACGCACTGGAGCTCGACCCCCGCAGCGTGGAGGCGCAAAACGGGATGGCGCACGCTTACGAAAATGCCGGCCGCACTAAGGACGCTGAGGCGGCATTCCAACGTGTGATCGCACTGAGACCGGATTACTGGGATGGTTACAACTCGCTGGCTCTTTTTTATGACCGGCAGCGGCGCTACGACGAGGCGATTGCGCAGTTGAAAAAAGCGGTGCAACTGACTCCGGATAATGCGCTGCTGTATTTCAATCTGGGCGCGATTTACCTGGACACCGGCGATTTGAAGAAACACCCGGAAGCCGAGCAGGCGCTTAGAAAATCCATCGAACTGGCTCCCACATACGCAGCGTACGCGAACCTGGGAATTCTCTACATGCAGGAAAAGCGCTACGAAGAATCGGCGAAAATCTCGGAGAAAGCGCTGCAACAAAATGATAAAGACTTCATCGTGTGGGACAACCTGGCGGGCGCGTACGAGTGGTTGAATAACAAGGAGAAAGCAGAGGCGGCTCGCGCCAGAGAGCTGCAACTGCTGGAAGGGGACGCCGCGGCGAAGGCGCGCGATCCGCAAGTTCAATCGGTGCTGGGAGTCCTGTATGCGCAGAAAAAAATGCGTGACAAAGCAGTGGCGCGGGTACAAGCTGCGCTGGCGCTATCGCCCGAGGATCCCGGCGTGCT
>JBBRZT010000249.1:0-5835 GCA_038236395.1 Candidatus Acidiferrales bacterium
AATTATCTGCCCCTCCGGCTTGCTCACAATTCCCTGAATCCGGTTCCGCGTAGTCTGCGGCTTGGAAGTAACAATGGCGATCTTCTGTCCCACCAGCTTATTCACCAAGGTAGACTTCCCCGCATTCGGCCGCCCCACAATCGCCACAAACCCAGACTTGAATTCGGATTTAGATCCAGCCTTAGCCAAAATCGCTTCCGGCACCTCTGCCTCCGCTTCCGCCACTTGTTCCAGGACTTCTGCGCGCGCTGCGGGAGGCGTTTCAAGGTGCACTTCCGGGCCCGCCCCAGCAGATCCCGCCACAGCAGGTTTTCCGCTTCGGTTATTTTTTTTATCTGTCATAGAGAATCTCAAGTCCACCGAGGCCGTCATTCTGAACACGCCGCCTCTTCCAGGCGGGTGAGGAATCTGCTGCGTGAATGCGTGGCCAGACCGACCCGTCGCCGTATAAACTTGCGCCCGTTCTTTCCCTCTTAATCGCCACCCAAACCACAAACCCGCTCACTTCGGCGCGACAACCCTGCCAGCCGCCACATCCTTCCGTATCCGCACCCGCAAAACTTTCCGCTGGTTGGATTCCAACACTTCAAACCTGTGCCCTTCCAGATCGATCTTATCCCCCGGTTCCGGCACCTTCCCCGACACATGACTCAACAATCCCGCAATGGTCGTCACCGCCGCATCAGACTTGTCCCCGAACTCCACGCCCAGTAATTCCTCCACGTCTCCAATGTTCATGCTCCCGCGCATCACCAAACCACCGTCCGGCTCGCGCACCACATCGGCAGCAGGCTGCTTGGCGTCGTAACCGCTCTCGCCCACAATCTCTTCCACCAGATCTTCCACGGTCGCAATTCCCGCAACCGACCCGTGCTCATCGATCACCACCGCCAGCGGCTGCCCCTTTTGCCGCATCTCGCGCAGCAGATCCGATCCCGCTTTGGTTTCCGGGATGAACAGCACCGGCCGCGCCAGCTCCCGCACTTTCCGTTTCGGCAAATCCTGGTCCGCGATATGCAGCAAATCCTGAGCGTGCACTACCCCAAAAATATCGTCCAGCGACTTCTCGTAAACCGGCATCTTCGAAAATTTCTTCTCCACAAACTTAGCGTGCAATTCTTCCAGGGTAGACTCCGCCGCCACCGCAACAATATCCGGCCGCGGCGTCATCACTTCACGCACCCGCTTGTCGCTGAATTCCACCACCTGCTCGATCAGGTCGGCCTGCTCCGGCTCGATGATGCCCTCTTCCTCGGCGGCCTCCACCAGCGCCCCGATGCCCTCTTCGGTGCGTTGCTCCGAAGTTTTTTCTTCTTCGTGCTCGGAAATGCGCGCCAGCGATTCTGCCCCTTCCAGGAACACGCGCACCGGCCACACCAGCCACATGAAAATTCGTATCGCCGGCAAAAACTTCAGCAACCATCGCCCGGTGGTGCGGTAAAGCAGCATGTCCGGAATGAAGTGCATGAAGATCACAACTTCCAACGACAGGAACACGAAAAACTGCACAACCGATTCCCACGCCTCCGGAACGAAATGCACGATCCCGCGGGTCGTCTCCAGCACCAGAAACGCCAGCCAGAAATGCCCCAGTATGCGAAACGTCCGGCCACCGCTGCGCCGCCGGATGTGCAGCTTCGGCTCGATTTCCGTTTCGAATATTTCCAGGTGCTCGTGGATGCGCCCGGTAGTCATGCGCCCGAGCTCGCGATAAATCAACGTCAGGTAGGAAAAAATGGGCAGGCCCAGCGCCAGAATCAAAATGCCCAGCGTAAATAGCCAGCTGAACGTCACGCCAGCCCCAACCGCCTTCTCAGCCGGTATTCCATGCGGTACATTTCGCCGCGATCGGCTTCGTGGTCATAACCAAGCAGATGCAAAATTCCGTGCAAAATCAAAATTTTCAATTCCGCCGCGAACTTCCGCCCGTAACTCTTGGCATTCCGTTGCGCCACTGCAGGCGCAATCGCTATCTCACCCAGCACATCGCCGCTTACCAGTCCCAGCGACACCCGCAGCCGCAAACGCGTGTGCCCGGGTATTTTCGGTTTATCCGCCATCACCGGCTTGAGCCGCTTCACCGTCGGAAAAGACAAAACGTCCGTGGGCCCCGCCTTTTTCCGAAACCGCTCGTTCATCCCAGCGATCTCCGCATCGCTCACCAGGCAAATCGTAATCTCCGCTTCCCCCAGCCGCAGTTCTCGCCGCACCCGCTGCAAAAATGTTTCCAGCGCGCGAACTGACACGCGCACCGAACGCTGACGATTCAGTATCATCTTTACTTGGCGTCGCGGACCGCGCCTTGACCCGCATCATTGCCCGCATCCGAAGCCGGCTCCTTGCCGTCCTTTTTCACTCGCCGCTCGCCCTTGCCATTCGCCGCATTCGCCACGACATTCGCGCCGGAGTGCGACCCTGAATTCCTCTGCGCATAATTCGGATGCGCCACATCATACTCTTCGTAAGCGCGGATAATCTGCTGCACCAGGTTGTGCCGCACCACGTCCTTCTCCCCAAACTGAATCGTGCCAATCCCCTCGATCTTGCCGCAAACTTCCAGAGCCTCGATCAATCCCGATTTTTTCCCGGCAGGCAGATCGATCTGCGTCACGTCCCCGGTAATCACCGCCTTGGAATTAAATCCCAGCCGCGTCAAAAACATCTTCATCTGCTCGCTAGTAGTGTTTTGCGCCTCATCCAGAATCACAAACGAATCGTTCAGCGTGCGCCCGCGCATAAACGCCAGCGGCGCCACCTCGATAATCCCCTTCTCCAGAAATCGCTCCAACTTGTCGGCGTCCAGCATGTCGTACAGCGCGTCGTACAGCGGCCGCATATAAGGATCGATTTTCTGCTGCAGCGTCCCCGGCAAAAATCCCAGCCGCTCTCCGGCTTCCACGGCCGGCCGCGCCAGAATAATCCGGTTCACCTGTTTCGAAAGCAGCGCGCTGACCGCCATGGCGACAGCGATATAAGTCTTGCCCGTCCCGCCCGGCCCGATGCCAAACATCATGTCGTGCTTTTCAATCTCTTCCATGTACCGCCGCTGGCTCGCGTTCTTCGGCGCCACCTGTTTCTTCCCAAACGAGCGCGCCCGCCCCGGCTCAAACATCGTACGCGGCGATTCCCGCGGCTCATCGGTAGCCACGCGAATCAATATTTTCACCTCCGCGCTCGTCAACGTCCGCCCATGCCGCGTCAGGTGGTTGTACTCCTCCACAATTTTTACCGCTTGGTCGACGCTGTCCTGTTCGCCCTCGATGGTCAGCCGGGTGTCCGCCAGGTGCGTCCGCACGTGCAGCACCTCCTCCAGCAAACGCACGTTATCGTCCAGCGTTCCAAAAAACGGTTCAATTGGTCCGGATATATGTACGGTACGTCTCATCCAATTGGCAGGTTTTCCAACTATGGGCAACGATTGACCGATGGGATTCCTCCGGGGTTTACCTGCCGACGGCAGGCTAGCCTGACTGCGATGCAGTCAACTCGAAAGAAACTCTTTCCACCCTATCGTAGCCATCCGGCGCGGTCAAGGTTCACCGCGCAAACCAACTTTACCGGGGCGACAAAACCCCACCGCAGCCCCATTTGTGCCCTAATCAGCACCCATCTTTAGTACCGCCCCAGCATGACTGCCTTCCTATCGACCCAACCCGCGCCAACCGCGAATATTCTCTTGTTGAACAGCACATTAGAGTTTGCAAATCATCCGTGGCGTAGGGTTCTGAGGGAACAAACATGACGCTTCAATCGAAACATCTAGCTGTCTTGGCGGGTCTCGCGCTCGCCCAGGCAGCTTCCGCGCAGCAAATCAGCAAGCCGCTTTCTTCGCTCGCTGGCAATTCCGTAACGGGCACGATCCTTTGCAGAAGCGGCTCCAGCGTTCCGATGACCGCCGACGCCGAGCAGTCTCTACCTCTCCGGCTCGTCGCAACGCTCAATTGCGGGCAGCAAGTCTCTCTGCTCTCCGCGGCAGAGAGCTATACCGTCAACGTTCGCACCGCCGAGGGCAAGAGCGGCTATGTGGCATGGATGAACGTCACCAAGGGCGAGATCGCGCAACCTCTGAAAGCCGTACCAACCGCGACGGTTCACGATGGCGTGGCCCGCTGGGTCGCCGGTACGCCCGGCTCTGAACGGCTCTACAGCGAAGACTCGGTGGTCGAGTCCCTCACCGTGAATGGCGTGACCGTTCAAGTCTCTCTCCAGGACACTGGCTGGAAGCTGCTGGCCAATATCGCCGTGGCCAACCGCAGCCTCGAGGCCGTCAACGTAATCCCGTCGCACATCGAACTCAGCGATCTAACTCTGAAAAAGAAATTCCTCACGTATCAGGAGCCCAGCAAATTGCGGGGAGCCGCGACCCACCAGATTCTCTGGACCACTTCCAACGCCACTCCCAGCACCAGTGGATATCTGGCTACTTCCGCGCGTGACTTCGCCTTTGCACCCAGCACCCAAAATTACCTGGCCGAACACCAGGCCACCGTCCAACTCGTCAGCGAACACCAGGCGGAATTCAATCCGCATTCCCAAATGCACCAAATGGCGCTGAAAGAAACCGTGGTGCTCCCCAACCAGCAGATTTCCGGTTCCACCTGGTTTCAGCGCAAAAGCAATCGCGAAGACATGACTCTCAGCGTGCCCGTCGGCGGCGTCCTCTACGAATTCCCACTTTCCTTCTACGAAAAGTAAAACCAAGCCTTACCCGGGCCAGTCCGTCCAGCCGCCGGCCCGGGTCGCAACGCCCAGCAAAATGCCCCGCGCGCTCCGGCGCCACGGGGCATTTTCATTTGTCGCGGCGTCCTTGAGCCACTCGTCACGGCTCAATCCGCGTCCTTAATGTGCAGACGCTCGGGCACGGTAGTCCCACGTCTAATGTGATAGAATTTCACCAGAAATTAAAAAGGAGCAACAAATGGCAGGTCAGGGCACCAAGATCAAGAAAAAGAAAAAATCAGTCCTAAAGCGTGCGTCGCAGTCCATCGAGCGAGCCGAAGTCAATCGCGCCAACCGCACCCGCGTTCGCACATTAATGAAGCGCCTCCGCACCGCCGTCAGCGCCGGAGACGCCACCGCCGCCGGAAATCTGCTGCAACCCACCATGAGCGCTATCGACCGCGCCATCGGCAAAGGCGTGCTCCACGAAAACACCGGCAACCGCTACAAATCGCGCCTCGCCCTGGCCCACAACAACCTCAAAACCACCGCCGCCAAGTAAGTTTTTCAGTTTAAATTTAAAAGTTTTGAATGCCCCGCACGATCTCACGTGTGGGGTTTTTGTTTAACTGATCGCCTTCACCGTCCGCCGCCCACCGCCAAAACACCGCCACCCGTCAATTCCACCACCAAGAACTCCATCACCGTCCGCGAATCCTTGCTGCTCTTCAATCGATCGTCCGCCCTCTTCAACGCCTGCAATCCACCCATCAATTGCGCCTTCGAAGTCTTCCGCGCCGCCCGCAAAGCCAGCTCCGCCTGCTCCGGCCGCATTCCCAACGTCCGCGCCGCCTGCCATCCATTCATCGCACCCTTGATTTCGCCGGCCTCGATCAGTTTGCGGTACATCCACGTCATCGCCCCCACCATCGCAATCGGTTCTTCCCCGTCACGCATCAGCCGATCCAGAAAATCCAGCGCCTGCTTCGCCTGCCGCGAAGCCAGCAAATCCGCCAACTCCCACACCGTGGTCGTTTTCTCCGAAGCAACCATCAAGTTGACGTCTTCGCGCCTGATAATTTTTCTATCCCCGAGATATGCGGCAACCTTTTCAATCTCCGTCTTCAACCGCATCAAGTCCGCCGCCACCCGCTCGGCCAGATCCTCCGCCGCGCC
>JBBRZT010000250.1:0-5813 GCA_038236395.1 Candidatus Acidiferrales bacterium
CCCGTCGCTGTTGCCTATCGGGGATTCGGCGCAATTCCGTCTGCATAAAGATAAAATGCTGCTGCGCGTGCCGGGAACCGATGGCAAAGAGCGGGAATATATTGTCGTTTCCATGACCCCGCGGGGCGATGTAGCTGCGAATCAAACCGCTGCGAAGAATGCTCAACTGCAGTAACTGGCTCAAACGCGCAAAAAAATAAACCCATCCGTCGTTGCAAAGGATGGGTTTATTTTTTTAGCCTTGTCGGGCCGATTAGCGGCCGCTGTTGTTCGCTTTTGTTTTCTTGGAGCCGGCGGACGAACCCGCCACGGCCTTCATCATTTCCTTGGCTTCCTTCAGATGGTCCTGCAGGGTCGGCAACGTGTCTGAGGCGAAGCTCTTCAGCGAATCGGCTTTGCCGCCATTGGCTTCTTTTTGGAACGCGGCAATATCCGCCTCGTGATCCTTCACCATGTCTTTCGCGTAAGCGCGATCGAACGCCGCGCCGTTTAGCTTGGAGAGGCGGTCATAGGTGGCCTGGTCTTTCGCGGAAATTTCGGCGGGAAGCGTGATGTTCTCCTGCATGGCGACGCCCTTCAGTTTTTCGTTCGCCTTGGAGTGATCGTCCACCATGCGCTTTCCAAAATTCTTCACGCTATCGCTGGAGCCCTTATCTTGTGCCAGCTGGCCCAGCTTCACTTCCGCCATTCCACCTTGCGCGGCTTCCTTGGCAAACTGTGTCTCGGCCATAGACGGCTTGCTGGCGGCGGGAACCGGGCTCGACTTCGACATAGCCGCTTCGTCCTGATGCGCGAGCACCGCCCAACTGCCGATCGCGGACAAAACTACCGTGACACTGGCTACGTAAATCGCTTTTCCTGCCTTGGTATGCAAGAACGTTCTGTCAAATCGCATTCGCCCTCCTGACAAATACCGAGCCTGAAACGAAAGTACCTATAGGTACCGCGAACACCAATCAGGTGAACTGTGTATTCGCTGCAAAAGGCAGATGTACGAGGCGATTTAGTTAGAGGTGGGCAAACAAATGCTGTGGCGTCATCCAACTAGATAGATATGCGATCGGGGACGAAGGATAAATTCAAAACAGTGTGCAGCGGTAAATTTTGCGAAATTCGTTTTAATTTTCTCTGAAGTCTTCCGGCAGGTCCAGCTCTTCGCACTCCTGGTGGGTGTGAACTTCCGAAACGTCGGCGTCGGGAGCGTCCTGCACGCCTTTGACGACTTCCGCTTCAAAGGAATTGCCTTCCTCGAGAAGCTCATCGACGCTCTCGGAGTCCGCGCTCTGCTTGTTCGATAGCCCCTGCAGATCGCCGGACTGGCCACCCGATCGCGCGCCCAATCCTGCGGGCTCGAAATTTTCCATCTCCAAGTCACGGTCCTCTCCGCGAGTGGGCAATTTTGAACGCAGCACCCGCGCAGGTTTACCAGAGGCTGTGCGAGTTACCGGTTTGCTGGTCCGGGATTTGCCGGCCACCTTTCTCTTGGGTGCGCGCGCTTTCGATGACTTTTGCGCCTTGCCCTTCATTTTACGGGATGCGCCCGCCGCGGCGGTCTTTGCGCTCTTGCGCACAACGGATTTTTTACGTGGATTGCTTTTCTTTTTGCGGATTTTCTTCTTGGTAGCCATAGCTCAAGTCTATCACTCTGACCTGTTGCAATCATCTGCGGCGCAACCGGCGGCAAAACGGTCGATCGGTCGATTTTTTACGTCGCGCTCACGTCTATGAACTCGGCCCTCCACGGCCGCTTTTCCAGATCGAGCCTTGCGACGGTTATCGGCAATTGAAACCGCCGCGGCCCGGCGCTGCCGGGGTTGATATAAATCACGCCGTCGCGCTCGGTTTGTTCAGGCTTGTGCGAATGTCCGCTGACCACAAAAGAAAATCCAGCTGCGGCGGGATTCAAATCCAACTGTTTGACGTCATGCAAAACGTAAATTCGTGTCGTGCCGGCATCCGCTATCGCGGTAGCAGGCAGCGTCTCCGCCCATTTGTCGGTGTCAACGTTTCCACGGACCACCACCACCGGAGCAATTTTCTTTAGCGCTTCCAGGATGGCCGAGTCGCCCACGTCGCCGGCGTGAATGATCACCTCCGCGCCCTCCATGGCGCGCAGCGCCGATGGACGCAGCAGCCCGTGCGTGTCGGAAATCAATCCAATGAGCATGGTCGCAATTACAGCAGGAACACAGACGTTATATCAGATGCTGAAGAAGTGAAAGAAAGGTGAAGAGAGTCAGAATGTTATGCGGAAGCTTTGGAGGAAACTGTACGGCGCAGCGGCCGGGTGCCAGGAACTGGAAAACACATTTGCCAAAAATTGTTGTTGGGCGAAACGAACTCAACTCCGACGTAGGTCTTGCCGTCGCGCGCTTTGCGGATGGTGGTTACCTTGCACTCAATCGATTTGCCGCTGTTCTCGTTTAACACGTGCACAGCCTGGCCCACCACCACGGATTCTTCCATCGGGAACAGGCCGCCTTCGCGGCTTACCGACTGCGTATTCGTTTTCACTGAGAACTTATCACCCGACTCCGACTGCCACTTCACCGTCAATCCCACGGTCAGCGTTACTCGCACTGTTCGCCGGCGCTCTTTAAATCGAAAGTGAAGCAGGGACATAGGTTAAGCCTTTGCCATCCTTAAACTAATCACGCCCCGGTCTTTCCGGGCGCACAACAAATGGGCGGGTGGCCGTTGGTGTGGACGCATTTGCGACCGGATTTAATGCAACTTCGAGGTGCCTGCGCGAACCGTGTCCAAACCAAACCAACTCTAACTTTGCCTCGCAACTTCGCTGAGGACAATAGGCAAACGGTACCACAAATTCTTTCAGATTGCAGTACCGTTGTACCCCTGAACTTTGGAACGGGTCGCCCATTTCCCGGGCGGCAGCATTCGGTTTGGAATGAAAACGGCAATCACAGGTGCCGCAGCGCTTCGACGCAAGCCTCTACCTGCTAAATGGAGCCCCTTGCAGCAAGCTCACAATACGCACGGGATTTACGCGCGCCTTGTTTACGGTGATCCCCCAGTGTAGGTGCGGCCCAGTGACGCGGCCCGTCGCGCCGACCTTTCCCAGAATGGTTCCGGCCTTTACGTCTTCTCCCACCGCAACATCCGTGGCAGACAGGTGGCCGTACAACGAGTACACGCCCAAACCGTGATCCACGATGACTGTGTTCCCGGAGAAGTACAGCTCCTCGGCCAGAACCACGCGGCCGCTCTGCGTGGCATGAATTGGAGTCCCTGTGGGAGTGGGGAAATCCGCGCCGGTGTGCGGCGAACGTGGTTGCCCGTTAAAGATGCGGCGCTTTCCAAAGTTGGTTCCCTTCGTTACGCCGGTCAGCGGGAAGCGAAATGGACCCTGCCATAATTTCTCAGGCGTGACGGTGTCGAACAATTCGCGCAATTTCTTCTGCTCCGCCACCGCACGGCTGGCTTGCTGCTCGTTCGGCTCCACGAATTGTTTCGCAACGGTGAGCTTTTCCGTCGCAAACTTCCCGGAGGTCACCACTAGTCTTGCGCTGCACTCCGCCGTATTTCCATCTTCGGCCGTCGCAGTCACCGACAATTCGTATGTGCCGGGCGGCTTTTCCAGATCCACTCCCAGCAGGGCCTCGCGGCGATCAACTCTGGGAGCCGTCGATCTCGCCGGGCCGGCAGGGCTCGCCTTCACCGCAAAGAAATACACGCTGCGATCGATCCACTTCCCGCTGACTTCCCGCAGAGCTTTCTTGCTCTGTATCTGCGCCAGAATCAGGCTGCCCTGTGCTGCTTGCGGCGCGCTCAAGCGCAATTCCAACCCGCCGCTGCAATGCGGAGCGCCCGCTGCAGTCGCCGCGCGGGCCGAGTTGGCGCACAACACCAGCCCGGCCAGCACGCCCGCTTTTTGCAGGTTCTTTGCTATTCTCATCTCAGTGGCAATTTACCCTTCGTCAGCACTGTGCGCATTCGTCCTACAGCCCAAGCTTAGCCCGGCTGCGCCACGGTTTCTATTCACTTCCCGTGAGGAGTTTCGATGCAGTCGCTGCGCCTGAATCCCATCCTCAACACGGATTCCTACAAACTCACGCACTGGTGGCAATACCCGCCGGATACCCGCCACATCTATTCCTACGTGGAATCCCGCGGCGGCATGTTCGATGAAACCATGCTGGCCATGCTGCAATACATCATCAAGTCCAATTTCGCAGGGAACGTTTTTACGTTGGACGACGTCGAAGAAGCCCGGCGCATCGCCCACGCTCATTTCCAGGGCCATCCGAAATCGTTCAACTATGACGGCTTCAAATCGCTATTCGCCAAACACGGCGGGCGTTTGCCGCTGCGTATTCGCGCGGTAAAAGAAGGCACGGTAGTCAAAAGCCACAATGCCCTGATCACCATCGAAAATACCGATCCGGAGTTTTACTGGCTGACCAATTGGGCCGAAACCGTCCTGCTGCAGGTGTGGTATCCCATCACCGTGGCCACACTTTCGCGCGCCATCAAACAGGTAATCGGCAAGGCGCTGGTGCGTACCGGCGATCCCGCGCTGCTGCCCTTCAAACTGCACGATTTTGGGTTTCGCGGCGTTTCGTCAAAGGAATCCGCGGCCATAGGCGGTGCCGCGCACCTGTTGAATTTTTTTGGCACCGACACTTTGGCGGCGATTCAACTCCTCAACCAGTTTTATTCCGCCGACCTCACTTCCGAAAACCCTCTGGATTGCGCGGGCTACAGCATCCCGGCCTCAGAACATTCCACCATCACCGCCTGGGGCGAAGAGCACGAGCTGGAGGCCTACGCCAACATCCTGGAAAATTGCCCCGAAGGCCTGGTAGCTTGCGTCAGCGATTCGTACAACATCTACAACGCGGTGCGCAGTCTGTGGGGCGGCGCGCTGCGCGAAAAAATTCTGCAGCGCAATGGCACGCTGATCATTCGCCCGGATTCCGGCGATGCGGTAACAGTGCTCGAAGAGCTGTTCAAAATCGTCAGCGAAGTGTTCGGCTATGAAGTGAACCGCAAAGGCTGGAAGACCACCGTGCCGTGCGTGCGCTTCATCCAGGGCGACGGCGTGAATTTTTACACCATCCAGAACATAACCGCGCAACTGACCCGCCGCGGGTGGTCCCAGGACACCTGGAGCTACGGCATGGGCGGCGCACTGCTCCAGCAAGTGAATCGCGATACCTTAAAGTTTGCGCTGAAGTGCTCCGCCATCGACCGCAACGGAAAATGGCAAAATGTTTACAAGAACCCCATCACCGATCCGACCAAAGCCAGCAAGGGCGGCCGATTTAATCTCATCCAAAACGGCAAAGAGTTCGCCACGGTAGAAGTTGTCGACGGCGAAACGCTGCCGCCGAGTCCAAGGTCGGGTTCGAACGCGCTCGAAACCGTCCTGGAAGATGGCGTAATCTTGCGCGACCAAAGTTTAACGGAAGTGCGCGCCATCGCAGGGACCTACGATATTTACGATGAAGCTTCCTGATTCACCCGTTCGGCCGGGAACAACCGCGTAAATTTTTCCATCATTCGCGCTCCCTGACAGACGTGAATTTCGAGAGTCCTACCTAACTTTATGACAGAATTGTAGTTAACTAATAACACTTTGGTGTTTGAGATGCTCCCCGTCTAAGCGCCAGCCAATCAGCCCCCAGCCAGAATTTGATCCAGGGTGAATAATGAAACGGATGCGTGTGACAACATTGGGAACCGTGCTTCTGGCCTCGGCGCTGCCCGTAGTTGGCGCGGTGCTAGTCATCGTGGAACATCCTCGACCCGTGACCGCCTCGTCCGTTGCGCCTGAGTTGCTGCCGGGCGGA
>JBBRZT010000251.1:0-5813 GCA_038236395.1 Candidatus Acidiferrales bacterium
CACGCGAACAAAAATCCCGCGTCAAAGCAGTCGCCCGCCCCGGTGGTATCTACCGCTTGCACCGCGATCGGCCCGCAAAACAGAATTTCTTCGTCGTACAGCAATGCGCTTCCCAGCGGACCTAATTTCAAAGCAACTCGCTTTATCCCCATTTTGCGAAACGCCTCAAGAATTCGCCGGGGCTCGGTTTCACCGGTCATCAACGCCGCTTCCCGTTCATTGGGCAGGAAAATATCCACGTTGTGAAGTGCTTTCCTGCTCCGCGCGTCCGAAAGCCATTCGGGATGCCAGCCTACATCCACCGAGAGGCTGCAGCCCTGCTGGGCGATACTCAGAAATAAGTCTGCTGCTTCAGCCGGTTCAGGCGCGCTGGCCAGGTGAACATGCTGCGCCTTCGCGAACTCGCCTTGCGATGCGCGTCGTTGCAGCATCGCCGGCAGCTCGCGGTTTGCCCCCATGTATGTCAAAAACGTCCTTTCAGCTGCGCTGGAGACACTGACTGTGACCGCCGTAGGTTCGAGCATGCTTTGTTCGATCAACGAAGTATTCACATCATTCGACCGCAACCGGTCCAACACCCATTGCCCATCGACTTCGCCAACCACGCCCAACACTCCCGCCTTGGCGCCCAATTTCGCCAGGCCGCAAGCGGTGATGGCCGCGCCCCCGCCCGCCTCCTTATGGAACCGCTCGGCAAACACCTCTTGCCCGGGACTTGGCGGCCACGCAGCGAACCCGCTCATCACCAGGTCCACGAACAAATCTCCGGCCACCAGCACGTCCAGACGCTCGGCGCTCATACGGCCGCTTTAACATCTGGAGGCGCAAACGGCCACTCAGCCTGCACGCGCGCTCTCCATAAGTACGCGGCGACGCCGACTCCAATCAACGCAATTCCCCAGAGAATAAATTTTAGTCCGCTGGCCGCGAGTATGAACGCCCATCCTGCAAAAGCGATAATGCTGGTCACCGGGTAAAACCACATCTGAAAAGGCCGCTGAATATCCGGACGATACCGCCGGATCATGGTCACCGCCACCACCTGGGCCATGAACTGCACCAGCACTTGAATCACTACCAGTGCGGTAATCAGGTCCGACAAGTTCAGCAGACTCGCGATACCAGAGGTAATCCCGATAAATACGAGCGAAAACCACGGAAAATCCCGAGTGGGGTGCAGCCGCCCGAACATGGAGAAGAAACGTCCATCCACCGCGGCCGCGTAAGGTACGCGCGAGTAACCCAGCAACACCGCGAATAGCGACGCGAAGGTGGTGAACAGCACAAACCCAGTCATAATTTTCGCGAGAGTCGATCCATAGATGCGCTGTATCAAGTCCGAAACGATAAAGTTCGAATGCATGGCTTCGCGCCAGGGGATGACGCCGATGATCGACACATTCATGGTCAGATACAAAATTCCCACCAGCAAAATAGAAATTAGAATCGAGCGGGGGATGACATATTCGGGACGCTTGATTTCTCCGGCAAAAAAACAGGCGTTGTTATAGCCGCCGTAATCGTACATGGCCAGTAGTGTGGCGCCGCCCAATCCCACAAAAAATTCCCGAGACAGCGTAAACGCGTGCGGCGGAAAATCGAGCACCCGGCTCAACTGAAAATGCGAGATGCCCGCGGCGGTAACCGCCAGCGCCGTGAAGATCACCACAATCCATAAGACAATCGACAGCCGCCCCACCGATTTAATGTCGCGATACAGCAGGATGGTGATCAGCACGCAAACGCCTACCGCCACCAATTTGCCTTCCCACCAGTTCATGTCCGGCCACAGGAATTTCGTATATTGCGCGAAACCCACCGCCCCGGCTCCGATCGATAGAGGTGCCAGGCATACCGTCTCCCAGATGAACAGAAAACTCATCAATCTCCCCAGGCGCTTGGGGCCAAAGGCCTCGGAGAGATAGCGATAAGGCCCACCGGTTCCGGGCATGGCCGCGCCGAGTTCTGCCCACACCAACCCGTCGCAAACCGCCACCAGCGCTCCTAGCAACCACCCGAGCATGGCTTGCGGCCCATTCATAGTAGTCAAAATAAAAGGGATAGTGATGAACGGACCGACGCCGATCATCTCCAGCATGTTCGCGGAGGTTGCTTCCAGAAGTCCAAGCCGGCGTTGCAGATGGGGAGAATTCGGGCCAGGCACGGCGGGATTTTCTCACACGTTTGCATAACGTCGCAAGGCAATCGCGGGTTAAGATGACTCTGTCATGCTCGTGCTGCGGGTCACCCTTCTCTCCTGGATCATTTTGCTGCCGGCTGGGAGCGCCTGGGCACAGCCGCAGGTTCAAGGCGATCCCAACGCGGCGCTAAAACAGGCCCTTCAGTTGGCCCGAGAACACCGTTACTCGGAGGCCGAATCCGCGCTGGAAGGCGTCTCCGCTCCCGCAAATCCCGCTCAAAAAATTGCCTTTTACCGTCTAAAAGCCGCCATTGCTTCCGGCCTCGGCCATTTCACCGCAGCCGCCGCGGATATGGACAAAGCCGCTGCGCTGGCGCCCGAAAATCAGGACTTGCGTGTCGCCGCAGGCATCGCGCGCCTGGAAGAGCAGGTGGAAAACCACGCACATCCGGCGCAGACCCTCGAACGCTTACGGAGCGAAACATTGCCGCCTCAACAAGCCATTGATGTCCGACTCCACCTGGCCGAAATTCTCAGCCGCGCCAGTTTGTTTGCGGAAGCCGCCACCGATTTTGCCGCGGCCAGCGCCCTTGCTCCCGACCGTCCCGATTTGCTCTACAACCTGGCCCTGGCGGATTTCCATAGAGGCCGCCTGGACGAGGCCTTGGCCAGCGCCGAACGCGCTAAAGATCTGGAAGACAGCGCTTCGATTGAAAGCCTTCTGGGTGATATCCAGGAAAAGCGCGGGGACCCGCTCGCCGCCGTACACAGCTATCAGGCCGCGGTAAATCTGCAACCGTCGGAAGAGCGCTACCACATTGCATTAGCACTGGAGTTGCTACGCCACCAGACTTTTGACGCTGCCCTGGTGGTCCTCAATCAATCGAACACTCTCTTCCCGAAATCCGCCCGCGTAAAAATACTCTTGGCCTTGGCATACTTCTTCGTGGACCGTTCGGCGGACGCCGTTCAAGCGTTGTTGCAAGCCGCTGAGCTCGACCCTCAAGACGAAACCGTGGCCCGCTATCTCGGCGAGATCACCTTGCTGGACACTTCCACACCGAACCCTGCCGCAATGGCGCAGGAATGCAAATTCGCTGATGCCCACGTTCAAAACAAAGCCGCCGATGCGTTTTGTGGAGCTATCTTGCTTCGCCTCGCTCGGGACAGCGAAGATGTTTCACGACGCCCGGAAATCTTGCGCCGCCTTCAACACGCCGCTCGAATCGCGCCCAACGAGCCGGTAGCTCGTTGCCAATTAGGCAAAGCTTTCGAATGGACCGAGCAGTGGAGCCAGGCCAGGACCGAGATGGAGGCTTGCGTGCGCCTGGACCCCGGCTCTCCCGACGGTCATTACCAACTCGCGCGCATCTACCGCCGCCTTGGTTTATCCGCGCTGGCCAATCGGCAAACCTCGCTGCAGGAGGCTGCTGCGCAGCGCCAGAGCGAGGAAAGCGTCCGCCGCACGGAAACCGTGACTAAATTTCTGGTCCAGCTCGAACAGTAAGATTTCTTCGTCCAGTGGGCGGGTCGCCTAGTCGAGTCGAAAGCCGAGGATTACATGTTTCCCGCGTGCGAAGCAGCGGGAATCGAACGGAAGCATCCCGATCGCGAGCGCATTGACCCATCTCGGCCCATCAGGTCCTGGCGCTCTGCCTGGCGTGCAGCCCTGAAGCGTGCGGGCTTGCAGTTGCGCTTCCACGATCTACGCCCCACGTGCATTACAAAGCTCGCAGAATCTCAGGCCACGTCAGTAGAAGGATGGTTGAGCATTACTCGCACATTCGCATGGAGGCAAAGCGAGCGGCCTTGGACGCTATCGCCAAGCCCGTTTCTGACGGGGCTGTGGCACAAAATTGGGCACAGCCGCCGAGCGAGCAAAAAACTTCTTTCGGTAAGTCACTGAATGAATGGTGGGCCTGGGTGGACTTGAACCACCGACCTCGCCCTTATCAGGGGCGCGCTCTAGCCACCTGAGCTACAGGCCCGTACAGACGGGAGTGGCAATTGCAAACAACTCGAGCAGTTTACGACGCCGGCGCGAAATCCGCAATTGTGTAGGCGAAACTGATGCTTTCACCTGATACCCGACGGTCGAATTACCGCATACCCTTCTAGGGGCGAAACGTTTTCTCGCCGGGCGAGGCTAAGACATGCGAGAATCTAACATTCTTAAAGGTGTGGTCGCGGGCGCGATAGGCGGGCTTGTCGCTTCATGGACGATGAACCAGTTCCAGAAAGTGTGGGCGGCGGCGGAAGAAAAAATTGCGGACGGCAAACCGAAGAAGTCCGGCGGCGACGGAGACGATTCGACGATGAAGACAGCCGACGCCATTTACGAAGCCGTGAAAGGCAAGCATCTGACGAAAGCCCAGAAGGAGAAAGCGGGCCCGGCGGTGCACTACGCGTTCGGCGCAATCATGGGGGCGGTCTACGGCGCGGCCACGGAAATTACGCCGTCGGCGAACGCGCTGGCGGGAATGCCTTTTGGCGCGATTCTGTTTGCGGGCGCGGACGAAATTACGCTGCCTTTACTGGGACTGGCAAAGGGGCCGGCGGAATATCCGTTGTCGCAGCATGTCTACGGGTTGGTTTCGCACGCGGTCTATGGCGTCACCACGGAGATGGTGCGCAAGGTTGTGCGCGGCTAGCCTCGGCCTTACTGCACGAAGCCAACCGTCGGAGTCGGCTCGCTGGCGGGAGACTCCTTGATCGCGCCGAATTGCGATTCATAGCGCGCGATATTTTCCCCCAGCGCGCGCCAGATTCGTTTCGCGTGACCTGGGCTGACGATCATGCTGCCGGTCAGTTTGCCCTGCGCCCCGTTGGGAAAAATGTAAATGAAGTTCATGGTGAACTCTTCCAGGTTGTGGTGAATCATCACCAGGTTGCTGTACTGCCCCTGCAGTTCCTTCTCGTCCGCTTTAATCTGAACCTGGCCTTGTTGCGGTGGCCGCTGCTGCTCGTCCATGCGTCGCTCTCCCGGAATCCTTTTTGAACTTATCACAAGTAGTGGCCCGTCGCTTTGATTCAGAGCAGCGCTTCACCGCAAACGTCATTCCGAATCCCGCCACCTTTTGGCGGGTGAGGAATCTGCTGTTTCCTTTCCCCGGCAATGAATAAATCCTCCCCGGCGGTCACCGAACCTGGAAACTCCACGCGGCAGTCCATTGACACTGGAAGGGTATTAAGTGTAGTTTAGTGTTCAACTTTAACAAGGTTAACTCGAACGTAGTAACATGGTTTATGGAACGCGGCACCCTTCCCCAACTCGAAACTGAATCCCCCGTCAGCGCCGAAACTACTTCCAACGAATCGCCCACCTCATCGCCGTTATGGTCCACGCGCGCGTCCCGCAAGGGTCAGCCTCTGCCGTCGTTACCGGAATCGCACCGCACCATCCCGTTCATCGCCGGCGCTTCACGTCTAAAAAAATTGCTGGCCTTTGCCGGCCCCGGCTACCTGGTGGCCGTCGGTTACATGGACCCCGGCAACTGGGCCACGGACATCGCCGGCGGCTCGAAATTCGGCTACTCACTGTTGAGCGTGATTTTGCTCAGCAATTTGATGGCGATGTTTCTGCAGGCGCTTTCCGCCAAGCTGGGCATTGCCACCGGCCGCGACCTGGCGCAAGCCTGCCGCGACAATTATTCGCGGCCCACCGCCATGTTTC
>JBBRZT010000252.1:0-5767 GCA_038236395.1 Candidatus Acidiferrales bacterium
ATAATCTGGCATTCTGCTCCTTCTGTTTCAGGGTGTTCGCGCAAAATCCGCGAGCGCTCCCGCGATAAAACTCAAGGCCTACCCGTTAAGACGTCCCTGCAACCACCAGATAACACGTCATGCACGGGGATGATGCGCTTTATAAATCTGTTTCAACCGCTCTTCTACGACGTGCGTATATATCTGTGTGGTGGAAATGTCCGCATGCCCCAGCATCAGCTGCACCGATCGCAGGTCCGCGCCGCGTTCCAGCAAATGCGTCGCGAAACTGTGGCGCAGCATATGAGGGGTTAAGGAAACACGCAAACCGGCACGCCTGCCGTAGCCCGACAGAATCTTCCACACGCCTACCCTGCTGAGCGACACGCCACGGCGGTTCACAAAAAGCGTCGGGCTACCGCGAAGTTTGCCCAGCAACTTGGGGCGCGCTTCACGGAGATATTTTTCGACCATGGAAAGGGCTTTGCGCCCCACGGGAACGATGCGTTCCTTGTCGCCCTTGCCGATGCAGCGAACGCAGCCCACTTTGCTGTCCAGATCGCTGACGCGCAAGCCGATCAGTTCGGAAACGCGCAGCCCGGTGGAATACAAGACTTCGAGCATGGCGCGGTCGCGCAGTCCCAGCGGGGTGCTAGAGTCTGGTTGTTCGAGCAGGCGCTCGACCTCTTCCAGTCGAAGATAACCAGGCAGCGAGCGGCGAATCTTTGGAGACTCGAGATTGATGGAGGGGTCCGTCGAGATCAGCTCCTGCATCTGCGAGAAGCGAAAAAAATTTCGCAACGTAACCAGGTGGCGAGCCACTGTGCGGCTTTCCAGATTCATGCGGTACAGGCCCGCCAGAAAATCCACCAGGTCGTCGCGCGTGACTGCTTCCAGCGCCAGGTCGCGTTTTTTCGCAAAGGCCTCGAACTTGATCAGGTCGCGGCGATATGCGGAGACGGTATTGGACGACAATCCCTTCTCCACTTTCACATGTGTCAGGAAAGACGAAATGGTGGCCGGGATTTCCATCATGGCTCCGCGAATCCGGTGTCGGCGGCGCTGCGCCGACGGGTGGCGATGCCATAAATCTCTTCCATTTCATGGCAGCGGAAAAGCCAGGCGAGGCCCAGGTACAGACCTGTAGCCCCCAGAATGAGCGCGAGGAAAGTTAAAAGCTGGACCAGGAATCGTGAGTGCATGGTGAACGCCGTGTAATGCATTCCCAACCAGCAGGCGACGCCCATGATACCGCTACATAATGCGATCTTGAGGAAGGAGTTGAGTATTTGCCGCCCGCCGATCTTGCCGTAGCGCATGCGGAAGATAAAAAACAGCGCGAAAAAGTCCACAAAGCAGGCGATCGCTGTGGCCAGCGCCGGCCCGCCATTTTGCACATAATTGAAAAAATAATTCAGGAAGACGATGTTCAGGACGATGTTGAGCACCAGCGAAATTGACGCTACCGCAACGGGGGTGCGAGTGTCGTGCGTGGAATAAAACGCCGGAACGATCAGCTTCACCGAGGCCAGCGCCGGCAAGCCCACCGCGTAACAAAACAACGCTCGCGCGGTCAGCTGCGTAGATGACGCTATGAACTGCCCATGCTGGAAAAGCACTCGTATGATCGGCTCGCGCAGAATCATCAGGCCAAGCGCTGCCGGAATGGTAATGAAGGCCACGATGCGCACCGCGAATGACAACGTTTTCTTGAGCGACTGGTAGTCTTTCGCTGCCGCCTGATGCGACATCATTGGCAGGATGGCGGTGGCCACCGCGATGGCGTAGCCGCCGAGGACCAGCTCCATCACGCGATCGGCGAGATACAACGCAGTCAAACTTCCCTGCGGCATTTTGGCCGAGTTCACGAAGTAGGTGTCGACGAAAAAATTAATCTGCCCGATGCCGATGCCAAAAAAGCGCGGAATCATCAACCGCGCCACGTTGCGAATCCCCGGATGCGAAAAGGAAATCCCAAAATCAAAGTGCATTCCCTTTTGCACCAGTGACGGCACCTGCACGAGAAATTGCAGCGAGCCTCCGACGAGTACCCCAACGGCCAGAGAGATAGCCGGACTTTTGAAATAGTGCCAAACCGCTCCAACCGAAAATAAAATGATCGCAACGTTCAGGAGCACCGGCGTCGCGGCAGGCAATCCGAAAATGTGAAAGCAGTTCAATATGCCCATGGCCAGCGCCGCCAGGCCGATAAAAAACAAATACGGGAAGATAATGCGGTTGAGGGCCACGGCCTCGTCCCAATTCAGGTGCTGGGCGGAAGCGGGGATAAAGGTGTGAATTACAGCGGGCGAAAAGACCATGCCCAGCACGGTGATGATGGCCAGGACCAGTGCCAAAGTCCAGAACAGGTTGTTGGCGAACTGCCAGACCTCCTTGGGCGACTTTTCGCGCATGTACCCCGCGAAAACCGGTATGAAGGAGGCGCTCATCGAGCCTTCGCCCACCAATCGACGGAAAAGATTGGGGATACGGTAAGCCAGAATGAAAGAGTCTGCGATATGCGAGGTGCCCAGAAGCAGGGCGTAGCGCTGGTCCCGGACGTATCCGAGAATGCGGCTAAATATCGTAACGATTGAGATGATCGAGGCGGATTTGAGTATTTGCTTCTTTTCGGTCAACGGGCGGCGTCTCCAAGCCTAACCCCAATGAACACAGTAGGTTGACAGGAAAACTTGCTTAACATAACATACATCCCGCTGATTGGCAAATTTTGGCCGTTTTTCGAACGCCAAACCTCTAAATTTTGAAAAATCGCGCCCCAACCTCGACGCACAAGAAGGTGGTAGTCGTCCTCGCGGATAAGAAATCCCAGCGAGGGTATCTCAACCCGTCGCGGCTGGGGCAGGACGGCCCCGTGGACCTGCTGAGCCCCGACGGCGAGCACACCGAAATCCCGCTGGATAAATTGCGCTCTATTTATTTTGTACGGGAGTTTTCCGACGAGTACGAACCGGAGCGCAAAGCCTTCCTCAGCAGGCCCAAGCTCGACGGGCTGTGGGTGCGGCTGCGCTACAGCGACGGGGAAACGCTGGAGGGCGTCATCCCCAATGATTTGTTGAACCTCATCGATAACGGCGTACAGATCACCCCGCCGGATTTAAATTCGAATACCGAACGCATCTTTGTGCCGCGCTCCGCGCTGCGCGAAATTACCGTGTTGGGAGTTGTGGGCATCGCCCGGCGTAAGCCCGCCGCCCCTCCTGCCGCGGCGCAACCCCGCCTGTTCAACGAATGATTCTGCTGAACCGACGTGGGCCGCAACCGCGTCTGTTACATCGCCTATACTTCGCTCGGGACCCTGTGCGAGACTCGCACAGAGGTCAGGAGCGTTCTTGATGAAGCTATCGGAAATCGCGAACAAACTCGGCTGTCGCATTGAGGGGCCGTCGGACGTGGAAATCACCGGGGTGGCGGGGATTGATCACGCTAAGGCCGGGCACGTCACTTTTCTGGCCAACCGCCGTTACTTCCCTCTTCTGAAAACGACCGAGGCGTCCGCGGTGCTGCTGCAGGATGGCATCCAGGTGGATCGCGCGCCGGGCGCGCCGGCGATTGCGGCGCTGCGCAGCGAAAATCCTTATCTGGATTTTGCGCAAGCCATCGAGCTCTTCTATACGCCTCCGCGCTATGCCCCTGGAATTCACCCTTCGGCGGTGATCGCCAAAAGCGCCCGCGTCGGCGAAGGCGCGCACATCGGGCCGTATTGTTTCGTGGACGAAGACGTGGAGATTGGCCGCAACGCCGTCTTGCACAGCTCTGTGACCATCTATCGCGGCGTAAAGATTGGCGACGATTTCTTTGCGCACGCGCACGCGGTAGTGCGGGAATTCTGTAGCATTGGCAACCGCGTGCTCCTGCAAAACGGTGTGATCATCGGCTGCGACGGACTGGGCTTTGCAAAACTGAAGGACGGAAGCTGGTACAAGATGGCCCAGTCGGGCCCCGCGGTGCTGGAAAACGACGTAGAGGTGCAGGCCAACTCCTGCGTGGACCGCGCCACCGTGGGTGAAACGCGTATCGGGCGCGGCGCGAAGCTGGACGATATGGTGCTGGTCGGCCACGCCTCCAAAATTGGCAGAAACGCGATGTTGTGCGGGCAAGTCGGCCTTGCAGGTTCAACGCAGATTGGCAACGGATGCATTCTTGCCGGGCAAGTGGGGTCGTCCGGCCATCTGACGCTCGGCGACAACTCCGTGATCACCGCAAAGAGCGGCATTCCCCGCGACGTGCCTGCTGGCGCAATGCACTCGGGCATTCCGGCGGTCGAAAACAAGTTATGGCTCAAGTCGATTGCCGCATTGTACCGGCTGCCGGAATTGCAAAAACGCGTGTGGGAACTTGAATCCGAAATTGAAAAGATTAAAACGCGGAAAGTTTAGCTTCCTATCGTGTCAGACCGCCCGGGAAAGCCCACGGGCCGCTGATCAGGAGGCAGGCCGGCGGCAAGCGCATCATGCACCAGATCGTTCAGCGCATCGCGATTTTCCAGCGAAAATGCTGACGGATCGATCGGCGCCAGGAATTCCACCAGTATTTCGCCGGGATGAAGAACCAGTGACCGCTTCTTCATCAAAATGTGCGCGCCCGAACACGCCACAGGAACAATAGGCGCTCCCGCTTTAATGGCCATGACCACCGCGCCTTTTTTGAATTTCTGCAGGCGACCGTCTTCGCTGCGGGTGCCCTCGGGATAAATCAAAAATGACTGGCCGCCCCGTAAGGCCTCGGTGGCTTTGTCGAGACTGACGACGGCGGAATCGTGTCCTCGCTCGACTGGAATAAAACCAGCCAGACGAAAAGCCTGCCCAACAATTGGAAATCGAAAGAGCGACTCCTTCAAGAGAATCGCGATGCGGCGTGGGATTGCGCCGACAACGGCTGGCGCGTCCAGCGTACTGGTGTGATTTGCGGCGAAAAGACACGCGCACGACGGAATGCGCTCCGTTCCCGTGACTTTCACACGGACGCCGACTGCCTTGACGAAAAACATCACTCCGCCGATTCCAGCGCGATAAATCGGGTCGGGATCGCGCGAGAGCAGCGTGTACACCAGCAATGGCGGACCGACAGCCAGTATGTACAGGGACAGGAAAATGCCGACGATGACGGTCCGGATCATGAAGGAGGCACTCTCTCGAATCCCTGGGCAGCGGTCAAGCGCGACCGGGCAAAGCAACCCACCTATCGCGCTGTGTGCATCGCGGCACTGGTAACCCCGTGAAGAAGACCGTCGCGAATGTGGCGAGCTTTTTCCGTGGCGTGCCTGTCCTCCGCTACGTCGTAAAACGTCTCGATACTTTCGCCCAGATGGAAATTGACGTCCGCTTCGCCATCGGTGCGGCGCACGCGTAAATGAAGCTCGTCGCCCGGTTTTTGCTGGCGCAGCCATTGCTCTGACCTTCGCGGCGCATCTCCACCATTCCATTTCACGATCACATCGCCGCTTTGTAGGCCCGCTTCCGCCGCGGTGCTGTTGGCGTCGACACTGCGTATGTTCAGCGCCCCGTTTACATTCTCCGCGACAAATCCCAGTGCAGCGCGCTTGTGCTGCGTCTCGTGCAGTTCCAGGCCCGCGAGTTTTAGCGTCGCCTGATACGGAAGCGCGTCCGCGCCCGCTATGTAGCGTTTGAAAAACTCTTCAAACGAGACCCCCGCAATTTTCTCGGCCGTCGCCTCCACGTCCGTACTGTCGCTATAAGTCTTGCCTGCCTGCGCGAATTCCGTATTCATCGCGCGCAAAACGTCATCCAGGCTTTTCTCGTTGTCG
>JBBRZT010000253.1:0-5755 GCA_038236395.1 Candidatus Acidiferrales bacterium
CCGCGCCCCCGACCTCCGCACCGCCTGCCCCCGCAAAACTTCCCCAACCACAGTCACATTAATCAACACCTCGCGCCGCTCAGTCGTATCCCCTCCAGCAAGTACACATCCAAATCGCAAAGCCGCCCGCCGCAATCCCCCCAAAAACCCATCCAGCCAAGCCCCGCCAGCCAAATCCTTCGGCAGCGCCAGGCTCAACAAAAAACACCCCGGCACCCCGCCCATCGCCGCCACATCGCTCACCGCCCGCGCCAGGCACTTCCACCCCACCGAGTCCGCCGGATGCTTGTCCCGCAAAAAGTGCGTCCCCTCCACAAACCAGTCGCATGTCAAAACCACCTCGTGCCCACGCGCCGGCGAAAGCAGCGCCGCGTCATCCCCCATCCCCAGCGAAACAAACCTTCCGCCACGCACTTTCCGCAGACGCCCTGTACCACGCGCGTCAAAAGCCAGCCGGATCCGCTCCAGAACACCCTCTTCGCCGATCTTTTTACGCGTAGCCAAAAGCGCTCTCCCCACTCACCAAACTCAGCACCAACAACACTTTTCACAGCACAACCTGTCCAATGGTACAGGGAACAGTTTTCGCCAACCTGTTCCACGACCAGGAAAATACAGGGTTGACTCTAGCACCCCCTCGCCTCTAGTATGCCGAGCGGTGCAGAACTCCAGCTCGCCGGTAGTTTTTGCTATGATTAAGGATGCTGCTGGTGGGGTTTTTGCTCACGTCACGGTATTCCAAGGCTGAGGGCCTTCTTAGCAAATGTCCGGTAAGAATTACACTTTTTATATCGCTTCCACGCCCGGCCAGATGCGCAAGCACATCGTGCCTGCCTATCTTCTCCATGCCTTGGCGGTGCTCGCGATTATCGGCGGCCTCACCGTTACCTTCGCAGTGGGTTCCTATTCCAGGATGCTCTGGAAGGTCGGCAACTACAACGCCCTCCGCCACGATCAGGAAACCCTCAAAAAACAGTATCGCCAGTTGCAGGGCACGGTGGTCGACACCAACCAGCGCCTGGATTCGCTGCAATCCCTTGCCACAGAAGTCGCCATGACCTACGGCGTGCTCCGCTATCACCCCGCCGCCTTCGACGACCCCGACAGCCCCGCCGATTCCCAGGACGCTTTCGACCGCTCCGTCGAGCAATACACATTTTTGAAGCGCAACGCCGCCGCCATCGCCATCTCCAACGCCGGCCTGCGCCTGATGCCCGCAATGAACTTCGCTGACTCTACCTACACGCCGTCGATCTGGCCCGTTTTGGGACACATCACCGACAGCTTCGGTGAGCGCCTCGACCCTTTCAGCGGGGAAGGCGCGTTCCACACTGGCGTTGACGTAGCCTCCGACTATGGCGCCCCCGTTCACGCCACCGCCGACGGCATCGTCACCATCGCCGAAAATCATTCCGGCTACGGCCGCGTCGTCGTCATCGATCACGGTTTTGGCATCACCACCTGGTACGCGCATCTCTCGGCCTTTTCTGCCGTCCCGGGCGCCCGCGTCAAGCGCGGCGAAGTGGTCGGCTACACCGGTATCAGCGGCCGCTCCACCGGACCCCACGTCCATTACGAAGTCCGCATGAACAACGCCCCCGTCAATCCCTGGCGCTACATGCGCAGCACTCCCGCCGGCGACTAATCCATCTCAACGCTTTTGTTGTTCACATTGGGCCCCCAATCCCATACTCTCGCCGCCATGCCCAGATATTTGAGCTTAGGCAGTTCGCTTTTGTTCCTGGCGCTTGGTGTGGGTGTAGTCTGAGCGTGGTTTCGGTGGGCTTCCCGGCGAGAAAAATTGACCACGAAATGGCGTGCCGGTGTATTTCTGAGCGGGCTCGTTTTCGCCACGCTTTCCACGGTTCTTTCAAGCTTTCTTTTTGTACACGCCGCGTTCACAGGCGGATACCCTTTTTATCATCCGGTTGAGCCGCTTTGCATTCGATACGGCTCTTTGACGGCATTACTTGGAATACTGGCGTCTATCGCGGGCAACGGAGCGCTGCGGCTTGTTGTAGCAGCAATCTCAACGTTGAATTTACTGATTTGGTTTGCTTACGCTATGGCCCAGTAGGAGTCGTCCTGACGGCCCTTCACGGCCTTAAAAATCTATCGGAGGTGTGTAGCGCAATGCGCGCTACTCACTCCTGAACCGGTTTCTCTCCAGCCGCCACCGCGGCGTTCAGCTCTTCCAATTTCGCCAACCACTCCCGCACCTGCTCCGCGTTTTTCGCATGGGGAATCAATTCCAGATAAGTTCTTGTCTCGATGACCGCCATGTCGAAGTTATTTTTTCGCGCGTAGATCTCCGCCATCAACAGATGCAGTTGCGGAAAGTGCGTGACCAGGTCTATGTGCTCCGCCTTGAGTCCGCTCTTCTCCGCGGCTTCGAATTTCTTGAGTTTGTAGTTCGCCACCGCGTTATAGAAATACGCTTCCTCATAGTCCGAAGAATCCAGGTCCAGCACGTACCCAGGCGCATGATGCAGCGGATCCAGATCCAGCACGTGATCAGTAAAACTAAGGACCTCCATCCAATTTTCTGCTTCGAAGGCCATTACCGAGAGCGAAAGATAGGGCGGCAGAAACCTGCTATCGGTGGCGGTCGCCTGAGCGAACGCGGCCCGCGCCGCATCCTTCTGCTGATCCTTTTGTAAAACAGTCCCGAGTTGAAACCACGCGTTGGTGTATGCCGGGTAGATCTCCACAGCCTTTCCGAAATATTTGCGCGCGTCCGCCAGCTTATTCTTCCTCGCGGCTTCCACGCCCTTCTCGTAAGCCCTTATGGCATCTTTCGGCGCTTTGTAGGCAGACGCGCTCAAGGTAACACCCTCAATCTTTTCGCGTCTGTGCACTACGATCGCGCCCACGTTTATGCTGGACATTCCGTCCAGGTCCACAAGATTCACCACACTGGAGCTGAAACCGGCAACCGACGCCCGTAATTCGCAGTTCGTCAACTCCCGTCGCGGAATTCCCATCTCCGAGTTCTTATTACTGGACAACGCGTCTTGCGAAGAGCCGCCGCTGGCGTCCAGCATGGAATCCATCCGCGACCCCAATTGCATGCTGAAGTCGCCACGCGAGGTCGCGTGTACCTGCTGACGCACCTTGGCGTTGCAAACCCGTTCCACCATCACATCGTTCGGCAAAACCGTGCCGTCCGTGGTGGTCACCCGCCCCTGCAGAAACATCACCAGATTTTCTCTCGATTCGCTTGGCTGCGGATTCACG
Source organism: Candidatus Acidiferrales bacterium (assembly GCA_038236395.1). Classification (GTDB taxonomy): domain Bacteria; phylum Acidobacteriota; class Terriglobia; order Acidiferrales; family UBA7541; genus Acidiferrum. The sequence continues at coordinate 3,238 of JBBRZT010000253.1, forward strand.
GGCGTCCGGTTTGGCGGTGGGGCAGGCGGGGGAGTGCTAGGCGGGGGTTTTTGTGCCCATGCTACGGGCATGAAGAACCCCGCTGTGAGTGCCAATTTCAGGAAAGTATGCATGCCGTGTTTCGGGAAAGTATTCACAGGAGAGTAACCCGATATACAAAACTCTAGGCCGCGCATCCGTTCAAGTCAAGGCTCCAGAATCGGCCATGTTGTGTGCCTCGCGCCTGGCCGTGGCGGGCCTTTAGGCGCGACACCAGCCACCGAAAAAAAAGAGCCTCAGCCTTCGAAACTTTTGGCAACCAAAAAAAGCAATCTCGTCATTCCGAACCGCCGCATCGCGGCGCGTGAGGAATCTGCTGTTCAATTGATCTTGGCGACACCGCAGCCAAACCGCTCTCGCGTTCGAATGCTCTCCCGATTCGAATGCTCTGTCCGTTCGAATGTTCGGTCATTTCGAATTCATTGCACGTTCGAATAGCATAATGTTTCACGTGAAACAGACATTTTGGCGCGTTCCACGTGAAACAAAATCGCTGTTCCACGTGAAACAGCAATTTCCCATCCGCATTTTTCTGTTTCACGTGAAACAAACATTCGCGCTGTCAGATTTTTCCCAAATCAAAATGTCGACACGCCGACATTTTGTTCAATTGTCGACACGCCGACAATTCGCGCAAATGTCGACGCGCCGACACTCAACGTTCGAACGTCCCGCACCTCTGGCTGTGATTTATCTTCGCTTCTGGGTGCCCCACCCGCCGAACTTGCGTGTGGGGATTTTGGTAATGAACGACCACCGTGTGTTCGCTTTACGTCGCAGCCTCTTACCGCGTCAAAACCTTCTCAAAAAAATCCAGCGCCCGCGCATCTTCCGACTGTCCCAGCCAGAACATCGCTTGCTTCCTCACCTCCGGATTACGATTCGTCTGCGCCACTTGAATCAATTTCGGCACACCTTCATCCTTCGGCAACTGGCTCAACGCAAACACCGCCTGCTTCTTCACTTCGGTGTCCGGATCGTTTTCAATCGCGCCGTCAATCGCGCCCACCGCGCGTTTCCCGGCTTTCTGCGCCAGCCAGAAAATCGCTTGCCCCCGCACGTGTCCGCTTTCATCTTCATGCGCCATGCGAATCATTTCATCCAGCGCCGCCGCCTCTCCGCTCACCGAAAGCGCAAACGCTACCTGTGCGCGCACTTCCGTCGACGGATCTTTCTTGGCCATCCGCTGCAACGTGCTGAATCCTTCTTTCCCACGCGCCGCGCCCAGCCAGAACGAAGTCTGCTTCCTCAACTCTTCCGGTTGTCCCGCCGCCGTGAACGATTCCAGCGCCGCCTCCGCTTTTTGTCCGTCATGCAAAGCGATCGCCGTCAGCGCTTCGTTCCCAGTAGAATGTCTTTCCCCATTTTCTTTCTTCACATAATCCGCGAGCAACGCCACGCTCTCCGCCGCCTTCACATCCGTCAGCCACGCAAACGGCAACCCGCCCGCATCCAGAACGCAATCTTCGGAAGCCAGCTTGATGCGCGTCACGTGATGGTCCTGCAGCCGGAATAGCACCGTCAACAGCTGCCCGCCCTCCAGCTTCACCGTGCTCTTGCCCGTACCGCCAGCAGCATCCTTTTTGGAATTGATGTTGCCCCAGTGATCGTGCCCACTCTCGAGCTCGCATTTCCCGCAGCGCACGTCCCCGGCATCGCTGTAGTTGCCGCAGCAAATCGTGCGTTGCCCCGCGACCATCTTCACGCTGTAGCCGATCCACAACGCGCCGGTAGAGTTTTTCTCCGCCGCGCCAATCGTGGCGGCCAAAGTCCCCGCCACGTTGCGCGCCTCGACTTTGGCATTCTCAATTCGCGGCTGCGTCGTCTGCAGCGCGGCCTGTTGCGTGTCTTGCTGCGCCGCTTGTTGCCCGCCAGAACCCATCGCCGCGTTGAACACCACCAGCGCCGCGCCCAGCAAAACTTTGCAAACCACCATCGTCATATTCATCGCGCTCACCTATTTCTGCAGGATTTCCATCATGTAATCGCTGGATTCTTTGGTATTCATCAGCGCCAGCTTCTGCACCGCGGTCTTTTTTAGTTCTGGATCTTTTTCCGCCCTGGCAATGGCCACCAGCGCGGTCGCGTTACCCTGAATGAAAAGCGCGTTCAACACTTCTTTGCGTATGCTCTGGTCCGTCTCCCGGGCATACAGTTCGCGCAGCGCCTTGCCGGAATCGTCGGAGCCAATCAGTCCCAGGTTGCGAATCGCCGCGCGGCGCACGCTCGGGTCTTTTTCATCTTTTGCCGCCGCCCACAGTTTGTTGGCGTCGCCTGCCAGAAAAAACGCCTGCAGCAATTCGCGCTTGATCTCCGGCGACGTTTCCGTCTTATACAGCTGTTCCAGTTCGTTTTGCCCGCCCACCAGCCCCAGCTGCCGAATCGCTTCACCGCGCAGCTTCAAGTCCTTTTCGTTTTTGGCCGCTGCGAATAGATGCTCCCGGTCGCCGCCAATCATGTAGCTGCGCAAAATGGAGCG
>JBBRZT010000254.1:0-5754 GCA_038236395.1 Candidatus Acidiferrales bacterium
CGCCAGTTTGTTTGGGGCCCGCGTTTCGGCACGGGGACGGAAATTGGCGTGCGGGTACCGGTTATCGCGACACGATGCGGCATTCGCAATGGTTAAACCTGGCGGGATTTCCGGGGGTAGCAGTGCCGATGGGATTTTCTGCGGAGGGATTGCCGATCGGGGTGCAGGTGATTGGCAGGCCGAATGAGGACGAACTGGTTCTGGCGGTGGCGGAGGCGCTGGAAGCGGCGCGGGGGAAATGGGATGGGCCGGGAATCGGCGTGTGATGCGGTTCGTGCCCTGTTTTTTGCTTGATGATGAAAAGACGAACAGCAGATTCCTCACCCTCGCGAAGCGCGGGATTCGGAATGCTCGTTATTTTAGGTGATGATGAGATTTGAGCAATCGCTTCGTGCGCGGGAGCGACGACTCGTGCAGAGACGACACACAACGTTTACTAAAAACTTATTCGGGTTGGTGGGTTAGCTCGGGATTGGGGATGCGGTCGTCGCCGAGGCGGGCGCGATCTTTGTTCAGGGCGGAGTCGAGTATTTTTTGGGAGGCGGTTAATTCCTTGCGGCCTTCTTCACGGCGTCCCAAATGGATGAGAGCTTGCCCGCGCATGAAGTGGGCGCTCTGACTGTCGGGCACGAGCTTCAAGACGGAATCGGCGGCGGCGATGGCCTGCGGGTATTTTTGCTGGCGAAGATAAAGCCTGGTGAGCCCGATGAAGGCGGACGACCTTTTCGGATCGAGGCGCAAGGCGTCGTGAAAAGATTTTTCGGCGTCGGCGTCACGCTGAGTGCGGAGATAGATCAGTCCGAGTTGCTCATAGTTATCGGGAAGATCGGGCTCGATCGCGAGGTCCTGGAGAAATTCGAATTCGGCGCGAGTGTCGTTGCCGGCGCGGACATAGGCTAAAGCAAGATTGAAATGCAGAAAAGGGACGCGCGGATTGGCGGCGGCAGCAAGGTCCAGTTCGGCGATGGCCTTTTCGGTTTCCTCTCGATTGAGATAAGCCTTGGCGAGGATGAGGTGATATTCGGCGGTGGTGCTGCCGATCTGGATCATCTGCGCGAGGGCTTTTTCGTCGAGCTCATGGTGGCCGGAATTTTGGGCGGCGATGTCCAGAGTATAGAGATACATCACGTCGCTGGACTGCTGGGACCACAGCGGCTCAAGAGTGGCGACGGCGTCGACGTAATGCTCGGTAAAAACCTGACAGAGGCCGAGGAGGTAACGGGCCTGCCGGGAATCGGGCTGATCGCGGAGAACGGTGGAGAGCGGAGCGATGGCGGCTGCGTAATCCGCGCGACGAAACTGCACCAATCCTATGTTTAAACGGATGCCGGACATCTTCGGTTGAAGGGCGGAGGCTTTTTGAAGCAGGGTGAGGGCGTGGTCCCATTCTTTGCGGCGCATGGCGATGACCCCGAGATTGGCGTAGGCGGATCCGGCGCGGGGATCGGCGGCGATGACGGCGCGAAAGTCGAGCTCGGCTTCGTGGAGATCACCGCGTTGGAGGGCGGCCTGGCCCTGGGCGAATAAAACTCTTGGATCGTTGGACGCGGTGGCGCGTGCAGTATCGTTATTCTTCGGGGTTTGCGATGGCATGGAGGCGGAACTAGTAACGCTTGCGTCGCGTGACGGGGCGCTTTCCGTGCCGTGCGCCAGAAAAGAAGCCAAAATGATGGGCAAAGAAAGTTGCAGCGGCGTGAAGGGCATGCGCTTCCAGTTTCCGGCAGTGAAACGCGGAATTCAAGACGAGAACGACGGAAAAATGGAAAAAAGGGGTCTTCGGGGATCCCCGAAGCGAGCCGCGCCGGCGGGGGGAGCTGAATTTCCCGCTTGACATGCACGCAGCTTTGCTCTATTAATTCGGTTTAATAGGCTGAATTGGTGCGATGGGCAATGGTCGAGTGGTGGGGCTGTCTCGAATGCAAAGTCCGTTGCAACCGATGAAGCACGCAGCAGCGGCGGCACCGGCGATGCTGCTCCCTCCTGTTGGAAATAAGAAAACGAAGATTTTCTGGAGGTTTAACGTGAAGGGACAAGGTAATCCTTCGATGATTCAAAAATATTTTGTGAAATTTGCGCCGGTGGTGCTGATTGGGCTGCTGGCAATACTGGCGATGCCCGGATTTTCGCGCGCACAGGACACCGGATACATCAGCGGCACGGTGACGGACAAGACCGGGGCGGCGGTTGCCAATGCCGATGTAGTGCTCACGAGTCCGGGTGCGACCCTAACCCAGCGCACCACTTCAAACTCAGATGGTGCTTACACCCTCGCGGCTTTGCCACCCGGCACCTATGACATTGAGGTGACCGCGCAGGGATTTCAGAAACACCAAACCAAAGGGGTGGTGCTGCCCGTGGCGCAGAAGCTACGCGTGGACATGTCTTTGACGGTAGGCGCGATGAGCGAAGAGATCGTGGTATCCGGGGAGAGCGTAACGCAAGTAGAGACCCAGTCATCGGATATCAGCACCACGATTACGGGAAAGCAAGTGAATGAGTTGGAATTAAATGGGCGAAATTTTACCCAGCTCGTGACACTGGTGCCGGGTGTAGTGAATCAGACGGGATCCGACGAAGGGCAGGTGGGTGTATACGGAAACGTGAGTTATAGCATCAACGGCGGGCGTACAGAATACAACAACTGGGAACTCGACGGCGGCGACAATATGGACAACGGCAGCAATGCCACGTTGAACGTTTATCCCAACCCTGAAGCAATTGCCGAGTTCAAGGTACTGACTTCAAATTATGGCGCGCAATACGGGCGAAATGCTTCCGGGACGATTGAAGTGGAGACCAAGTCCGGCACCAACTCGTTTCACGGCAGTGCATTCGAATATCTGCGCAATGACGTGTTTAACGCGCGGCCCTGGGAATCGGGTGCTGACCCGGCGCACCCCAATCCGGCATACAAGAAGCATGACTTCGGTTACACAGTAGGTGGACCGATCTTCATCCCGAATCACTACAACAGCGAAAAGAAAAAGACTTTTTTCTTCTTTTCACAAGAGTGGCGGAGAGAGAAAAATCCCACTTCCTTTAAACAGCGAGTCCCTTCCAGCTCCGAGATTGCGGGTAATTTTTCCGATCTTTGCCCGGACGCGAGCGGATCATTCGACGATTGCCCTCACCAGTCTGACGGCACGCCCTTCCCGGGCAATGTGGTGCCAATCGACCCCAACGCGCAATTCTTCACTGCTCTAATACCGGCAGCCACCGGAACCGATGGCGGATTTCCGGCGTTTATATCGTCCGTCTCGCTTCCAACGACATGGCGGGAAGAGTTGGTGCGTGTCGACCATAACATCACGGACAATTACCGGCTCACGTTCCGGTATATCCATGATTCCTGGAAAACGGTGGTTCCCAATCCGTTGTGGGGCGCGGGTACGGCAAGTTTCCCGAACATTCAAACCAACTTCGCCGGCCCCGGAACAAGCTTCGTGGCGCGCCTGACGGCGAACATCACGCCTACGTTACTCAATGAGTTCGTGGCCAGCTATACCGGCGATCACATCATTCTGAACGCCATTGGGCCGGTTGGATTGCCCACCGGTTTTACGATGCCTCCGCTATTTGACAATGGATTCGAAGGTAAACTACCCGCGTTTACGATCAACAGCGGAAACAACGCATATGGTGATGGCTTCGGAGTAGACACCGGTTATTTTCCCTGGAAGAACGCGAACCCGACGTATACCTACCGCGACAACCTAACGAAAATACACGGCAAGCACACCATGATCATCGGCGCTTATTTTGCCGCCGCCCAGAAGAACCAGGAGAATTCGGTAAACCAGCAAGGAATTCTAACCTTTGACAATACTGCGCCAATTAGTTCCGGCAATGCATTTGCGGATCTGCTCATCGGCAATATACGTAGTTACCAACAATCCAGCGCGCAAATCATCTTCTATGACCGCTACAAGATTCTGGAGCCATACTTCCAGGACGACTGGCGGATTTCCAAGAAATTTACATTGAATCTCGGATTGCGATGGAGCTTCTTCGGCCGCTACCAGGAGCGCTATAATAGGGAGTTCGGATTCTCTCCGTCCCTATTCTCACAAGCCGATGCACCTGGATTGTTCAATAATCCGGCGGATCCGAACGATCCCAACAACGGCGCACTTACCGACCCGAACACCGGGGCTTTTCTTGCGCCCGGAGATCCGCGTGCATTCAATGGATTCATCCAGTGCGGAGTCGGCGGAGCGCCCACCGGCTGCTTGAAAAACAAATGGATAAATCCCGCTCCACGCATTGGATTTGCATGGGATCCACATGGCGACGGCAAGATGGCCATCCGAGGCGGGTACGGCATCTTCTTCGAGCACCAGAATGGGAACGAAGCGAATGCTGAGTCTCTGCAACAGGGGGCGTCGCCGCTTATTTTAAGCTCGACCCAAAACAACGTGGCAGGGTATGGCAACGTCGGCGGCGGGGTGTTCTTTCCAATTTCCCCATACTCCATTCCGGACAAGGCGCAATGGCCGTACGTACAACAATGGAATCTAGACGTGCAAAAGGAGTTGCCGGGCCACTTAATTACCACTGTGGCTTACGTAGGCAGCAAGGGAACACACCTCACCTTACAGAGGGACTTCAACCAAATTCCTTCGATACCTGGCGGCCAAAATCCATTCGCCCCGGGCCAACCCATTACTCAGGACGATTGCGATGCCTCTGGGGGAGGAACACTCGCGAACGGCACACCACTGTCCCCGGCGGCGTTTCAGAATCTGAGCGTGGCTTGCGGGAATTCCGCGGATCCGTTCCGTCCATTGATTGGATACTCGACAATCAACCGTATCGAGACATCCGCAAATTCAATCTACAATGCTCTGCAGGTTTCGGCCCGGCGCACCGTTGGAGCTCTGACGTTTAGTCTGGCTTATACCTACAGCCATTCACTTGATGACTCCTCGGACCGCTATGATACGACCTTCGTCGACTCCTACAATCTGACCCGCAACAGAGCGAGCTCGAACTTTGACCAGCGCCACAGTATGGTCATTAGCTATGTTTACGGTTTGCCGTCGTTCGGAAACTCCGGTTTTGTGCATACAGTTTTGGGAGGGTGGCAACTTTCCGGAATTGCACTCTTTCAGACGGGTACGCCGGTCACCATTACAAATGGTACGGACTTCACTGATACCGCCGGAGCCGGAAATAGCGTCGGCTCGGGTTCCTTCCCAGACCTGGTTGGCAATCCGCACGCGGTCACAAGCGACCAGAAAGCAGCGGCAGTGGACGGAGGGATTACTGGGCCGCTATATTACAACCCAGGCGACTTTGCGTTACCAACCGGGCTGACATTTGGCAATGCGGGACGTAACATCCTTCGCCTTCCTGGCCGGGTCAACTTCGATACCGGACTTTTCAAGCGCATACCCATAGGCGAAAAGCGGGCTTTTGAGTTCCGTTGGGAAACGTTCAACACTTTCAACCACACGCAATTCAACGCGTTAAACACGACCATGGATTGCGCCGGCGCTGACAACACCGCGGGGGATCCTGCAGCATGCCTGGCAAGTTCAAACTTCCTGCATCTTACGGGCGCGCATGCGCCGCGTAGAATGCAGTTTGGGTTGCGCTTCCAGTTCTAAGCGCATCATTGGAGAGAAGAAACGGCGCTCTTTTGGGCGCCGTTTTTTTTGGCCAGCATGGCGGATGCCCTATTCCCTTTCGGCGCTGAAGGAGTACAATGCCGCGCATGTACAGACGAACTTTCATCGGCACTTCCATCGCGGC
>JBBRZT010000255.1:0-5720 GCA_038236395.1 Candidatus Acidiferrales bacterium
ATGCCGCACACTCCCCAGGCTGTGCCGCCTTCGAGCGAAAACGTGGACGCTGCGAAGCAAGCCGCTCCCAAAACGGAACGATTCGTAATTACTTCCGATCAATTGATTCTTTCGGTGCGGCCAAAGCTGCAGCAGGCGGCGGAACAGGCAATGCAATCGGCGATCGCGGCGCGGCTGGATGAAGCGGTGCGCGACGCGCTGTGCAAGATCGATGACGTGCAACGCGCCAACTCGCGGCAGACCGCGGAAGCTTCGGTGCAGCGTTTCGAACCGCTGATGCGCTCTTCGGAAGAAGCCATTTTGAACCGGCTGGAGGCGCGGCTGGCGGAAGTGCGCGGGCAATGGCAGGAGCAGCAGGACGCGCAACGCCGGCACATGGAAGAGACGATTTCGGGGCTGGAGAAGATGGTTTCCGATACCCGCGCGGAACTGGCCGAGTCACAGAAGGCTGCCGAAAAAACGGCCCACACAACCATTACGAATGGGGTCATGGAAACCGGGGCGTTTGAAAGCAAGATTCAGGCGCGGCTGGACGAGTGTGTTAAGCGCTCGGCGCAGGACTTTGAGACGGCGGCGACGCGGGTTTCCGATCGGCACCTGATTCGAATGATGGAAGACAAGCAGATGGTGGCGCGCGAGGCGTCCGCGCAGTTGGATGCACGCGCGGCGGAAGCCCGGGCTGTGCTGCATGGCGCCGCGGGAGACGCGGTGGAAGAGTTCCGGCGGCAGCTGCAAGCGCAAATGGACATGATGATGTCGGAAGCCACGCAGCGAGCGTCGTCGTCACTGGCATCGCTGGACGCGGAGAGCCGTTCGGTTTATGAATCGAGGCGGCGCACGCTGGAATCGGACGTGTCGCGCGCGGCGGAACAATCCGCGGAGCAGTTTCGAACGGGGATCAAGGCGTTTCTGTATTCATGTCTGGTCGCGGCGGTCAGCGCCGTGGACGAACACTCCACCAGCACGCTGGAAGGACTGGTCAAGGAAGCGCCCAAGGAAACGAAAGAGAACGGGCACAACGGAAAAATAGCGCATCAATTCACGATGCCGGGTGAAGTTCCCAAAGAAGGCGAAGAGAATTAACTTTTCGCAGCAGTAGTCTACCCTTTCAAGGTAGATTCCATCTGTTTGGCCAACTTGGCAATTTCCTGCACACGTTTATACATTTTCACGGATAACACGTTAGAAGCAGGAGCGGCGTTCAGCTCTTCGCGCAATTCGTTGGAAATTTGAACTAGTTTGTCGACATCGTCGCGAAATTGCCGCTCGCGATTTTGCACTTTGGCCTGCTGCGCGGCTTTAGGGTCTGAAGGATCAGCTAGCTTGTCGCGTTGTTGAGGGTCGCCGGGCGTCGGCGGATCCGGGAGTGATTTGCGCCGTGACTGTCCAAGCGCCACGAAGGATCTCGAAATCAGGGATACTGTTATCGCGGCAGAAGTAATTAGAAAATTCCGTCGTTTTTCCAGCACGTGATCCCTCCCTTAATTCAGGCGGCATGGCGAAACGTTATTGTAGCTTTTTCATGAAGTGGGCGTGTGTAGGGGCGAGTGCGCTGGTTTTGTGGGCGCGACTTGCGCGAGAATCATCGCCCGCCGGTTTTCAGCGGCGGGAAGTTAAATTTCGGTGTGATTTCTTTTCTTTGAGACCAATCGTGATAAGTGTGGCATTCGAAGCAGCGCGACTCGGCGTGGTCCGGGCCGGGAGCGTGGCAGGTCTGGCACGTTTTGATTCCGGGCAGGAGCAAATCGCTGGAGTCGGAGCTGCTTAGTGCCTTTTCGTGGCAACTGACGCAGGTGAAGCCGCCGTGGGCTTCGTGGTCGAATTTTGCGTGCGGCATCCAGCGGGTGATTACGTGGGAGTCGGCGATTTGCGGCAGCGCGTTGCTGTTTTGAGCGATGTTCTGCTGCACGACAGGTAAGGAATGATTTGCGCCGAATGACAGTTGGTGGCATTGCAGGCAGGTCTTGCGCCACAAGAGTTGCTCGGCGTCGGCGGTTTTGGCGGCAACCCAGTCTGCTGCGGTGAACGATTGAATTCGAGGCGCGAGCGGCTTGCCGGTCAGGTCGCGGTCGGGATCGCGAGGCGTTCGCAGCTCGGTTGGATGGGCGGCGGCGTAATCCTGGAATTTTTTCTTGAGGAAGGCGTGGATGACTTCGGGTTTGTCGTGCGGGACGCCTTCGTTGAAGCGCTTGTCGAAAGTGAGCAGATGACAGGATGCGCAGGAGTTTGCGAAGGTGACCGGGGCCATGAGTTCGCGGCCGGTCGATGGAGTGCGCGGGACGAGCGAGCTGGTTTCATGGGCGTTGATCGATCGGGAGTCCGGGGATGCGGTTCCGTTGATGGGCAGATAGTTTGCGTCGGCGTACGTCCACGACGTTTTCGCGGCGGCAGGGCGGTGGCAATCGGCGCAATCCAGATGGACGATGGGGCCGGTGGGGCCGCGGCGAATGGGTTTGAGGTGGATGGCGTGATTCAGTTTGATTGTGGATGGATCGCGATGATTGTCGCGTAGGGCTGCGAATTCCGGGTGGCCACCGCCGAAATTGCGAATGTGCGGAGAGTAGCGTGTGGGCCGGCCGGCGGTTTGCAGGTCATCGTGACATTCGGCACAGGATTTTTCGCTGACCGCGGCGATGTTGATGCGGCCGCGATGTTCGGTGTGGCAGGTGGCGCAGTCGGGCGTGGTGATCTGGCTGGCGTGATGGATGGGTCCGTCGTGGCACTCGAGGCACGCCTGATTGTCGGGCTTGGCGGAAAAGGCTGAGGCTTTCTGCACATGGCACGCGGCGCATTCTTTTTCGAGGATGGCGTGAGGTTCCGACATGCGGCCGCTGCTGTAGACGCGGGCGTCTTTGTGCGCGGCGTACCAGGAAATCCAAACGATGGCGAGCAGCGGCAATAAAAGACTCAGCCAAAATTTGGCGCGCTTCAGCGGAGTCGGCCGTTTGAAATAATTGAGGTCGATGCGTTGCGCGAGTTTTTTTGTGGTGCGATTTCTGGCCACGTTTTATTTTTTCCAACTGCCGCTGCAGTTCCTTCAAGAACATTCGGTCAATACTTCAATGCCATCACCGCGTGCACGGCGCCTAGTACGATCAACGCCAGCGAAATCGGAATGTGGACCAGAAGCCAGAGATGCAGCCAGTGGTGCAAGCGCTGCTGCTTCTGGAGTTGGCGCGCTTCTTCGCAGATATCCTGCAAATCGTCGACGGTGGGGTGGGCGCGCGCGGGTAATAGCGTGCGCAGCCCACCAAAGCCCACCTGGGCTTTGCCTGCGTCGGAGAGCAAGAGGCGACGCTCGGAAGGGCGCTGGAGAAACGGGCGCATTTCGTTGAGATAAAAACGGCGAAGCGGGGCGCTTTCTTCTTCGGTGAGCAGCAAAATTTCAGCCGCGGCGGCGACGGCAGCGCCTCCCGTGGCGGCCGCCATGGGGCGCATGGCGGTGAAGCCTCCGGCGCGCTGAATTTCTTCCTGTGATGATTTGCGGAAACCGAGCGAGCCGCAGAGCGCTTCCATGGAGCGGTCGGCTTCTTCGAGCAGGAGATTGCGGACGTTGCCGATTTCGTCGTAGACGGTTTCGAACGGAACGTCGGCGGTCATCACGCGGGGAATGTAGTGCTGCAGAGTTGCGCCGAAGAGGCCGCTGACCACCGTAATGATCAGCAGCCACATCAGCACGCGGGTGAGCGTGCCGCCAAAATGAAATCCACCGTGAAAAAGGATGATGGGAAGACTGAGCAGGCCGAGCCACAGATGGCCGCGCATCCAGGCCTGCGCGCGGCCGATGCGCCAAACGGGGACGCGTTTTCGCGCGCCAAGCAGCGCGGCAAAAAGCATGAATGCGAATCCGAGGATGCCGAATGCGAGTCCGGCGGGGCTTCCGCCACGCGCACCGAGCGCGGAATTGTAGACGTAGACGTGGTACGCAATGGCCGAGAGCAAAAGGATAACTGCGGAAGCGATGGCCCAGTGGCGTTGGCTGGCGTCAATGCGCATCCGTCAAAGGCTCCCTTTCAATTGCTGGAAGACTGGCCAATCGCGTCGGCGAAAAATGTTTTGGGATCGACGCGATGAGCGGCGTCGTGCGGGCAAGCGTAGACGCAACTGGGTTCTTCCAGATTGGTGCACAAATCGCAGGATGTAGCTTTTTGTTTTAAGACCGCTTTGGTGCGTCCGGGATGATCGGGATCTTCATTCATGACTTCGAATGGATGCAGATTGATATTTCCGTAGGGGCAATTTCGCGCGCACAGGCCGCAGCCGATGCACCAGTCTTCGATGATCACTTCCAGAGAATTGCGGCGGCGAATGGAGCCGACGGGGCAGCCCACCATGCAAAGAGGATCGCGGCACTGGCGGCAACTGGTGGCGATCAGGTATTGCTCAAAGCGCAGGCCGTCGCGCACCAGGCGGGTGACACCGTCGTGAGCGTCGGCGCAGGCGTTGACGCAGGCATCGCAGCGCGTGCATTTTTGCAAATCGAGCACCAGCAAGCTTTGCGCTTCCATCAGACCCTGGGAAAGGAATTGATCGAGCGGCACGCTGTCGACGGTTTTCAGGCGCTGTTCGTTGGCTTGGCGACGCTCGGTGGCCACCGCTTCCAGGCCGGTTCGAACGGTGGGGAAGCGCTCGACCATCTGCCGGAAATCGTCGCCATTGATGCGCACCAGCTCCACGTGATCGAGCGCGGTACACATGGCGGTGCGCACGCCGCCGCCGAGCAGGCCGATTTCGCCGAAATAATCTCCGCGGGATAAATAGGCGAGAACCATTTCGCCGCCGGGATAGTTTTCGGAGATTTTCACGAAGCCGATGCGCACCAGGTAAAAGCAGTCAGCGGGATCGCCCTGGCGGGCGATCACTTCTCCGGGAGCGAAGCGCTGCAACTCGACGCTTTGCTTGAGGTGCTCGATAAAGTCGGGCGAGAGATCGGCAAACATGGGCACGCCGCGAAGATGATTTTCGAGGGCGCGCTCGCGATAGCTGGCGTCGATCTGCGCGCGGAAAGTTTTGTTCTTCATCATGATATCGAGGACGTTGCGCAGCATTTCGTAGGCGACGACATCGGACTCCGCGCGCACAGTCGCGGAGCGCGGATAAAAATTGAGGCAGGTCATTTCGCCGAAAAGATCGCCGGGGCCGAGCGAGGCTACGGGATTACCGTAATTGAGGTCCACGGAGGCGTCGATGGGGATGGTGCGGTCGCGAGTTTCTTCTTCGCGGACGTCTTCGCGGCGGTCGACCAGCGTGCTGGTGAGGCGCTTGAAAAAACCTTTCGCGCCACCGTGAGTTTTTACGTGCGCGATGGGCGTGGAAATGGAAACTTTGGCGGAACCTTCGACGATGTAGAAAGCGGTGGAGCCGAATTCGCCTTCGCGGCAGATGATTTCGCCTTTGCGGTAGCGGCGTTTCACGATGGCACCGCGGTTCAGCTCCAGAAAAGTGCCGGAGACGCCCTTGAAGACGGGAATTTGCAGCAGCTCTTCGGCGTCGAATTCGTGTTCGCTGCCGGTGGGGGCGATAGAGGTGCCGGCGACGCCTTTGTTGGTGAGCGCGCCGGTGGGGCAGGAAACCATGCATTCGCCACAGGAAATGCAGGTGGAGTTGCCCATGGGCACGTTCAAATCGAAGGCGATGCCCGCGGAATATCCTTTGCCCATACGGCCCAGCACGAAATTATTTTTGATTTCGTCGCAGCCGCGGATGCAGCGATCGCAAAG
>JBBRZT010000256.1:0-5696 GCA_038236395.1 Candidatus Acidiferrales bacterium
AGGACTCCATGGACGATGATTGGACTGGTCTGCAGGCCGCCTTCTTCGTGGGTATCGAAACTCCAGGCCACCGTCAGTTTCGTGACGTTGTCGCGATTGATTATCACGAGAGGCGAATAGTGATTATTTTCCGGAGCGCCTCCATACACAGGCCAGTCGTAGCTGGCCGCTGTTGCCGCTGGTGCAGTTTCGGCCTGACCATCAAGCGAATCAGGACGGGCCAAGACAGCTATCGCGGTAAGCCCAATCAAAATAGCCGACGTGAAAATACTTTTTATCAAGGCGGGTCTCCGGAAACATGGGTTTTTAAGCACGAACATCATTTGTGCGGTGGCGGCTGTGGCGGCGGGATTTCGGCGTAACCTGGAGCAACTTCCTTTAGATTCTTACTCAAGATTGCGTTTGCATCTCCGATAGACCAGCGGATTCCGCCGCCGAGAAGATTCAAGAAGAATGCATCCTGCCAATCCTCGGGGCGATCACCCATGGCCATATAGAACACCCGGCCGATGCCGTGCTTCCGCGCCCAAGTGACTGGATAAGGCTGCCTCTGATAACACTCACCTTTCATGCCCTTAGTGTCGAGCGTCAGAATTACGTGAATGTCGGGCGCAAAATCTTTAAGCGAATACCACTCCTCGTTAAAGGGCACCGGCGAATGCACTCCCTGGAGTCCCGGAAAGTTCGCATCATTCACGATCAGGCTGGCGGTCTGCAACCGCGGATCGCTGCCGTGGACGATAAATTCACCACCCAGCATTCGTAAATAAGGATCGCTGCTTTCGCCGTGGGCAACGTATCGGTTGGAGTGATCTTCGGGATCGGGCAGGGTATGAAACGTATCGCTGGCGGCATGCACGCCGACGAATCCAAGTCCCTCAGCCACGGCGTTCAGGAAGGCCTGTTTTCCATGTTCGGTCATGGGCGGCTGCCCATCGGTTGCGGACTTGGTCAGATCGCCGGTGGTAAAAAATAACAGCGCCGAGTGAGCACGAAATTCGCTGGAATCGAAAATTCGTCCGTCCTTGGTGGCACTGACCTCAAAGCCGTGCTTTTTTCCCAGTTCACGTACAGCCCGTTCGACGATGCTTGGCTGCCCGTCGACTATTTTTACTACGTCGTGCTCCCATCCCGATGATTTGGTGAAAAGAAGCGCGGAGCGCTTGTCCGCCGAAAGAAGCCGATCGGAAAATGCGAGCGACGCCCCGCTCAGAGCGGCAGTACGTAGAAATGTTCTGCGGCTCAAGTCATTGTTGGTCACTGAGGTCTCCAGGTTTTTCGCCGATACCGACTGTATACGCACGGCCTCGGCGTCAGATGCTTTCATATCCTAAACGCCGCGCGCAGTCTCGCAATATTTCAGCTTCCCACGGCGGACGCTGAATGTTTTTGGGATGCGTCAGGCTGGAAGGCGCACGCCCAATGAGGTGCAGGAATACGGCGGCGGAATGTTTGTAGGCCGGAACCGGCTCGCGAAACGCCACGTTTCCGAGATATTGCAAGGCATCGGAAAGGGCGTAGTAACCGGCATCACCTTGCTCCCAGAGTCTGTCTCTCTCAGCAAATTTTTCTGGAGCAAAGGTTGCGAGGCCGAGCAAATAGTCCGAGCCATACTCGACCATGTTGATACCGAGATCGTTTCCGGTGTAGATGCGGAAATCCGGACGATTCGCATCGCGCAGCGAGAGCCGTTCCAGTTCCACCAGTCGATTGAGCGAAGAATGCTTCAGCCCCTTGATCTCCGGGATCTCCATCAAGCCTAAGAATGTTTCCGGGTCGAATATTTCGCCATTGGGCGCGAACATACGGCCTAGCTCGAAGGCTAACACCTGAGCGTACCCGCGCGCGGCTGCTTGATAGACCTCGACCTTTTCTCTGGCGGTCCTTCCGTGCAGCCGGCTGGTCTGAAACAGGATTGGTATCGCGCCGGAGGCTACGATGCTGTCCGTTTGCCGGCGATACAGCACGACAATGTCGCCCGGTTGATCCTCTATATACGCACCCGCAACGAAAGGTACATCTTTTCCCAGCGCGTCCCGCGTCCATCGCAGTACATCCTGCTTTTCCGCATCGCTAAGATAGTTCACGTAACCAGTGTCCATGTTCACCGCGTTCATTAATCCTGCGCGGTGGGTATTCACCAAATGACGCTGGAAAGCTTCGACCGCGATTCGCCCGTCGCTTTCGAAGGGCAACAGGGCCGCCGCTATGCCATGCACTTTGCGGCGAAGTATCTGCCGCTTGACCAGCGATTCGATATTCATGTTTGTGCTTTCGCAACCTTCAACTGCGCCGCATGGTCTGAGTTTTTGTAGTAGGTGTCGAGCGGATAGCAGCCGGAGGGCAGCCCTTTTCGCGGTGCGGTGGTGCAATCGCTGAACGTTCTGCATACGCGCTTGTGGTCCACAGTGTTTCCCATGGAGGCATCCCACAGAAGTTCCGGATAGGTCAAGGCCATCCGCCCGATGCCGACGAGATCCACCCAGCCTTCTCTCAGTGCCGCCTGGGCTACGTGCGGCAGGAAGTCTTGCAGGTAAGTGTACCCAGTGCCGACGATAATCAGGTTTGGGAACTGCTGCTTCAAGTCGCGCGTGGCATTCATTTGCCGCGCCACGCCGACGAGCGGATCTTCAGGCGGCTGGTATCCATCCGACGGCGGGTATAGCGCGGGCCGTTGAACGTGGGGATTGTAGTAAGGGCTCCCCGCGGTAACATTCACCAGTCGAATCTCCATGCTCTCCAGTAGCGATAAGAAACGACTGGCCTCGCCTAAATCCGGCTCTGTGGGGATAAGCGGGTTTACGCCGAATCCCCAGCGGTATGGGATCAAACCGCTGAGCGCTTCGGGGATTCCCGGACCGAGCTTTACCCTGGAAGATCGGGACGGATCAGCGACGAAGGGCACCGTGTCAAACACGGAAACACGCACTCCAATCTGTAAGTCTGGTACCTCCGAACGAATGCCATCCACCACTTCGCGCAGAAATCGTGTGCGGTTCTCAAAACTTCCGCCGTAATTTCCTTCGCGGGTATGGGCGCTGAGAAATTCATGCCCGAGATAGCCGTGGCAATGCTTGATGTCGACGAAATCGAAGCCAGCTTCTCTGGCCAAATGTGCCGCGCGAACGAAGTCTTCAATGATCTTGCCAATCTCACCGTCCGTGAGCAGGGGATATTCAGCGGTCAATCCCAACCGCCGGTCGAGGATCGGGTGCCGATAGAGTATCTTCGGCTCAGGTTTTGCGTGTTCGTTAGGACGGCAATAGCGGCCGGAGTGCGTCAATTGCAAGCCGATCAGAAGGTCTTTGTCGGAACCAGCCGTTTCGCGATGCCCTTCCATCATGGTGGTGCGCAGCTGTTGCAGGCCTTTTAGAGTATGTGCGGAAACCATCAGCTGGTTAGGGTTGGCACGAGCGGCGTGAGAGACGGCGGCTGCTTCGCAACCCCAGATTAGTTTTGCGCCGCTGCAGCCCAACCGATGCCAGCGGCGCAGCATGCTCTCGCTGATGTTTCCGTCGCGAGTGGCATCCCAACCTTCCATGGGCTGGATTGCGATTCTGTTGGCGAGGGTGATTCCGGCGCGCGAAAGCGGTTGCCGCAAAGGTGACTCCGGCCCGGAGACGATGGACGAGTCGCAAGGAATATTCAGCCCGAGGGAATGTAAGTGCTCCTTGAAACGCTCGACGTCCTTGACCGCACCCAGCCGCAAAATAGGCAAGTTCACTCTGGTTTTTCCCGGAAACAAATCTATCACTTTACGCAAAAGAGCTTGGACAAAAGAAGCGGCGTCACATATGTTTCTCCTGCCGGATAGGGCCGGCAAACGCTTCGTGCCCACTTCTCAATCAACGCGGATTTTCTATGGCTGGTGGATTGTCGTTGCGGCATTTTTGAATCTATTCTTTGCCGTTGGCATCATTTTTTACGGCTTCCCGGTTTTTTACCCCGCGCTCGTCAATTCGCTGGGATTCACTCGGGCGCAACTAACGCAAGGATTTCTGCTGGGATTTTTGATCGCCGGCCTGCCCTTTGGGCTTGTAGCGGGGGTCGTCATCGACCGGATCGGCGCCCGATGGGTCATTCTTTCGGGTGTCGGCCTCGTAGGCATTTCGCTGATGCTCATGGGATGGATGACCAAACTGTGGCACTACGAGCTGTTGTGCATCACAGAAGTAATGGGCTACGTGCTGGCCGGTCCGATTGCGAATCAGGTCCTGGTAGCCAAATGGTTCGAAGCCCGGCGCGGCCGCGCCATGGGTTATGTGTACCTGGGACTGGGCCTTGGCGGCGTGGCGGCTCCGATGCTCAGCAACTATCTGATTCGAGATTTCGGCTGGCGCCACGCGCTGGAAGCTATCGGCCTGTTGATTATGGTTGTGCTCATTCCGGTCGGCCTGCTGGTCACACGCTCTGCCCCCGCGGATTTGGGGCTGCTGCCCGACGGAGCTGGGTTAGCAGATGCTGATCGTTCGCGTTCGAGCGTTCCTGACAATGCCGCCGCGCCAGGCAACATTCGGAACGCCGTACGCACCACCAATTTCTGGCTCATACTGGCGGGGTCCACTTTGGTGGTGGGGGCTATCGGCGCAGTGATTCAACACTTCATACTGTTTCTCAAGGATCAGGGCTATTCCGCCATGACGGCCTCGCGATTTTTCACCGCGCTTCTGGTAGCCAGCCTCGGCGGACGCGTTTTGGTCGGCTATCTCGCGGATCGCTTCCGCAAGAAAAATATCATGGCGTTTTTCTACGCTTCGCTCAGCGTTTCGGTCCTGCTGATTGGTTTCTCGCACACTCCGATAGTGATCTGGGGCTTCGTGGCCGTTTTTGGGTTTTCCATGGGCGCCGACTACATGCTGATTCCGTTGGTGACCGCGGAATGTTTTGGCACGGCCTCGCTCGGGAAACTACTGGCCCTGATTATCATGGGTTATTCGCTGGGCCAGTGGGGCGCGCCCTGGATCGTGGGCAGAATTTTTGACGCACGCCACAGTTACGAACTGGCATGGAACGTGATCGCGGTCGCCGGAATGATTGGCGCTGCGGCCATATTTGCGATATCGCCCGGGGCGAAGAAGGCAGCAGTTTGAGATTCATTCGCCCCTGGAGTTTTCCAACGTGAAAGTGAATAGGAGACAATTCTCAGCGGCGTTATTGGGCGCCGCGGCCTTCCCTGGAAAACTCCTCGACGAGTTCGATCAATCTCCCCGGCGGCCTTCGATGTTGTTGCTGCCTGACGACCCCTTCAGTGGTATAGGGATTCTAAAAGCCCGTCTCGACGCCGGCCTGCGACCCCCGGAGGACATCCCCGGCTGGGCGTTGTCCTGGCAGCTCACCAGAAAAAACGAGTTTGCTGAACGTGCCATCGCCGCAATGCGTGCATTGCCCTCATCGCCGAAGGGTTCTGCCTCTCGTCTCTGGATGCAGGTCGTAGGTTTGTCCCTGGCCTTCGATTGGCTGTATGAGCATCCGGCGTTCGATGCCTCTCTGAAAGACAGCCTTGCAAACCACCTCGTGGACAGCGCCGCGGCGGTGCTGGCTTTGCCCGACCTGGCTATCCCAGCTCAAGCCTCCTATCACAATTACACGCTTCGCTATCTCGCTGTGGCTTCCTTCGCGCTTGCCGCGGTGCGCGGGCACAGAAGCGTCGTTGGGCGCTCCGAGGCACTACGAAAACAAGCTCAGCTGGCGTTCGA
>JBBRZT010000257.1:0-5693 GCA_038236395.1 Candidatus Acidiferrales bacterium
GCAATTTCCATCCCCAAAAAACGAGTCGCCAAGCTGACGCTCTGGCCTCTTGTGGCCGCCACGTTTTTCATGGTGTCCGGCGGCACGTACGGAACCGAAGAAATCGTCAGCGGCGCGGGCTACGGACATGGAATTTTGATTTTGCTGTTTCTGCCGGTGCTGTGGTGCCTGCCGACGGCGTTCATGATCGGCGAGCTGTCCAGCGCGCTGCCGGAAGAAGGCGGCTACTACGCGTGGGTGCGCCGCGGGCTGGGAAACTTCTGGGGATTTCAGGAAGCGTGGATGTCGCTGGCCGCCAGCATTTTTGACATGGCCATTTACCCGACGCTGTTTGTCTTTTACCTCAAGCAGATGTCGCCGTGGTTTGGAGTTGGAAATCACGGCGTGCTCGCCGGACTTTTCGTGGTGGTCACCTGCGCGGCGTTGAATCTCGCGGGAATTCGAGTAGTGGGCATTACTTCGCTGTGGCTTTTCTTTTTGTTGTCGGCGCCCTTCGCGCTGATCGTGGTGCTGGCGCCAGTGCGGGCCGGGGCTTTCGCGGTCGGCGGCCACGCCACCGAAACAGGCGCGGGACTGGGGCTGCTCGGCGGCGTGCTGGTGGCGATGTGGAACTACATGGGCTGGGACAATGCTTCGACCATCGCGCAGGAGGTGGAAAGGCCACAGCGCACCTATCCCAAGGCCATGATTGCCGCGGTTGTGCTGGTTTCACTCACATACGTGCTGCCTTTCGTGGCCGTGTATTTGATGGGCGTGCCCGCGACCGCTTTCGCGGAAGACGGCTCGTGGGCCACGGTGGCCGGGCTGGTTGGCGGAAAAGTTGCGGGCTTCGAATGGCTCCGCTTCCTGGTGGTGCTCGGCGGGATGATGAGCGCGTTCGGAATGTTCAACGCGCTGGTGATGAGCTATTCGCGGTTGCCGCTGGCCATGGCGCGCGACGGCATGCTGCCGAAAATTTTCGCTAAGACCAGCGCCCGAACGGATGCTCCGTGGGTAGCGATTCTCGCGTGCGCCACGTTGTGGGCGTTGTGCCTGGGGCTGGGATTTAAACGGCTGGTGACGTTGGACATCATGCTTTACGGCGCGGCGCTGATGCTGGAGTTTGTGACTCTGGTGGCGCTGCGCATTCGCGAACCGCAGTTGAAGCGCGAGTTCCGCGTTCCGGGCGGACTGACAGGCGCGATTCTCGCCGGAGTATTTCCGCTGGCGCTTCTGCTCATCGCGATTTTCGAAAGCGAGAGCCAGTCGGTGCTGGGCATGAACGGGCTGGTCTTCGGAGCGCTGATCATGGCGTCGGGATTCGGCGTGTACGCCGCGACGCGAAAACTGCGCACGCGCATGTTGGCCGACCCTCGAGCGGAAGCCGTCGAGACCGCCTGAGTTTTTTCTCCCGCGCGCGCGTCGATTAATTGCCGATGCGCGTTTCTCTCAACATCGAAAAAACCTTCGATTCAAATTCAATAGCCCCTGCTTTGACCGCCCCGGCGCTGAGATATACTTCCCACACGCTCGAATAGTTTTCTGCTTTCCGGAGAGAGCCCTCGTGAACATTTTGCGCAGGCTAACGACAATTTTTGTATTGTTAGGCGCTGTTGTTATCGCATGCATCGCTTTGCACGCTTCGCCGGCAACCGGTCAGGATGCCTCTTCAGGCTTCGGCGGCAAACTATTCAGCGAATTGCGCTGGCGCTCCATCGGGCCGCATCGAGGTGGGCGCTCGCTGGCGGTCACAGGAGTACGCGGGCAACCGGAATTATTCTATTTTGGCTCGGTGGACGGTGGAGTGTGGCGCACTAACGATGCCGGGCGAACCTGGAATCCAATTTTTGACTCGCAGCCAGTCGGTTCAATCGGCGCCATTACCGTCGCGCCTTCCAATCCCTCGGTGATTTATGTGGGCACCGGCGAATCGGACATGCGCTCGGATATTGCCTACGGCAACGGAATGTACAAATCCACGGACGGCGGCAATTCCTGGACCCACATTGGATTAACGGACTCGCAGCAGATTGCGCGCATCCTGGTCGATCCCGCTGATCCCAACAAAGTTTTCGTTGCGGCGCTGGGGCATGCCTACGGGCCGAACACCGAGCGTGGCGTATTTCGTTCGAACGATGGGGGCACGACGTGGCAGCGCATTTTATTTCACGATGAAAATACCGGCGCCGTCGATCTGGCATTCGAACCGGGAAATACCAGCACGATTTACGCCGCGCTGCTGCAGACGCGGCGCCCGCCGTGGAATGTCTATCCGCCATCAAAGGGCCCGGGCAGCGGTTTGTACCGTTCGCGCGACGGCGGCGATCATTGGGAAGCGCTCACCGGCCATGGATTGCCGTCCGAAGAAGTCGGGCGCATGGGAATCGCGTTTGCGCCCAGCAATCCGCGACGCATTTATCTGATCGTCGACGCGAAAGCCGGCGGCCTGTATCGCTCCGACGACAGCGGCGAGAACTGGCAGCTGATGTCTCACGACAAACGGATCTGGCAGCGAGGCTGGTATTTCGAAGAAGTGACCGTCGATCCCAAGGACCCCGACACCGTTTACGTGCCGAACACCACGCTGTATCGCTCGCGCGACGGCGGCAAAACTTTTTTGGCCTTCAAGGGCGCGCCGGGCGGCGACGATTATCACCAACTGTGGATCGATCCCGATGAGCCGCGCCGCATGATCATGGGCGTCGATCAGGGAACCATCATCACGCGAAATGGCGGAGAGACGTGGAGCTCCTGGTACAACCAGCCGACCGGGCAGTTTTATCACGTGATCACCGACGACCGCTTTCCGTATTGGGTTTATGGCGCGCAACAA
This sequence comes from Candidatus Acidiferrales bacterium, assembly GCA_038236395.1. GTDB lineage: Bacteria > Acidobacteriota > Terriglobia > Acidiferrales > UBA7541 > Acidiferrum. Next base: position 2,813 of record JBBRZT010000257.1, read on the forward strand.
GACAGCGGCTCGGCCGCTACGCCCAGCCGGGGAAAATATCGCGCGCTGAATTTTCACGACTGGCGGCCGATCGAGGCCGGAGACGAAAACGGCTACATCGCGCCCGATCCGGAAAATCCCGACGTGGTCTACGGCGGATTTGTGGCCCGGCAGGATCTGGATAACGAGCAGACCCAGCCGATGCCGCCGACGCTGGCGCATCCCGGCGATTACCGGCGCACCTGGACATTGCCGCTGGTATTTTCTCCCATCGAAAAAAATGTTTTGTATTTTGCTTCACAAGTATTGTTTCGCACCGCCGACGGCGGCGGCTCCTGGCAGGTAATCAGCCCGGACTTGACGCGTGAAGATCCTGGCGCGCCGCCGAATCTCGATCCGCCGACAATCGCCGACTCGGGAAAAGAAAAACGGCGTGGCGTGATTTATTCGCTCGGGCCCTCGTATGTACAAAAAGGAGAAATCTGGGCGGGCACCGACGATGGGCTGATCCAGCTGACGCAGGACGAAGGAAAAACGTGGAGCAACGTGACGCCGCCGGAGATTACCGCGTGGAGCAAAGTGACGCACATCGAGGCTTCGCACTTCGAGGCGGGCACCGCTTACGCGGCTGTGGACCGGCACCGGCTGGATGACCTGCACGCCTATTTGTATCGCACGCGCGATTTTGGAAAAACGTGGCAGATGGTTTCGAATGGAATCCCCGACGGATATTTCCTGAATTGTGCGCGCGAAGACCCGGTGCGCAAAGGATTGCTGTATGCCTGCACGGAAAAAGGCGTTTTCGTTTCGTTCGACGACGGCGATCGCTGGCAACCGCTGCAGTTGAACCTGCCCACCACTTCGGTGCGCGATCTGGTGATTCATGGCGACGACCTGGTGATCGCCACGCACGGCAGATCGTTCTGGATTCTCGATGACGTGACACCTCTGCGGCAAATGACCGCGGAAGTCGCGCAGGCCGCGGCATGGCTTTTTGAGCCGGCCACGGCGTATCGCGTGCGTCCCGGATCCGACGAGGGCACGCCGGTGCCGCTCGACGAGCCGCAAGCTGCGAATCCTCCGGATGGCGCGGTTCTGGACTACTACTTGAAAGAGACGCGCTCCACGCCGCTGCAGCTGGAGATTTTTGACTTGTCGGGAAACTTGGTGAGGCGCTTTGCCAGCGACGACATTTTGAAAACAACTAACCCCGACGAAATGGAATTTCCGATGTACTGGGTTCACGACCCGCAGCCAATTTCAGCCACGGCCGGGATGCATCGGTTCGTCTGGGACCTGCAATACGCGCTTCCCGCCGATGTGAAGCGTTCTTTTTATGGCCCGTCGGCGCCTCACGCACTTCCAGGCCGCTACAAGGCGAAGCTAACCGTAAACGGGACGAGTTATGAACAGCCACTGGTGGTGAAGATGGATCCGCGAGTGAAAACGTCGCCAGTCGATCTGCAGAAAATGTTTAGCGCGGAATCTTTGTTGGCCAAAAATGTCGCGGAGCTCTCTGCTGCGATGCGCCAGGCAAAAGACATGCAGGCAACCATCGCGGTGCGCAGCAAAGGAGCGGCGGGCAAAGCGAGGGTTATCGAGGCTCTCGCGGACTTGGATCGTAAAACAAGGGAATTGGTGGGCGCGGAAAAGGACGCTGACTTTGGAATTTTCGGCCTGGCCGTCCCCGCAAGCGGTGACAAGGTCATGCTACGCCAGGCGCTGTGGGCATCCACAGGTTTGTTGAGTGTGGTCGGGGGATCGGACGCTGCGCCCACCGCCGATGCCGCGCTGGCCGTCGAAAAATGGGACGCAGCCACAAAGAATTTTCTCGAGCTCTGGAAAACATTCTGGCGCGAGGATCGTCAAAGCGCGAACGATGTGCTGCAAAAGGCAAAACTCAAGCCTCTTTAGCGCGGCATCGTCAACGCGACATTCCTGGAGCGCGGGTTATATAAAAGCAAACCAAGAACCCGGCTCAAGAAAAGGACACCCCATGAACCGCATCTCGAAACAAATCGCAATAACCGCCAGCTTCATGCTGCTAAGCATGTTCCCGGCGCTGAGCAAGGCGCAAAATACTGCGCCCGATACGGCCCAGGACCAGTCGCAATCCACGCAGTCGCAGCGCGGCGAGAAGGGCGACTTTCTGGCGGGTTTGAACCTGACCGATGACCAGAAGTCGCAAATCAAACAGATCCGCGAAGGCGCTCGCTCGCAAGCCGACGCGGTGAAGAATGATACTTCGCTGTCGGCCGATCAGAAAGAAGCCAAGCTGCACTCCATCCATCGCGAAAAGCACGAGCAGGTGAGCAAGGTACTCACCCCGGAGCAGCGCAAAATGATGAACGAAAAAATTCACGAGCGTCGCGAATCAAAGCAAGCGCAGCCGTCCAACTAACACCGCCACTATGGCGTTCGGACAGGGGACGGCCGGTGCAGGCCGTCCCTCTTTCGTTGCGTCGCGTTGCGCGCTCCGCAGATAACCGCGCGGATTTGATATGCTGCTTCGCGTGACGATTCGCGCCGCAAATTCCCTGTCGAAAACGCTACTTGTGGGTCACCGCCGTTTTGCATGCGCGCTGCTGCTCGCTTTTATTGCCCTTCCGGCGATTTCGGCGCAGGAACCTGCTCAAACACCGCCGCCGAATAGTTCTACTCCGCCTGTAGCGCGGCCCGTCGAACCGGCGGGCGGCGCGTTCTCGTCCACTTCTCCTGCGCAAACACCGCCACGAGCAGGCTTGAATATTGTTGTGCTCGATCCGGCCCACGGAGGCACCGACACTGGCGCGCGCGGGACGGGCGGTGTTCGCGAAAGCGAAATTGTTCTGGAATTCGCGGTCAAAGTGCGCCGCGCGCTCGAACTGCAGGGATTTCAAGTGGTGCAAACGCGGCTGGCCAA
>JBBRZT010000258.1:0-5686 GCA_038236395.1 Candidatus Acidiferrales bacterium
CACTCGAGCCAGCCAACAATCTCCTGCCTATAAATGAATGATACATCCGTTTCAGGAGGACGTTCCGGACAATCGGCACGAACATGCCGATGGGCTCGATGACGTAGGGAATTTTTCTGGCGCGAGCGGCGGAAGCGGCGGCGGGACCGAGCAGATCGTAAAGACCGAAGATATGGACGACGTCAAAATTTTGCAAGCGCGCGCGGAGATAGCGCTTTACCGCGGGATTCCAGCTGAAGGCGCGGTAGCGAAACCAGGACGGGATGTGGATGGATTGCACGCCATTTTCGGTTTGACGCCAACCGAAGGGAGAACGATCCCAGCCGAGAGTTTGCAGGGCTTCTTCTGGTTGGGATCCCAAGCGCTTTTCGAGGCCCCAGTCGGCGGTGAGCACGTTGACGGAGTGGCCGCGGCGGGCCAAGCCTTCGGACAAGGCGTGGACTTTGACGGGCGGGCCGCCGAATTCCAGAAAAGGAGCGTAGGTTTCGGTGACGTTCAGGATTCGCATAGTTCGCGAAGAATTTTTTTCAGCGCTTTGGCGAAGACGCTGAAGCGAAATTCGTGCTCCACGCGCTGGCAGCCGCGCGCGCCCATGTCGCGGGCGAGAGCAGGATCGGAGAGCAAGGTTTCGAGAGCGGTGGAAAGCTGGGCGGCATCGCCGTGTTGCACGAGGTAGCCGGTGACGCCGTCGAGGATGACTTCGGGCGCGCCGCCATGGACGCCGCCGATGACGGGTTTGGAGCAGGCCATGGCTTCGAGATACACGAGGCCAAAACCTTCGGCGGAGCTGGGCAGCGCGAAAATCTCGCAAGCGGAGTAGCAGGAGGCAAGCTGGGAGTAGGAAAGTCCGCTAAGGAAGTGAACGTGGGAACGCACGCCATTTTTTTCTGCGAGTTCTTCGAGCCAAGGGCGGTCGTCGCCTTCGCCGACGAGGGCGAGCTGTATTTCGGGCCAACGGGCAAGCAGGCGCGGGAGAGAGGTGATGAGTGTGTCCATACCTTTGTAGCGTTCGCTGGCGAGCCACCGGCCGACCGTGAGAATGACGCGGCCGATTGGAAAACCGGACGGCGGAGGAGTTTTTGATGCGACGGGAAGGAGGGATTCGAATTCGGGATCGAGGGCCCAGGGAAGAACGCGGACGCGCTCTGGTTTTACTCTTTGGTGGGCGATGACGTGGTCGGCGGTACTTTGGCTGGGGGCGAGAACGAGATTGGCGCGGCGGAGAGAACGGCGGCGCACGGGGGAGAGCGGTTCCCAGACTTCGATGCCGTGAGTGCAGATGATGGTTTTCATGCGCGGGGCGGCGAGGCGCATGGTTTGCGTGACCGGCGCGAGATTGGGGTGCGCGGCGAGGACGAGTTTGGCATGGCGGCGAGCGCTGCGCATGGCGGTGGCGGCGAAGCGGCCCTTGGCGCGTTCGCAACCGGTGAAAACAAATTCGCGGCCGCCGACGGACATGCGATGGAGCTCCGGAGAATCGTTGAGGCTGAAGAGGCGGCATTCCATGGAGCGGGTGGCGGCGAATTCGGTGAGCACGGCGGCGAGATGACGGCCGGCGCGTTGAATGCCGCCGGGCGCGTCGAGTTCAGAAAATATGCCGATGAGCACTGGGGTGAGTCTGCCAAGTGCAGGGATGGAACGCAAGCGGGAGAGATGGCGGAGCTGTTCAGGGACAGAATCGCCTACGACTTCGATTTCTTTGAAGATTTCGATTTGCCGGAACTGTTTAGAGCGATCGCCTGGCGAACGAGAGCCTTGAAGGCGGACTCGTTGACTTTTTCTCCTTCGTGGATGTCGATGGCGCGGCGCGTGTTTCCTTCGAGACTGGAGTTGAAGAGACGGGAGGGATCCTTGAGGGAGGCGCCCTTGGCGAAAGTAAGCTTCACGACGCTCTTGTAGGATTCGCCAGTGCAGATGATTCCGTCGTGGGACCACACCGGAGTGCCCATCCACTTCCACTCCTCGACGACATCGGGGTCGGCGGCTTTGATGAGCTTGCGCATGGTGGCGAGGGTTTTCCCGCGCCAGTCGCCGAGTTCGGCGATTCTTTCGGAGATGAGTTGCGATGCCGACTGGGTTTGGTTGGCGTCTGATTTTTTCATCTGTCATCCTCGCTTAAATGTTGCGGATCTGAAACTTGTGAGTCTAAGACGGGACTGCTCTGGGAGTGCGTGGCGGAGATGGCAGGGACGATATCGAGGAGGCGATCGAGATAGAGGTCGGCGGGATGAGCGGCGCGGTCGTGGATGCCGAAGCCGTAGTTGACGATGGCGGAGAGGATGCCGGCGTTGCGCGCGGTTTGCACATCGACCTCTGAGTCGCCAATGAGCAGCGCTTCATTGGGACGCGCGCTGAATTCGCGAAGGATGGTGTTGACACCGAGGGGATCGGGTTTTTTGGTGGAGAAAGTGTTGCCTCCGTAGATGGCGCGGAAATACTTAGCGAGGCCGAGAGCTTCGAGAATGCGCACGCTGATGCGCTCGGGCTTGTTGGTGAGCACGGCCATGGGCATGGCGGAGAGATGCTCGAGGGCTTCGGCGACGCCGGGATAGGCGCAGGTGTTGTCCATTTTGTGCGCTTCGTAATGAGTCAGAAAAAATTTGAGGGCGCGGTCGAGTTCGGCCGGCGGGACGTCGGGGCCGAGAGATTTGGCCACCAGGACGGGAGCGCCGTTACCGATGTAGCTGGAGATAATTTCTTCGGGGAGCTCGGGGCGTTTTAGTTCGCGGAGTGTGGCATTAACGGAATGGACCAGGTCGAGCTTGGAGTCGATGAGCGTGCCGTCCAGATCGAAAATTATGGCGCGGACGGAAGAGAAGCTTGGGGCGGCGGTGTGCACATGAATATTCTAAAGCATGATTACGAAAAAATTGCTGTCGCGAGATGGGGATTTGGAGTCGAGCACGGTTGCTCTTACAATCGTGGCGTGCATTCGATCGATCATCACGTGGTGGCCAGCGTAAGCATCGCGGGGACGTGCCTTGATGTGCTGGGCTCGCCGTATCTTACATACGATCTGCTGGGCGGGGAACGTGGGCCGTTGCGGTTGGTCACTCGGGCGGTGACGTATTCGATCGTGTTCGGGATTGGATATGCACTGGGGCTGGGACTTTTTTTTGGAGTGGCTGCGGGAGTGACGACGGGAGTCACGGTCGCGATCGAACTGAATCGGGCAGCCCGGCGCGGCGATCATTATTCATTGCCCTGGGAAGGATTTTTCAGCGCGATACGCGGGTTGGGGTTTGCGGTCGGGCTTTACCACCTGGTGGGGCTACGATTCGCGGTGCCGTTTGCGGTGCTGGTAACGACGGGGCAGATTTTTGCTTATCGGCGCGGGATGCGGCCCGGACTGGGTTACGAAGCAGCGCGGCGGCCGCGGCTGACACGAAGGCAATTCGTCGGAACGGTGATTCGCACGATTGGCTACAGCACGGCGGCGGTGCTGTGCGGGATTTTCGCGCAACATCTGTAGCATCCCTGGCGGTTTGCGCTGCGCGTGGGGCTGGTGACGGGAATCGTTACGGGCGTGGGAATCGCGGTGAATCCGTTCATCGAATATTACGCCGACCGATTGCCGCAGCGAGTGCTGGGAGCGACGGGGCTCGCGCTGATATTTTGCGGATTCATGCTGCAAAGTTTTCAGTATTGGGTATCGCTGCTGGATGTACATGTGATTTAGGCTTCGCGTAAACTAGCGAGTAGCAAATGAAAAAATATTTTTGGAGACTACATGGCCCAGGTTTTTCCTTTTCGCGCTTTTCGCTACAACCCCGCGCACGCGCCGTTCGATCGCGTGCTTACCCAGCCGTATGACAAGATTTCGCCGGCGATGCAGGAGAAGTATTACGCCAGCAGCCCGCACAACCTGATTGCGGTGGAAAAAGGGCGGGTGCATCCGGGCGACGCTCCCGGGAATGATGTGTATACGCGCGCGGGGGCGGCGATTGCGAAATGGATTCGCAGCGGAATCGTGACGCGGGATCCGGCGGCTTCGTTTTATGGCTACACGCAGGAGTACACCGTGCCGGGAACGAGCGAGCGGCAGACGCGGCGGGGATTTATCGGCGCGGGGCGGCTGGAAGAATATTCCGCGGGAGTGATTTACCGGCACGAGCACACGCTTTCGGGTCCAAAAGCCGACCGGTTGGAATTGCTGCGGCATACGCGAATGTCCACCGGGCAATTATTCTTGATTTATTCGGACGCGCAGAAGCGAGTGGATGCGGTGTTGAGCGAAGCGGAACGTTCGGCGGCGGCTGCGACGGAAATGACCGATGAGTATGGCGTGGTGCACCGCCTGTGGGTGATTGCCGAACCGGAGCGCGTGAAGGCGATTCAGGACGCGATGGCCGAGCAGAAACTGGTGATCGCCGACGGACATCACCGCTACGAGACGGCGCTGAATTATAGGAACGAACGACGCGGGCAGGCGGGGAAAACTATTGAGGATGCGCCTTACGAGCGGGCGATGATGACGTTCATAAATACGCAGGGGGCGGGGCTGACGATTTTGCCGACGCACCGGGTGGTTGCGAAACTGCGGGACTTCAAATGGTCTGATCTGCGGAGATATATGGAGCCGTGGTTCAAAGCGGAGAAATTCACGGGGCGCGAGGAATTTTTGCGGCAGTTGACGGCGGCACGGGAACAGCGGGCGATTGGCGTGTATCCAGCGGCGCCGGAAAAAGAGGAGCGCGCATTTTATGTGCTGACGCTGCGGCCCGGGGCGGATCTGGCGCAATTGTTGCCGAATGTTTCGGCCCTGCAGAGAGAGTTGGATGTGGTGCTGCTGCATGAGGGCATTCTGGAGCCGGGATTGGGGATTACTCCTCAATCGGTGGCGGCGGAAGCGAACCTGACGTATGAGCGGGAAGCGGGGGCGGCGCTGGACGCGGTGGATAGTGGAGCGGCGCAGATCGCGTTTTTGTTGAATGCCTGCGACGTGGAGCAGGTGATCAGGATTGCGACTGCGGGGGAAGTAATGCCGCAGAAGTCGACGGATTTTTATCCGAAGTTGATGAGCGGGATTACGATGTATAGCGTGGATGGGGAGTGATTTTGCGGAGCGGTAGTGCAGTCTTCAGGGGCTGAAGCCTCTTTTGTATTGAGTGGGTAATGCGGGGGCTGAAGCCCCCGCCTCCTAAAGATCAAAAGCTGGGGTTACTTTTCGAAGCTGGCTACGGCTTCGGCTTCAGTGTTGTAGACGTCAAAGACGGTGAGGAGTTTGGTGATCTGCAGGACTTCCTGGAACTTGCTACCCAGGTGGCAGAGTTTCAGGGCGGTGCCCTGAGACTTGGCGCTGTGGTGAGCGGCGACCAGGGTGCCGAGACCGGCGCTGTCGATGAAGGTGACGTTGTCCATATTGAGGACGATTTTCTTTTTGCCTTCGGCGACCAAACCCTTCACCTTTTCGCGCAGTGCGTTGCTTTCTTCACCGAGCACGATGCGGCCATCCAGGGCTACGACGGCGACGCCGTCCACTTCGCGATTCGTAAATTTCAATGCCACTTTGTTTCCTCCTCGTCGGAAAAAGCTCCGGAGCCTGGACGCCCAGCGCCTCGAAGCTTATCAATAATAGTCTGCGCAAGACATGTAATAACCGCAGACAGTACAAATCAATTTGCAGCGGCGCGATTCGAGCCGCCGCGAGCACACAGGGCAATAGCACGAAGCGTGTACATCGGGC
>JBBRZT010000259.1:0-5662 GCA_038236395.1 Candidatus Acidiferrales bacterium
CCGAGGATGGCGAGGCCGGCGCTGGAGCCGCCGATAGGCTTACCGGCGGCGATGTGGCGATTGAGCGCGTCCTGCACCGGAGTGTCCTGCCAGAAGCGCACGTAGTTGGACTGGTCGCCGCCGGCGAAGAAAATCGCTTCGGCTTGCTGAATGATGGCGATTAGTTTGGGGTCGTCGGAGTCTTCGCGATCGGAAAAAACGATCGTGGCTGCGGAATTCAGGGGGCAGACGGCGGCGATTTCATTGTTGACCTGCTGGACGTAGTTGTCTTCAGTGTTGGCGCGAAGGACTAGAAAGTTTCCGTGATTGGCGCGCTCGCAGAGGAAGCGGTAGGCGGCTTCCAGATGCTCGCCGCCGCCCATCAACGCAAAACCCGGACGGGGAGTTGCGGTGCTGTCGGCGGCATTGCCGACGCGAAAATACTTCCACTTGGCCGGGGCGTTGGCCGCGAGGGTAAGGGAAGCCATCAGCAAAATCAGAAATCTCGCGGTAGTCATATATATTGCTCAGTCAGGTTGGATTCGCAGTTGTTTTCAGGGAGCGTGCCGCGATGCCGCCGAGAATCAACACGGTGGCGACAATGACGATCCATAGTATAGCCGGATGACGATCGGACCATGGCGGCCGTCGGGCGTGCCGGTGTAGGCGGCGTTGAGCTCTTCGGCGCGGAGAAGACCAGGAGCGCGGCTTTTTGTTTCTAGAATAGTTTGGCGCAGTTGTACTGCGGCCGGCCGAGTTTTTCATCGCCATAGTAAATCCACGGCTTGAGGGGTTGGCCATCCCGCGTACACTATCGCATCCGAGACGCAGCGCAAAGGGTTGGCGGGCGACGGGCGAAGGCAGCGCAGCGAAGGCTAGAGGCTATGTGGAGCGCAACAATGACTGGAGCGCAGAGGCGGCGTCGCGAAGAGATTGTTGTTCTGAGCTTGGAGCGGCGGGGATATTTTTTAGTTCGCGGGTGCGCTGTTGCGCGGCCTGGAGCGCGAGCTCGGCGCGGCGCTTGAGCGCTGCCGGATCGATTTCCACCAACGCGGCAAGATATAGCTCGCGCCAATCCTTGATGGGTTCCCAGACCGCCGCGGTGCAGCCGTCGGTGAAAACAAACGCGCGGTAGCGGATGGGAATGGGTGTTCCGGTTTTGTGGCGTAAAACAAATTCGCCATTCATTTCGCCGCGCTGCAAGTATTCCGCGAACAGCTTCGACACTTCCGCCGCGTGAAAGCTGACGTTGTCGATGCTGCTAGCCAGAAGTTCCTGGCGATCGTAGCCCAGCAGTCGGCAAACGCCGTCGGTGCAATCGACATAGCGACGCGAAGGATCGGTGAAGACGGCAAACTCCGCGCCTTCCACTTCGGGGTGGAGGTGACTTAGCAAATAAGGGTCTCCGGATGATTGCTGGCGTTCAGTGGAATAGGTTATACGCATGGCGACTCCTGTAATCAAGTCCCAAACGCAGATGAGGCGGGTGTGGACTCTTTGTAGGGCAACAAACAAACTCTTGTGGGCTCAAACAGGACGTTTCATCGCTCGAACGATCCCGGCCAGCATGCCCGCGAATACGAAGCGATGAATGGGGTACAGCACGTACCAATAAATCTGGCCCATCAACCCCACTGGATCAAAGATGGCGGTTTGGCGGACGACGGATCCGGAGCCAGACGGCTCCACTTCGAATTGCAGCCAGGCCCTGCCAGGCAGGCGCATCTCCGCCGCGAGGCGCAGCAGCCGCGCCGGAATTATTTTTTCCACTCGCCAGAAATCCAGGGTGTCGCCGGCAAATAGTTGTTTGGGAGAGCGGCGGCCGCGGCGCATGCCTACGCCGAGGAAGGCGAGGTCGAGCAGACCGCGAAGGCGCCATAGCCAGTCGGCGTAATACCAACCTGTTTTGCCGCCCAATTCCTGTATAGGCTGAAAAGCGGCGCTTGCGGAGTAAGGGACGCGCACCGCCCGAGAGTCCACGATGCGCCTGCCGAATTTGATTCCACCCCACTGCGGCGCTTTACCGACGGAAGAAACGGCGTCGGACCAGCGAGTATGAGCAAATTCGCGGTCTTCGTTTATTAATGCGCGCTGCAACGCAGCACGGAAGCCGAGGGGACGGACCGAAAAATATTTCGCGGCCGATGGGTCCGTCACAATGGTCTGGTTGCGCAAACTTTCCACCAGTTCACGGCCAACGCGCGCGTATACCGGGGTGACGATGCCCAGCCACAAACTGGACAGTCCCGGCGACAAGACCGGAACAGGGATCATCCAGCGCTTCAGACCGCGCTGCTGGGCATACTCCTTCATCAAATCCAGGTAACTGACCTGATCGGAGCCGCCGATTTCAAATATTTTGCTGTCGTCGACGCGAACGTCGAGGGCCTGGGTGAGAAACGCGATGACGTCCTCGATGGCGATTGGTTGCGTTGTGGTTTTGACCCAGCGGGGAGTGGTCATGACCGGAAGTTTTTCGACCAGAGCACGGACGATTTCAAAGGATACGCTGCCGGAACCAATGATGACGGAAGTGCGAAATTCGATGGTGGTTACGCCGGTTTCGCGGAGAATGCGGCCAACTTCCTGGCGGCTTCGGAGGTGGGCGGAAAGATGATTGCCGCGGCCGAGTCCGCCGAGATAAATGATGCGGTTTACTCCGGCGTCGCGGGCTGCGGTTGCAAATGATTCAGCCGCGTGACGGTCTTCGGTTTCAAATGAATTTTCGGAACCCATGGCATGCACAAGGTAGTAGGCGGTGGCCACGCCCGCCATAGCCGCAGGGAGCGACGCCGGATCGAGTACATCGCCCTGGACTACTTCAGTAGAAGACGCCACGCGATCGCGTAGCGATTCGGGGTGGCGGGCCAGGCAACGGACTCGATGTCCGCGGTTTTCCAGAGCCTGGAGAAAGCGGCCGCCAACATAGCCGGTAGCGCCTGCGATAAGGATAAGTCCGGGATGACTTTCCGGCGAAGGATTGGAATTCTTGTCCATAGTTTCGATGATCACGTTTTCGGAGCGAGATTGTAAAGCAAGGTGGCTGCGGCTCGGGTTGTGACGCCGCAGCCTATGCCTTCCGGGTGAGCTATTTTGCAGTCTGGCGCTGCATAACTGGTTGCAGATGCCACCGACGTTGAATGGCCTTCCAACCCAGGCCTTGATAAAGAGCGGCCAGGCCGACAAGTCCGTAAACGATTGCGCTGAGCGCTGAGACCTGCCCGAACTTCATGCCAAAGATGGCCGCGACCAAATCAAAGTGAGCCACGGCAACCAGCCCCCAATTCAGCGCACCGACGACAACGAGAACCGCTGCAACGATATCGAGTTTCTTCATGACCAATTCCTCCCTTGCTTTCTATGAGTGTTGCAAAGTACAGTTTTAACTATAAAGAATAATTATTTAACTGCAATGACAAACAGGCCGGGATGCAGAAGTGATGTTCCTGGCAATCAAATAGCGGCGAGTTTTTTGCAGGGCAATCAAATGTGGTTATTTTCTGGAGGTTGGTGATGCTCTCAGCAACGTTGAACCAAGGACTTAAGAACTACGCCATCGGTGAGAAACTACGCGCGCTGCGATTAAAGAAAAAGATGGGACTGGTGGAACTGGGTCGCCACAGCGGGCTTTCAGCGGCTATGCTTTCGAAAGTAGAGCGCGGGAAATTGTTTCCCACGCTTCCGACCCTGCTACGGATTGCGCTGGTGTTCAGCGTGGGACTGGAATACTTCTTTTCGGAGGATCACAAGCGGCACGTGGTTGGAATCGTGCGGCGCGGCGAGCGCAAGCGCTTTCCGGAGAGGCCGGACGGGCGCGACATATCTTTTTATTTTGAGTCTCTGGATTTCGCGGCGGTGGAGCGCAAGCTGAATGCGTATCATGCGGAGTTTCAGCCGCTGCAGGCCGGGAAAGCGCGCACGCACCATCATCCTGGGGTGGAGTTCCTGTCGGTGTTGCGTGGAAAGCTGGAAGTCAACATCGCAGCGGCCACGCACATTCTGGATACCGGAGATGCGATTTACTTCGACGCTTCCCTGCCCCACTCGTACCGGCGAGTGAGCCGCAAACCGTGTTCGGCGATCGTGGTTACCGTGCCATGAGGGTCACGCCGGCGAAATGTTTCTGGTCAAGCGGTTGGCGGAGTGTTTTACTCTTGCGGAAAAGCGATGCTGCGGCGCTGCGGGAGCAAGCGATGAACTACAGCAAAGCAATTTTGATGTTGATGCTCATCTTGACGTGTGGCGGAGGAACGCGTTTGCTGAGCGCGCCACAAGGAACCGCGGAACAGAACTCGGCTCGTTCGCTGGCGGACAGTTCGTGGGACGGCGCAATGGGTGACGCGGCGAAAGGCAATTCTCCGGCGCAGCTCAAGTTCTTGCAGCAAAAGAGCGGATTGACGGCGCTGCTGACCTATGCCGGATATGAAGAAACCTTGGCGGTGACGGTCACCGGGCCGTCGACGATTAAAATGAAAGGCGTTTCCTATCGCGACCTGCAGAATGAGCACCGGCGATTTAATCTGGAAATGATGAACGCGGAAATTACGCTGTACGGCAAACGCCTGAGCGGGATGTCGAGCGATAGCCAGGGCGGGCGTTCGCGTTTCGAATTTCGCCGCGTCAGGTGAAGAGAGAGCAAGTGGGAGGGCCGGCTACTGAGGGTTGCACGGGCAGTGCGCGCGAAGATCAACCTGACCGGTAAAAAGATGCTTCAACCTGCCAAAGGTGAAGAAGTTTACGATGCGCGCTTTCGTGTTAAATGGGGCGTGTTCGCCAACCCAATCGACTCTGTATCCGCAGGACTCGAAAAGAGCGCGGTAAGACTTGAGGGTGAACCAGCGTAAGTGGGTGCGGTCCATTGGGCCGAAGTCGGATAAATTCCATTCCCCGCGAAGGAGCATGGCTATCAAGTGATGATGGCAAACATTGGGGGAACTCGCGAAAACCAAGCCTCCCGGTTTCAAGAGAGGGCGGAGCTTGCGCATCACTGCCCAGGGATCAACCAAGTGTTCGAGAACTTCGCTGAGAATCACAGCGTCGAACTGTTCGCGCGGCCACGGAAGATCCAATTCTTCAATATTGCCGGTGACCACTTCGGTCAGGGATAGTCTGGCATTTTCCGAAGCCTGGTGGTCGATCTCGACGCCGCAATACCTACCGCACTTCTTATGGGAGAGGGCCAACGCGCCGGTGCCTCCGCTGCCGCATCCGATTTCCAGGATGCAGGCGTCGGGATTTACCGGCAACTCTTCGACATAGTCGGTTCGCACACCCGCAAAATACGTCGGGACCTTCAGGGAATAGGCGTCGACGCCGTATTGAGGAACCTGTTTTACCGGCTGGGTGTTGGCCCGGGCGCGTTTGACCTCGAGATTCATAGTTGACTTATATAACCTTACGGTGCGGTTCGCAAGAATCGAGTGGCAAGAAAGGGTGTATTCTTCAGGCGAGAGAGAGTCTCAGGAGATTGCCGATGAAGACAGTCAGTCGACTGATCGAGGGAGTGACCATTGTCGACGTTAGCGGGCGGATTGTACTCGGAGAAGAGTGCGCCGCGATTCGCGATCTGGTGAGCGACCTGCTCAGCAAAGGGCGCATGAAAATTCTTTTCAATCTCGCGGAGGTCGACTATATCGATAGCGCGGGGTTAGGCACGATGGTGAGCGTGTTCACGAGCGTGAAG
>JBBRZT010000260.1:0-5579 GCA_038236395.1 Candidatus Acidiferrales bacterium
ATGTTGGGATTTTTTTCCGCAACATCGAGAGGCCGCTCGTCGCCGTCTTCCGAATCCACGGTGACTGGAGCGTCGAGCGAGACTTCCATGCGCTGGTGGCGCGTGTCCCGAACCGAATTCAGCGCCAGGTTGGTGGCGATGCGGAACAACCAGGTGGTGAACTTCGCGCTAGGCACATAATCGGCGCGGGCCCGGTACACCCGGATGAAAACCTCTTGTGCCAGATCCTCTGCCTGCTCCCGATTCCGAACCATGCGGTAGAGGAAATTGACCAGCGGCGTCCGATAGCGATGCAGGAGAAGGGCAAACGACTGTTCGTCGCCCGCCTTCACGTCCAGCATCAGTTGGACGTCGGTCCTGGCCATTGCCGACACACTGTATCAAACCCATGTATTGTCAGAAAGTTGCAAATCGTGGATGTAAAAGAGGCGGGTCACTAGCGCGATTATACATGGAACAAACGCTGCATTATCAGCAGGCTGGCTACCCCAACGAAAACGAGCAGGGCCATGCGCCAATTGGGCTCGCGGTTGACTTCGGGCAGCAAGTCGGTAGCAGCGACGTAAATGGTGACGCCGCCCGAGAGCGGGAGGGCGTACTTGAGTTGGCTCTGCAGCAGGGTCGTAAGCAAGACTCCTAATAAGGTAGCTGCTCCTAATAACCCGGAAGCGAGGATAGCGTTGCGGCGGCTTTGCCCGCTGGCCAGCACGACCGAGGCGACCGTGAAGCCTTCGGGGAGCTTGTGCAGAAAAATAGCCAGGAAAATTATCGCGCCGAGCCAGTTGGAAACCAGGAAGCCCGAGGCAATCGCTACGCCGTCGAAAAAAGTGTGGATGGCCAGGCCGAGCAGCATGGTGGTGCGCGCGTGCTGGTGGCTGACTTCCTCGTGGTGCGTTTCTTCGCCGAAATGAAAATGCGGCGCGATGGTGTGTTCGAACAGGTGAATCAGGAAATAACCGATGAGGATAAAGATGAACGCATTGTCGCCGGCTAGGCGGACGGATTCGGGGATGACGTCGAGAAACGCCACGGCGAGCATGTAGCCGGCTCCGAGGGCGACGAAATATTGGAGGTAGCGGCGCGGCCAGTTGCGGTAGACCACGAAGTATCCGCCGAGGAGATTAGCGGAGGCGGCGACGACGCCGAGGACGGCTGCGAAAGCGATGCGGGTTGTCTCGGTCGGCGGCATTTTTAAACGCGCTGCAAAATTTTACGTCAGCCACTGTGACGGAAGAGGATGACGTCGCCTTCCTGGACGATGTAGTCGCGGCCTTCCAGGCGGACTTGAGCTTTTTCACGGGCGGCGGCGATGCTGCCTGCGGCGAGCAGGTCGTCCCAGCGAACGACTTCCGCGCGGATGAAACCTTTTTCGATGTCGCTATGAATTTCGCCGGCGGCTTTAACGGCGGTGGCGCCCTTTCGAATGGTCCACGCGCGGACTTCCGGCTCGCCGGCGGTGAAATAAGGAATCAGGCCCATCAATTCATAGGTCGCGTGAATGAGGCGATTGAGGCCCGGTTCTTTCAGGCCGTAGGATTCGAGCAGCTCGGCGGCTTCTTTTTCTTCCATTTGGGCGAGCTCAGCTTCGAGGCGTCCGCAAATGGCCACGACCGCGGTGTTGGTGCGGCCCTGCAACGCGCCGAGTTTGTGGCGCTCGACGGCGGTGGAGAGCTCGGCGGCTTCGTCATCGCCAAGATTCAAAACGTAGAGCATGGGGCGCTGCGACAGAAATAAAAAACCGCCGATGGGCTTGCGCTCCTCGGGGGTGAGCTCCAGTTCGCGCAAGGGCTTTTCGGATTCGAGATGCGCTTTGCACTTTTCGAGGACGGCTTTTTCGGCTTCCAGGACCGGGTCTTTCTTTTTCTTCAAGTCTTTGTCGAGGCGTTCGAGCCGACGGGTAATTTGGTCGTGGTCGGCGAGGATTAGTTCCAACTCAAGATTGGTGGCGTCGCGCAACGGATCGATGCTGCCCGCGGCGTGCGGGACCGAGGGATCGTCGAACACGCGGATGACGTGGGCGATGGTGTCGACTTCGCGCAGAGGAGCGAGCGCGTCGCGGTTGCGGTCTTTCTGCATGCCGCCGACATCGACGTACTGCACCGTGGCGTAGGTGATTTTTTTAGGGTTGTAGAGCTTGGCCAGCTCGACGAGCCGCGGCTCGGGAACTTTGGCGACGCCCACGTGCGTGCCCTGAGCGCCAGGCTTGCCTTCCACGCTGGCTTTGGTGAGGATGCGGAATAGCGTGGTTTTTCCAACCTGCGGCAGACCGATAATTCCTGTTTGCATAAACGGGGTATGTTAGCACAGCGGCTGATTCGGGCTGTTTGATTGGCGGAAGCGGATAGACGGGTTTTACATTTTCGACTTACTGTTTCGGGTTATTTCGGGCGCTGATTTTGGATAAGATTTCTGTTTACGCGAGGAACTTGATGGCGACGACCAGTCCTTCACTGGCATTTGATTTGAGCGCGGCGAAAGCGGCGCTGGCCGCTAAAGACGAGCGGATCGCGCGGCTGATAGAAGAAACCTTAGAATTTCAGTTGAAAATGGAAGCGATGGACAGCCCTTACGAGTCGCTGATGCGCTCGATCGCCTACCAGTCGATTTCCGGGAAAGCGGCGGCAACAATTTTTGCGCGTGTGAAAGCGCTGGGTTCGAACGGCAACGCGCCGACGCCCCAGGAAATGTTGAAACTTCGTAAGCCGGTGCTGCGCAAGGCAGGGCTCTCCGGCACGAAAATCCTGGCCATGAAAGACCTGGCGCAGAAAACCATCGACGGCGTGGTGCCCACAATGGAACAGGCGCTGAAAATGTCAGACGAAGAACTGGTCGAGCGCCTCGTCTCCGTCCGCGGCATCGGCGCATGGACCGTGGAGATGTTCTTGATTTTTCGGCTGGGCAGGCCGGACGTGCTCCCAGTTCACGATCTGGGAGTGAAAAAAGGCTGGTGCGTGGTTTACGGCAAGAAACGCATGCCCAGGCCGAAGGAGCTGCTGGCGTTTGGAGAGCGGTGGCGGCCGTACCGCACTCTGGCGAGCTGGTACATGTGGCGGGCGTTTGAGCGCGCCGGGTATAAAGCGACAAACAAAATCAGTAAGGCGTTGGTGCGGAAAAAGAGAGCGAAAGCTGCGGCTAAGGTGGTCGCGGTAAAACTAAAGAAAAAATCAGTCGCGAGTCGCAGAAAAGTACGCGGTTAACTCCGAAAAGACTCCCACCCTCACAAATCCGAGGGTGGGGCACCCAACTCCGCATTTATGACGACGAAACGATCGCTCGTCCATCTGTGCATTTCGACCGACTGTGCATTTCGACCGATTCGGCTCATCGCTGAAGATTCAATTTTAGCGAGCGAACTCACGGACCATGAGAAACAGGGCGGTGATGCCGGCGAGGAGGACGACGCTTTCGAGGGAGACGGAGACGCGGTGGAGGCGGGAGAATTCGGCGAGCAGCGGGTTGTCCGCTGCGGTGGCTTGGATGGAGCCCACTTGAGTGCGCAGCGCCGCCATTTTCGCGCTAACCGTGAATTGCGAGACTAGTGTGGCGGCGATCATCACCAGGACGCACAACGCCGCCGGCGATGCGAGGCTAGCGACAGAACGAGTGCGAGCCAAGCGGGCTAACAGAAAAATCACCCCACAAATGACGCCGCCGATGTGCATGTGGGTCAGCGCAAAGCCGACCATGGCGCCGGCTTGATCGCGGCTGGCCAGCACACTGAAAGCTCCGGGCGCGACCACAAAACTCAAAAATATGTCGCTGCCCAGCCATAGGCCTAAACCCAGAAACTCCAGAGTGCGCAGGAAGGTGAGCATAGTTAATTTATACGACAATTTTGCGCGAACAGGCTCAAACCTAGAAACTTCAACCTACGCGGAAAAGTTGACATAGGTGATTTTCGTTAGAATAGCGGTTGGCGTGAAAAGTGGTGGGCGATAAAGGACTCGAACCTTTGACCTCTCCCGTGTGAGGGGAGCGCTCTAACCAACTGAGCTAATCGCCCGTTCGTGATTCAGTTGTAGCAGGAAGGGCCCGGGTTTTCAACCAATGCCGACCGCCACGTCTCAAATCGTAGCGCAACTGCAGCGCAGCATCGCGCGCGCAATTTACGGAAAAGAAGAAGCCATCCAACTGGCCCTGATTACCCTGCTGGCGCGCGGACACCTGTTGATCGAAGACGTCCCGGGTGTGGGAAAGACCACGCTGGCGCAGGCGCTGGCTAAATCATTTCATTGCAGCTTTCAGCGCATCCAGTTCACTTCCGATTTGCTGCCCAGCGACGTGCTGGGCGTGAGCGTTTACAATCCCGAGTCGCGCGAATTCGAATTTCGCTCCGGGCCGATTTTTGCCAACGTGGTGCTGGCCGACGAAATCAACCGGACCACGCCGCGCACCCAGTCGGCGCTGCTGGAGGCCATGAACGAAGCGCAGGTGAGCATCGACGGCAAAACAATGACGCTGCCGCAGCCCTTCCTGGTGATCGCCACGCAGAATCCCGTGGAGCATCACGGCACGTATCCGTTGCCCGAGTCGCAGCTCGACCGCTTTCTAATGCGCATCAAGATGGGCTATCCCTCGCCCGAGACTGAGCGCGAAATTTTACGCAAGCGCGTAGGCATACTTGGGGAAAATCCGCTGGACGGCCTCGAACCAGTGGCGGATGTGAGCGAAGTGCTGGCCATGCAGGAGTCGGTGGCGCAGATCAAAGTCGATACCAGCCTGCACGATTACGCGCTGGACATCGTGAATCGCACCCGAAATTCGGAGCAACTGGCGCTGGGGGTAAGCCCGCGCGGAACTTTGATGCTACAACGCGCCGCGCAAGCGCGCGCTTTTCTGGACGGGCGCGATTATTGTTTGCCGGATGACTTCAAACAACTGGCGGTGCCGGTTTTTTCCCACCGCGTGGTGGCCAGCTCGCGGCACGCTTCGCTGCAGAAGAAATCGGAGACCACGGAATCGGTGCTGCGCGAGATTGTGGAATCCGTTCCCGTTCCGCTGTAGAAGCTGTTTGGCTTTTGCTGCACAAGTTTTGCATGCGTTTTTTCGTGAAACCGGAATGACTCCTCCCCATGAGTTTTAGCCGCTCGGCAATCGCGCAACTGTGGGCCCGCTCGGACCGCTCCGCGGTGCGCACATTTTTGCTGGCGCTGGCGGCGTTGACGGTGGCGCTGCTGCTCGCGCTGTATTCCGGCGCGGCGGCGGAGTTAGGACAATTGCTGCTGGCCAGTTCGTCGGCAATCGCGGCACTGGCGGTAGCCGGATGGGTGGCGGTGACTTTGGTGCCGGTGCTGGCGAGGCGCACTCCACTGCGCTGGATCGGCTACAAAGTGGAGTATCGCGTTTCGCGCGCGGGCTGGGTTTACTTGGGCGGAATTATTCTGGTGGCGCTGGCGGCGCTGAATACTGGCAACAATCTTTTGTTCCTGGTGCTGGCCTGCCTGATCGCCATCATTTTAATGTCCGGAATTCTTTCTTCGACGACGCTTTCGGGCGTGGAAATGCGGCTGGAGCTGCCCGAGCATATTTTCGCGGGCCAGCCGGTGCGCGCCACCATCGAATTGCAAAACGAAAAGCGC
>JBBRZT010000261.1:0-5562 GCA_038236395.1 Candidatus Acidiferrales bacterium
ATTCGCGAAGCGCTCAATTACAAACGCTGGTTCAAACGGCATCTGCAGAAAAATATTTCCATCGACGCGGAACTCAACGAAGATCACGCGCATCTGGAGATCGAAGACCTGTGCGCCTCACCATTCGAGCAGCTGGCAACGCGGGAAATGCAGGCGGCGGTACAGAACGCCTTGCAACAGATCCCCAACGTTTTTAGGATCGCGGTAATTCTTCGGGACCTGGAAGGCTTCAGCTACGAGGAAGTCGCGGAAATGCTGGAGTGCAACATCGGAACGGTGAAGTCGCGAATTTTGCGGGGCCGCCGCGCGTTGAAAGAAATTCTCGAGCCGCTGC
The DNA here is from genome assembly GCA_038236395.1 of Candidatus Acidiferrales bacterium. Lineage (GTDB taxonomy): Bacteria > Acidobacteriota > Terriglobia > Acidiferrales > UBA7541 > Acidiferrum. The sequence continues at coordinate 335 of JBBRZT010000261.1, forward strand.
TGTCCGAGCGTGGCGCGCACGCGGCGCCAGAACAGAAACCAGCGCCATCGATTTCGAGAGCGGGATTGAAGAGCAACGTCAAGAAAGACCGGCCCACGCCATTCGGCGACGCGTATTCCGCGGCGTGGAGAATCAACCGTGGTTCCGCGGCCAAGTCTGATTTTGCAGGCTCCGGCTTCGTCGGGGAGGTTCCCGATGAACTGTAACCTGGTGCGCGGCAAGCTGGCGGGTTATCTGGACGATGGATTGACCGGCGCGGCGCGAGTGCCCGAACGCGTGAAAGTACGGGAGCACCTGGAGGGCTGCGCGGACTGCCGGGAAGAATTGCAGCGGTTTCGCAAACTGGGCGCGGCGCTTTCGAGCCTGCCCAAGTGGATGCCTCCCGCCGATCTGGCGGTGCGCATCAAGGTAGCGGCGGCGCAGGCGCAGGCTTCCGAGGGCTGGCGCGCGCGATCGGTGCAGATCCGCAATCGAGCGGAGATACTGCTCGACAATGTTTTCCGGCCGATTACGCTGCCTGCCACGGGCGGTTTCGTCTCCGCCATCCTGGTGTTTGTGCTGGTGTTTCAGATTCTGGCGCCGGGCATCACGGTGCGCGCAGTGCAGAACGATGTGCCTATTAACCTGATGCGTCCCGCGGAACTGGTTTCGCTTTCCGAATATCCTGCGACATGGGCTCCCGAGCACGACGTGGAACTGGCGCTGCCGCACGGCTTGTTGCTGGACGTGACCGTGGATGCGCAAGGTGGGATGACCGGCTACCAGATCCTTTCGGGGCCGAACGGTAATGATATGCGCCATCAACTTGACCAGATGTTGATGTTTTCACGCTTCACCCCGATGCTCAGTTTCGGGCGGCCAACTGCGGGCGGGCACGTGATTTTAAGCTTCAGCGCGGTACACGTCCGGGGCTAGTTTTTCGCCACAATCTCTCCTGTCTAATAATCTCCTAAAACCTTAATTTACAGCAGGTTAACTACCTGTCCCTGCGGCTTTTTTCCACTGTTCAGGGGGTCAGTTTTTTCTGAAAACGCGCCTGACCCTCGAAGTTTCATGGAAGCACAACTCCGACTGTTCCAATGGTTCAGGAGCATTCCATGTCACTGAACCGCTCACTCAGTTCGTCTGTCACCGTGCCCACCGCGCTACCGGTCTTGATTCGCGTGGTGGTGCTTTCCGTAATCGCGCTGCTGACCACCTCCTGTTCGGTGTACGCGCAGTCCGAAGTGCCCAGCGCTGAGCGCACTCTGTTTGACGCGCTCAACCGCGAACGTTCCGCGCAAGGATTGCCGGCGCTGCAGTGGGATGACTCGCTGGCAGCCGCAGCGCGCGAACATGCCGCACGCATGGCGCAAAAAAATATACTGTCGCATCAACTCCCTGGTGAACCGCCGGTGCAGGACCGCGCTACACGCGCGGGAGCGCGCTTCACGCTGATCGCCGAGAACATCGCCGTGGCTCCCAATCCGGCCATCATTCATTCCGCGTGGATGCAGTCTCCGCATCACCGCGAAAACATTCTCGATCCGGAATTAAACGTTGTGGGCATCGCAGTGGTAAAAGGTGGCGACGGACTTTTTGCGGTGCAGGATTTTTCGCAAGCGGTAGCCAATCTGAATCTGAGCCAGCAGGAACATCAGGTGCTGGGCAGCTTGAACGCGCGCGGCCTGCGCGCCACGCAAGTCACCAGCGACGCGCGCAAGACCTGCGAACTGGAACGCGGCTATACGGGCAGCCGCCCTTTGTCGGTGGTGCGTTATGAAACCGCCGATTTGACCAAGCTGCCGGACGACCTGGAACAGAAACTGCGCTCGGGGCGTTACCGCTCAGCGGCGGTAGGGGCGTGCCAGGGCGGGCAAGATTCCGGATTTACGCGCTTCAGGATTGCCGTCGTACTGTATTGATTAATTTCCGTCGGTGAGGTCGAGCGATTTGAGCGCCGCGAAACAATCGGCGTCCAGGGCGTGCGGTACATCGGCGGCCATGATGCGAAACACTTCACTTTTCGCCAGCGCACCACGATAAGGCCGCTTGGAAGATAATGCGTCGTAAACATCTGCCACTGCGATAGCCCGCGCGGCCGGCGGAATCTGGGTGGCACGCAGGTTGCGGAAATATCCCGAACCGTCCAGCCGCTCGTGATGCGAGCTGGCCACGAAAGCCAGATGCTGAAATCCGCGAATGCGCTCGAGAATGCGCTGGGTGTAATAGGGATGCAGGCGCACGGTCTCCCACTCCACAGCGGTAAGCTTTCCCGGTTTATCCAGAATATTGTTAGGCACGCTGAGCTTGCCGATGTCGTGCAAGAGCGCCGCGCGGCGCACCAGAGTTATCTGGTCTTCCGGCATTTGCAGGCGCTGGCAGATGGCTACGGCTACGCTGGTTACTCCCCGCGAGTGTGAGTGCGTGTATGGGGACTTGATGTCGATCACGTTGGCGAAGGCTTCGCAGACGTTGTCGAGCTTGGCCTCGTCGACAAACTGCGAGACGCTGATGGGCTCAAGATCAATGACCTCGTCGCGGACGCGGTCCTCGACGATAGTCCTCCACAGCTCCTGATCTTCTTCCATCTCGCAGGCCGCGCGCACCAGGTCGGGGTCAAACCACGTACCGCTGCGGTCACGCAGCACCTGAAAGGCGTCGTTGACGCCGTTCAAGGTGACGAAAACTTCCAGGGTCTGGCAGAGATTCATGATGCGGGCGAAGAGCGGAATGTCCGCTCCCTTGCGGCCCTCGGGAAAGCCCTTGCCGTTCCAATGTTCGTCGAGATTGTAGATGGCTGAGGTGGTGGGCTCGGAAAAGCCGATCTTTTTTGCGATTTGCGCGCCGCGGTCGCAGCGCATGTTGATCAGCTCGCGAGTCTGTGCGTCACGGTTGGTGGCCACGCTGGCGATGGCAAAGACACGCTCGAGCCGCGAGCGGCCAGGCATGACGTTGCGCAGCAGATATTCCAGGCCGTCGAAAGAAACGCGTGTCCAATCGGTGGATTTCACTTCCTGCTTGGCTTTGCGCTCGTCGCCGCCGAGGATGTCGAACATGCGCGCGGCGTTGCTGCTGCAGCCGGCGTCTTTCAATAGCGTGGCGTAGTACAGATCGGATTTCTGCTCTACCGGGAGCTGCAAAATGTCGGCGAGGCGCATGGCCAAGAGACAGGTTTTGACGGCATGGCCCATGGGCTGGCCTTCGGTTAAATCCAACGCATAGGAGAGCGCAGAAATCAGGTCCGACATGCGGAGCTGCGTGGGGATAAGTACGGGAGCCGTCTCGGTGGTGATCATGGGAGTGAGAGTCAAGTATAAGAGGAGCACTCGAAGGCGTTTGGCGCGTGGCGAGGCCGGTGCGCTGAGAGGAAACCCCCTCGAAACCCGGACGGTATGCGATTTTGGCCCGGGGTCCGGCCGGCGGTGAAGAAAACATTGTGTCCTTGTAGCAGACGAAATACACTAGCCCACGACATGAGCAACTATTACTGGTTTCGATTTAGCGGGCCACCGAACTAGCGGCGAAGGGCGTTTTTCTCTGGCAAGCATCGAAAAGAGATTTGGCCCACTCGCAGAGAGTGGGTTTTTTATTTGGCAACGCTTTGGGAAAGGGACTAGCCCATGATTATTTCCATGAAGCTGCATTCTTCGCGCGAAGAAATCGACGAGGTGCGCAAGCAGGTGGAGCAGTTCGGCTACAAGGTGCACTCCATCGAAGGCGAAGAGCGAGTGGTGATTGGCGTGGTAGGCATCGGCGACGTCACGGCGTGCCTGGAGTCCGTCGAAGCCATGCCGCAGGTGGAAAAAGTGGTGCCCATTTCGGCGCCGTACAAATTTGTGAGTAAGGAGTTTCGCAAGGGCAAGACGCGCATAAAAATAAACGGCACGGAAATTGGCGGGGATGAATTTGTGATGATGGCCGGGCCGTGCTCGGTGGAGTCGGAGAAACAGATTATGCAGGCGGCTGAAGGTGTGGCTGCGGCGGGGGCGAAAATGCTGCGCGGGGGCGCGTTCAAGCCGCGTACGTCGCCGTATGACTTTCAAGGGATGGAAGAAGAAGGGCTGAAATTGCTGCGCAAAGCCAGGGAAGTGACGGGGCTGGCGATTATTACCGAGGTGATGAGCGACCGCGACGTGGATTTGATCGCGCAGTACGCGGATGTGATGCAGGTGGGCGCGCGCAACATGCAGAATTTTATTTTGTTGAAGGCGCTGGGAAAATGTAAGAGGCCTGTGCTGCTGAAGCGCGGATTAAGTAGCACCATCAAGGAGCTGCTGATGTCCGCGGAATACATCGTGGCCCACGGAAATTCGGATGTAATTTTGTGCGAACGGGGGATTCGCACGTTTGAAACGGTGACTCGCAATACCTGCGACATCGTGGCCATTCCAGTGCTGAATGAGATGACCCATTTGCCGGTGATTCTGGATCCCAGCCACGCGACGGGAAAGCGCAGCCTGGTTCCGGCGTTGTGTCGCGCGGGAGTGGCGATTGGAGCGGATGGCTTGATCGTGGAAGTTCATCCTGCGCCGGAAAAGGCGATCAGCGATGGGGCGCAGTCGCTGGATCTTGGGCAGTTTCGGAAATTAATGCAGGAGCTGCGGCCGTACATTGATTTGTGGCAGTCGGGAAGAAAAGAACAGGGCAGCAGCGCGGCGGTGGCTTGAAGTACAAATTGCGTTTATTTGCCGGCCGCGGATAGCGCTGAAAAATTTCAGTGCGGTTGCAGGCCCAGGACGCGCATCAGAGTGGCCTGCAGCCGGGTGCACTCCGCCTGGCGTTCGTGCTCGTCCTTGGTGCGATCGTTCAGGGCTTCTTTCAATAGAATGAGGTTGCGGCGGAATTCCAGTTGCGCCAGCACCAGGCGACTGATGGCTTTCAGCGCGTCTTTTTGCTCCGAAGTAAGTTCGCGCGGCTGCTGATCGATCACGCAGAGAGTGCCCAGGGCGAATCCGTCTTCGGTGATCAAGGGCGCTCCGGCATAGAAGCGGATGTGCGGCTCGGAAACGACCAGGGGATTATCGCGGAAGCGCTCGTCCTGCAGGGCGTCGGGCACGACGAAGATTTCCGTCTGCAGAATGGCGTTGGAACAGAAAGCTACATCGCGCGAAGTTTCAGTGGCGGTGAGGCCGACACGCGACTTGAACCATTGGCGCTCTTCGTCGATCAGCGAGATGGCCGCGATGGGCGTCTTGCAGACGAAGGAGGCCAGTTGGGTGAGATCGTCGAACGCCAATTCCGGATCG
>JBBRZT010000262.1:0-5560 GCA_038236395.1 Candidatus Acidiferrales bacterium
AGCAATCCGAGTGCCAAATTGGTAACTAATTTTCCCTAACCCCTTCATTCCTAAGCATATATCTTGACTCTTCCGACACATACGCGTACATTCTTTACTGTACCTCGAGGGGGGCAACCGCATCCATGGATTATAAAATCGGCGACAAGGTCGTTTACCCAAACCACGGCGTTGGAATTGTCGAGCAAATCAGTTACGGCGTTTTGAATGGCAGGACGGAACGCTACTTCATGATCCGCATCGTTTCCAGTGGCTTGCGCGTTATGGTGCCTCAATCGAATGCCATGACCGTCGGGCTGCGCTCCGTGATTCGTTCTACGGATTCGATGAAGGTGCTGGGCTTCCTGGAAAAGGGCAAGCTCAATTCGCATCACGACTGGAAGCACCGCTTCAAGGAAAACTCCGAGCGCATGCGTACCGGTGCATTGCTCGAAGTAGCGGTGGTCCTCAAAAGCCTCGTATCGCTCAGCTGCAGCAAGCCTCTCTCCTTCCGCGAAAAGAAAATGCTCGAGCGCGCTAAGTATTTGCTCGTAAGCGAAATGGCTACCGCACGAAACACGTCCCCGGAAAGCGCGGAAGCCATCGTGGTGAAGTCTCTGGCCAAAGCCAAGTTGCAGTTCCCGGTACTGACCGAAAAGTTTGACTAACTTTTACTTTACAGATTTCTCAGCCATTGATTTCTTCAGCGGGCAACCAAAGTTGCCTGCTTTTTGTTTTCTGCGGCAGATATCATTTTTTGGCTTTTCTTTTTCCCCAACCGCCACCACCCGGCGTTTCGATCCGCAGAATGTCTCCGGTTTCCGCATGGAACGCGCACTTGCCCGGCAGTGACTTTTTCTTTCCGCCACGAATCAATTCATTTTTGCCGCGCTTCCCTGCTGTGCCGCCAGCCAGGCCGTAGGGGCCGCAATCGCGACGATCGCTCAGAATTCCAACCTGCATCGGAGTCAGCAGTTCGATTTCGCGGATGATGCCGTCGCCGCCGCGAGATTTTCCCGCGCCGCCGGAATTTCGCCGGATGGAATACCTGCGCACACGCACGGGATAAGTTTGCTCGAAGACTTCGATCGGCGTGTTCCACGAATTGGTCATGTGCGTGTGCACCGCGGAAATTCCATCGAGGCCGGGCCGCGCGCCCATGCCTCCCGCAATGGTTTCGTAATACGCGAATGGCGAATTATTTTGCGGGTCGCGTCCGCCGAGCGTCAGATTATTCATGGTGCCCTGGCTGGCTGCGGGGATTCGCGTCGGCGCAGCTTTCGTGAGCGCGCGAAATAATGTGTCCACCATGCGTTGCGAAGTCTCCACGTTTCCCCCAGCGACGGCCGCGGGCGGAGTGGCATTTACGATTGTTCCAGCAGGCGCAATCACGCGGATGGGGCGGATCAATCCCGATGTCGCGGGAACATCTTCGGTGAGCAGGCAGCGAAACACATAGTAGACGGCGGAGACGGCGATAGCTTCGACGGCGTTTACGTTTCCGGCGCATTGCGGTGCGGAGCCAGTGAAATCCACTTCGGCAGAATCGCGATTTATTTTAATGCGCACGCGGACTTTCAGCGGCGTGTTGCGCCGGCCGACGGTAACGCCATCGCCATCGAGAAAGTCTTCCGCGATATGTATACCAGGCTTCAAGGCGCGCAGCGCGGACTTCATCATGTTTTCGGAATACTCGAGCAGAAAGTCTCCGTAGTTGTGCAATTCCCTTTCGCCATATTTTGTGGCGACTTCACGAAGCCGCCGCTCGCCAGTTCTGCACGATGCAATCTGCGCGGCCAAATCTCCTTCGCGCTCCGCAGGAGTGCGCACGTTGGCGAGAATCATCGACAGCACCGCGCGATTTACTTCGCCGCGACGAACGATATGCACCGCGGGAATACGTAGGCCTTCTTCAAAGATTTCGCGTGCCGGTCCCATCGAGCCTGCCAGCGCTCCGCCGATGTCGGCATGATGCGCGCGATTGGCGACATAGAAAAATGGCTGCTTTTTATCTTGCAGATGAACCGGCATCACCATGGTCAGGTCCGGCAAGTGCGTGCCGCCAGCGAATGGATCGTTGAGTATCGCTATATCGCCAGGTTCGAGAGACAACGCGGAGCGCACGGCCGCCACGCTCGCGGGCATCGAGCCGAGATGCACAGGCATGTGATCACCCATGGCGAGGACTTCGCCTTGCGCGTCGTAAACCGCGCAGGAATAATCGCGGCGCTCTTTTATGTTTGGCGAGAAGGCCGACCTGCGCAGCGCCGCGCCCATTTCTTCCGCGATGGAATGAAAAATGTTCTTAAAGATTTCCAGTCGAGTCGGATCCGGCTGGCGAGGCGATTGGCGCCTGGATGATTCGGGTACCGGCAACTTGGGCGTCGATGACTTTCGCGCCGATGAATGGCGCGCCGACGACTTCGCCGCTCGCAATGTGCGCATAGATATTTCCTCGCGGCTCATCTGGATGCTCGCGACAAAATGATTTGGCCGTAAACGTCGACGCGGGCTTTCCAGCCTGGCGGGACTAGCGTGGTGGCGCTGTACTCGGCGACGACTGCGGGGCCGGAGAAGATATCGCGTGCGCGTAAATCGTCGCGCAGATACAGGCGTGCTTTTTGTGGACGTCCATTGAATACCAGTTGCAGCGTTTGTGTGGACGCAGCACGGTCACTCTGTTTGCGAGTTGCGAGTCTTGCTTGAGGAGGCTTCTCTGTGATTCCGGTGGACCGGCAGCGAATATTTACGATTTCCACTTGTTGATTTGGGTTGTGATAGCCGTAGCGGATTTCGTGCGCGCGATGAAACGCGGCGACGATGTTTCCGCTCGCAGCAACATTAAGTTCGTAGGCCTGGCCGCGATAGCGCATGTCGAGGCTGTGACGGAAACGCGTTTTGTTGCTTTCAAATCCTTCAGCCCGCAAGACTCGCGTTCCTTCACGTTGCAAGGCCCTTAACATTGCGCTCAGTTTATTCGGCGAACGAATTACTTCGTCGGCGGCGAGCAGCACGGTTCGCGATAATTCTTTGACGACATCGGCGCGTAGAATTCCGAGCGCGGATAACCCTCCTGGAAACAACGGCACGAGAACGGCGCGCATGTCGAGCGCGGTGGCGAGATCGCACGCGTGTAATCCTCCTGCGCCGCCGAAAGCGATGAGCGTGTAGTCGCGCGGGTCGTGGCCGCGTTCGATGGAGATGACGCGGATGGCCTTTTCCATGACTGCGTTGGCTACGGCGATGATGCCTTCCGCGAAAGTTTCCACGCTGCGAAAACTGCCGCCGGCAATTTTTAGTTTGTACGTTATTTCGCGCTGCATATAGTCGCGGGCGCGAACGATGTCGAGCGGAAATGTTCCGCCGAGCAGGCCGGCGTTTCCGAGGTGGCCGAGGACGGCGTGCGCGTCGGTTACGGTTGGCTTTGTTCCGCGGCCGTAACAGATCGGTCCCGGAGCGGAGCCGGCGCTGTGTGGGCCGACGCGTAACGCGCCTCCTTCATCGAAGCGCGCGATCGAGCCGCCGCCTGCGCCGACGGTGTGGATTTCCAGCATGGGTACGGCGACGGGAAAACCGGCGATCATCGCTTCGCTGGTGGTGTGCAGTTCTTTCGTGAGCAGAGCTACATCCGTTGATGTGCCGCCCATGTCGAAGCTGATGCATTTGTCGATGCCGGCAAGTTTGGCGGCGTGGGCTGCGCCGATGACTCCTCCGGCGGGGCCGGAGAGGATGGTGCGGACTGGTTCGCGCGCGGCGTGTTCGGCGGAGATCATTCCGCCGTTGGATTGCATGATGCGGACGCTTGATGAGGAAAGATTGTCCGTTTGTTTTATTTTGGATTTCCTCTGTGTGTCGGCACGTGTGAGCGCGGCGATGCAGAGAGTTGTGTCTCGGAGGTATCCGCTCATTACTGGGACGAGATAGGCGTTGATGACTGTTGTGGAGGTGCGTTCGTATTCGCGGTACTCGGGGAGAAGTTCGTGGGAGACGGAAACGGAATAATTTGCTGCGCGCAGTGCGCCGGCGATTTGTTTCTCGTGTGCTTCGTTGCGGAAAGAAAATAAAAAGCAGAGCGCCATGGAATCTGGTTGGGCTTTTTTTATTTTGCGGAGAATACGCGCAATTTCTTTTTTTTCAAGAGCCTGGACGATGGAGCCGTCTGCGGCGATTCGTTCTTTGACGCCGAACCGGAGCGATGAGAGCGGCTCGATCTTTCTTACGAAGAGGTCGTACAACTTGAAGCGGGCTTGGCGGCCGATTTCCAGGACGTCTTCGAAGCCGGCGGTGGTGACGAGGGCGACGCGACCGCCGCGGTGTTCGAGTAGGGCGTTGGTGCCGACGGTGGTGCCGCAGACCAGATCGAGATTTGTGTGCTCGCTCTCTTTCTCGATGGCAAGTCTTACGGCTTCTGCGATTGCTACCGCGGGGACGTTGGGGTGGGAGGGGACTTTTATGATTTGGAGTTTGTTTGCGCGGATGAAGAGGCAGTCGGTGAAGGTGCCTCCGGAGTCGATGGCGATGCGCATTAGTTGGTGATTCTACATTACGTGGCGCGACTTCGTGGTGCGCGTTCAAGTGAGAATGTCGGCGTGTCGACATTTGCACGCGCTCATGTGCTGTTTGTCGGAAGGGTTATGAACAGCAGATTCCTCGCGCGCCGCTAAAGCGGCGGTTCGGAATGACTGAACGGGCGAGATCGTATTTGCCGCTGGTGATGCGGTGTTTTGTTCTGAGTGAAGGAGGCGCAAATGTCGGCGTGTCGACATTTGCGCGACTGTCGGCTCGTCGACAATTACACAGCTGTGACGGCGATTGAACAAACCAAATGCTCCCTGCCCGGGCCCTTCGGAGGGGCTTAGGGTAAACGATCAATCGGAGAATGTTTGTTTCACGTGGAACAGACTTTTTATGGCGAATGACTCGTCGGGAAAAGTTTGTTTCAAGTGAAACAGGCTTTCCCGGTGATGTCGGCGTACAGAAAACGTTGTTTTACGTGAAACAACGTTGCGGAATGATAAAAGGCGATGGCGGGAGCCGGGAAAATGTTTGTTTCACGTGAAACAGAATGCGTTCGAATGTGCAGGTGATTCGAATGTGTTGGTTATTCCACGGTATTGATTATTCGGGTGCGTTGGTGGTTCTAGCTCGAATGTGTTGTGTATTCGAACTATGGGAATAGATTTCGATTCCGTTATTTGCGACCGAACACTCGGCGCAAAAGATAGGGATTTCAGAATACGATGACCGACGCGATCAGGCCATTTTTTAGGAAGCGGCCTGGTTGGAGGGAGGGTCGGAGAGAAAAGTCAGAAGAGAATTCAAAAGAAAGACCCACCCTCAAAAATCCGAGGGTGGGGCACCCACCCTTCGCCTGCTATCGCCGGGCTCAGGGTAAACAGGCGATTTTCCGGATTCGTTTGGGTTGCTAGGCGGGGTGTTTTTCTTGTTTGTATTGGTCGAATTTTTCCAGGAAGCGGGTGATGTCGGGTTTCTGGATGTAGTAGGGGGTGGAGAGGCGGAGTTTGCTGGGGTCGGCTCCGCGGATGCGGATTTTGTGGGAGTGCCAGAGCCAGTTTTCGAG
>JBBRZT010000263.1:0-5556 GCA_038236395.1 Candidatus Acidiferrales bacterium
GTGTGCCCGTTCGAATAGCCGACGGCGGTGTCAATCACGCCCGGCACATTGCGCAGCGTCTCTTCCACTCCCCAAAAACAGCCGGCTGCAAAGGTAGCTATCTCGCTCATTTCATTCTCCGCGCTGGAATATACAGAAGGCCAGCGATATAGTGTAACGCAAGTTAGATGCGTGATAGATGGCAGGCGATTCAAAATCGGCGGCCCGCGTTGACGCTGAAATCGTTTAAGCGGACGATGGAAGATTGGGGGTGAGCATGGATTTTGGACTGAGCGGACGGGTGGCCATCGTCGCGGCTGCCAGCAGCGGGCTGGGTTTTGCGGTGGCGCAGGAACTGGCGCGCGAGGGTGCGGATGTGGCCATTTGCGCCCGGAATGCGGCCAATCTGCAATCCGCAGCGGCGGCCATTCAGCGCGCTGGCGGGCGAGAGGTATTTTTCAAAAGCGTCGATGTGACTGACGCTAAAGCGGTTGGGGAGTTTGTTGCCGCGGTGGAAACCCGTTTTGGGCGCGTGGATATTTGCATCACCAACTCGGGCGGGCCGCCGTCTAAACTATTTGCAGAGACTGCAACCGAAGATTGGCGCGCGGCCATCGATCAATTGCTGATGAGCGCCGTTTTTTTCGCCAGAGAAACGCTTCCGCGCATGAAAAAAAATAAATGGGGCCGGCTGATCACCATCACGTCCTACGCGGTGAAACAACCTGTCGACGGGCTGTTGCTTTCGAATTCGATTCGCTCGGCGGTCACCGGATTGGCGCGCACGCTGGCCAATGAATATGGGCCGCACGGCATCACGGTGAACAATGTTTGTCCCGGCTATACGAAAACGGATCGCTTGAGCGAACTCGCCGAAGCCATCTCGACACGCACGGGAGCCAAACCAGAAGAGGTTTTTGCCGGGTGGGAGCGGCAAATACCAGCGGGGCGACTCGGCAAACCGGAAGAATTCGCCGCGGTGGTGGCGTTTCTGGCGTCCGAACGCGCCAGCTACGTCAACGGCACATCCATCGCGATTGATGGCGGCATTGTGAGGAGCCTGCTATAGCGCCAATGCCCGTAACCGCCCGCAAGCTGACACTTTCCGTGCTGTCAAAATCATTTGTGATCTGCAAATTGCCGGCAGACGCGCCGGTGCCCGCATGGGCGACGCAGGGAAAGCTTTTTTCGATCACGCGCACCAGCGATGAGCTTTCCGTGGTGGCGGAAAAAGGTATGGTTCCGGAAAATTTACGGGGGGACACAACGTGGCGCGCGATGAAAGCGCATGGTCCATTTGCGTTTTCTGAAGTTGGCGTTCTGGCAGCGCTGGTCGCGCCGCTGGCGGAGGCGGGCATCAGCGTGTTCGCGCTTTCAACGTTTGATACGGATTATTTGTTTACCGGCGAGACGCATTTGCAGGCGGCCGTGGCGGCGCTTTGCAAGGCCGGACACACAATTCACGAGGCGTGAAGTTGAATCACAAATTTGCCGTGCCACAGGAGCAGTAAGAATGAATGCCATGATCGGGGAATTCATCATAAATCGAAATGTAATGCGACTTTACCGACGCCTGCCGGCTTTGTTGGTGGCCATCCTGGCCGTGCCGCTGTCGATACGAGCCGATGAACCCTACGCCCGCAGCCGCGATTACGACCTGCAACACTCCAAAATTGTTTTGCGCTTCGACGTGGACCAGAAAAAAGTGATCGGCGAAGTCACCCATACGCTTTCCGTCATTCGCAACAATACTTCCTCTATTGCCTTCGACTCGGTGGGCCTGAACATCCAGAGCGTTACCGTCAACAAGTCGGCGGCCAAGTTCGAAACTACGCCGACAAAATTGCTCATCCCCATCCCCGCGGCCAAGAGCGGCGACAAATTCGATATCGTCATCCGTTATGAGGGAAAACCCAGCAAAGGTCTGTATTTTATTTTGCCCGACAAGGACTATCCGGACCGCCCAAAACAAATATGGTCGCAGGGAGAATCGGAAGACACCAGGTATTACCTGCCAACGTATGACTATCCCAACGACCGGCTGACCACCGAAACAATTCTGACCGTCCCGGCCACGTGGCTTACCGTAGCCAACGGAAAATTAGTGAGCGTGGCGAACGCCGCCAATAATATGAAGACGTGGACGTGGAAGGAGTCGGTTCCCAGCTCCACGTATCTCATCACCGTGGTGGCCGGTGAACTCGACGAGGTGAAAGATAGTCTGCGCGGTCTGCCGGTAACTTATTACGCGCCCAAGGGACGCGGCGATCGCTTGCCGGTGAATTATGCAAGGACACCAGCGATGATCGAGCTGTTCAACAAGACTTTCGGCGTAGACTATCCCTGGGAAAAATACGCACAGGTGATGGTCGACGATTTCGTCGCCGGCGGAATGGAAAATTCCAGCGCGACGACCAATACCAGCTCCTCGCTGGTGAATCCCAAGCTCGCTCCTGAGTACGCTACGGGTCAGGACGATCTCATCTCTCACGAGCTGGCCCACCAGTGGTTCGGCGACCTAGTCACCACCAAGGATTGGGGAGATATCTGGCTCAACGAAGGCTTCGCCACATTCGGCGAGACGGTATGGGGGGAAGCACATTTTCCCAAGGATCAGAGCGAATACGGCCGGTGGAACGACGCGCGCCAGTGGTTCATGCAGGAGAGTCTCTACAAAAAGCCGATCGTGCGTTTCGATTTTGACGATTCCGCGGAATTCAACGGCAACGTCTACAACAAGGGTGGCTGGGTGTTGTACATGTTGCGGCATCAGCTGGGTACTGAGGCGTTCAATCGCTCGCTGAAACATTATCTGGAGGTAAATCGCGGGAAAAATGTGGTGACCGCGGATTTCATCAAGGCCGTTGAGGAAGCCACTAACACCGATGTCAGCCAATTTTTCAACCAGTGGATTTACGGCGCGGGCGCTCCCAAATTCGACCTCAGCTACACCTATGACAACGCAAAGCACCAGGTGGCTCTGACCGCCAAGCAGACCCAAACGGTGGGAGAGCACGTGGGGATTTTCCGCGTGCCGGTTGACGTGGAAGTGACCACTGATTCGGGAGCTCATTTGTATGCCGCCGTGGTTTCCAAGCAGGCTGAGACTTTTACCTTTCCGGCCAACGCCGCGCCGCTGATGGTGCTGTTCGACAAGGGTGGACACGTCTTGAAATCCGCCGAATTTCACAAAGAAAAAGCGGAGTGGCTTTATCAGCTGAAGAACGCCGCTGATTTTTCCGATCGCGCCGACGCAGCGGTGGCGTTGCGAAAATTCAAAGACGCGGCGGGGAAAAACGACGACGTGACCAATGCACTGGCGGACGCCGCGAAGAACGACAAGGCCTGGGGCGTGCGTGCTACCTCAGCGGACAGCCTGGGGCAAATTGGCGGCGCCGCGGCGGCCAAGAAACTTTTCGAAGCGCTCGATTCCGCGAAGGAGCCATGGTTGCGTGCGCGAATCGTCGCAGCGCTGGGGAGTTTCAAAGACGATGCCGAGGTGGCCGCCAAGCTGCGCTCGGTTGCGAATCAAGACAGCTCTTATCGCGCCAGGGCCGCTGCGCTGATGGCGCTCGGCAAACTGAAAGCGCCCGATGCGCTGGCGACTCTGCAAGCCGCGATAAACGGGGATTCGCCCGACGATTTTCTGCGCAACGCCGCGCTGCGCTCGCTTGGCTCGCTGGGCGACGACAAAGCCGCGCCACTGGTACGGGAATGGACCGTCCCCGGCAAGAAAATCCCAACCCGCACCGCGGCCATCGCCAGCCTGGGATCGCTGCAAAAAGGCGACAAGGAAATTACCAAGCAGATCGCGTCCTACCTGACGGAACCACAATTCCCGATTCGAATTGCGGCGGTGTACGCACTGGGCGCGCGGGCCGACGCGTCGGCGATCCCGGCGCTGGAAGAATTGCTGAAGAGCAACGACCTGAGCATTGAAATGGCGCCCATTATCAAGACGCAGATTGCGCGGCTGAAACGGCCCACGAAAGAAAAGTCGGACGCACATGCCGACGCTGGCGATGGCGACGATGACGATGAGCCGGGCGACAGCGCAGCGGCCAACAACCAAGACCGCGCCATGGTTGCGCGGCTCGACAAGCTGGAGCACATGATGCAGGAGCTGAACGATCGGCTGAAGTCCATCGAAGGTCGGCTACCCACCAAGCCGTAAAACCCAGAGTGAAATAATTCGGCAGGGCTAGGACAACATCTACGGCTCGGCGACCAGGATTCGCAGATCGCGCAAATTGTTGCCGGTCGGGCCCGTGAATACGTCGTCGTCGAGACCCTGAAAAAATGTGTACGCGTCGCTGCGTTCGAATGTGGAGCGCGCGTTTAGTCCAGCCGCGATCGCGCGCGAAAGCGTTTCGCCATCGGCCACGGCTCCGGCCGCCGGACTGTTTCCGTCCATGCCGTCCGTTCCCGCGCTGAGAACCGCGATGCGCTGTCCCGCGATGCGCTCTACACAAGCCAGCACAAACGCGGAATTTCTGCCGCCGATCCCATCGCCGGTGACCGGCGAGCTCACTTCGCCATCGGCGATGATCGCCACGCGTCGTGACGGGTTGCAGGCTTGCATTTCCGCGAGTTGCGCAAGGAGATATTCAGCGGCGCGCTCGACTGGCCAATCATCGGTGGTGTTGTCGCAACAAGTGATGAATCCCAAGCCTTCCGCTGCACCGTGCGCGGGATGAAACAAGTTATCTAATCCCAGCAGCAGCACGAAATGCGAATTGCGGAATGCGAGAGCGCCCGCTTCGGGCGTTTCCGGAACGGCGCCTTCCGCAACCCAGTGTTTGAAAACGTCGGGAAGTCTATCGAGCAGCGGATAGTCGCGCAAAACCTTGTGCATGTCTTCGAGCGTGCTGGGATCCGGTAGCGTGGGACCGCTGGCCAGAGCCGACTCTTTGCCGGCGGGCACATCGCTGACCGCGAGGGTGATTTTTGTTGCGCGCGCGGCGGCGGCGGCCAGGCGCCCGCCTTTTACCGCTGAAAAATGTTTGCGCACCGTGTTGATCGCGTCGATGGGCGCGCCGCAGCCGACCAGCGCGCGATGCAGTTGCTGCACTTCGGACAGATTGAATCGGCGGTCGAGTGGGAACTCCACAAGCGCCGAGCCGCCCCCGGACAAAAGAAAAAACACCAGAGTATGCTCGCCGCATCGCGCCAGCATATGGAGAATCGCTTCTGCGGCTTTCCAGCTTTCTTCATTCGGGATGGGATGCCCGCCAGTGAAGTATTTCAGTCCGGGCTGAGGATGAAGCGGTGGCGTGGGAGCGGAAACGATGCCGCTAAACGGAACGTCGCGCAGTAAGCTGGCTTTTAACCCGTCGACCATCGTGTGCGCAGCCTTTCCCATGGCCACGACACAAGTGTTTTCAAATTTTGACAGGTCGATCGCCGCGTCGCCGCACGGCAGCAGCGATCCCTTGGACGGCAATTTCCGCTGCATGCTCAGGGGAATATCGATGGCCGCCAGCGTCTGGTGAAAAATCTGGCGAGCCAGCTGTTTCAGGTCCGCCATCGGGAAATCGCCGGCATGCTCAGGTGTTTTTGATGACTTCCGGATTCAGA
>JBBRZT010000264.1:0-5484 GCA_038236395.1 Candidatus Acidiferrales bacterium
ATATCGTCACAGCAAGTGTTCCAAACACCAAAATTTTGAACTCACCTCGAAATCTATCTTTTCTGTATGTTTTCCACAAAAGGGGGATTATCGCCCAAGCTCGCCGAATTAATATCTCCCAAAGTGCCGTCGAAAGAAAAATTAACAGCAGTACTGTATTCCGATGCGTATTCCACGCTACGGGGGAACTGATAATAAAAAGCAAACCATTAAAAGCTGCTATTCCACCGAAAAGTACAATTTCAAACCAGCCAAACTTGAAGATCTTGAATTTGGGTCTGGATTTGAAAGAACGAAGAAAGTTGTCCCAGAACGATTCCCAATACAGCGGATCTTGTCGGTAGGTTGGCGGGCTACTTGTCGGGCGGCTCACATAGGGATCGTAACCGCGAAATCCTTGTGTTTCTAGTATGTTGATGCCCAAATAATCGCAGCGGCTGTTCGCCGTCCGCTACTTCCCCTTCGCGTGCCGTTGCCGCAGCGCCTCAAACAAAACCACTCCCGCGGCCACCGACACGTTCAGCGATTTCACCGGCCCGCTGGTCGGCAGCGACACCACAAAATCGCATCGCTTGCGCGTCAATTCATGCAAGCCCTTGCCCTCGCCTCCCAAAACAATCCCGGTCGGCGAAGTGTAATCCACCTGCGTATAACTTTTGTCCGCGGTCTCATCCAAACCCACCAGCCAATACCCCGCTTCCTTCAACTCTTCCATCGCACGCACCAGGTTGGTCACCCGCGCAACCGGCAAATGCGCCAGCGCTCCAGCCGACGCGCGTGCCACCGTATCCGTCAGCCCCACCGCGCGCCGCTCCGGAATCACCACGCCGTGCGCGCCCGCGGCCAGCGCCGTGCGAATCACCGCGCCCAGGTTGTGCGGATCCTCTACGCCATCGAGCAGCACAATCAACCCGCCGCGTCCGCCGCCATACGCTTCCGCATGCACCAGAATATCTTCCAGCGATCCGGCCGACCGCGCCGCCGCCAGCGCCACAACTCCCTGATGATCTTTGGAATTTGCCAGCCGGTCGATCTGCCCGCGGTCTTCAAAGCGCACCGGAATGCCGCGCCCGCGCGCCAGTTGCACAATTTCTTCCGTGCGCGTGTCTTGCCGCCCGCGCGCAATCACGATGCGGTCGATGGCGCTGCCCGCCTGCAGCGCTTCGCGCACCGCGTTAATTCCCGTCAGCCGGTCAATGGGAGGAGTCATGAGCGCAGACAGTGTACCGTCCGTCGCGAATCTGTGAAAGCGTCGAGCGCATTGAACGCATCGAAAGTCGCAGACAAAATATCTAATCCAGAGCCGAACAAAATTCCATTATCCGTGCACGCGCCGATTTTACGGGCGACGCGAACCCTAGCGTCGCTGCTTCATCGATCAGCAGAATCACGCGGTCCAGCGCTCCGTCGCCTGCTCTTCCCGCCAGCGCCAGGCGAATAGGATGAAACAAATCCCGGCTGCGCAAGTCCGAGCCTTCTTTCATCGCCGTGATGATTTCCTTGAAGCGGTTCGAATCGAGCGGCCCGCCCTCCAGCAGCGCCCACGCCAGTAGCCGTACCACATCTCTAGCTCCATATCGCGCCAGCACCGCGTGGCTTTCTTTTTTTTCCAGCACGCGGGCGGCGTCGTAGTGAAAGATCAGCGCCAGCAGCTCGCCCAGCGCCGCGCGGTCGGCGGCGTGTGAACCAAGCATCGCCGCAGCGCGCTCGCACCACGCGTCCATCTCCGGCGAAAATACCTCCGCCGCCACCCATCCACGCTCGCGCAAAATTGCCGCGACATCCGCACCAGTAAAGGGATTGGGCGCCGGCGTTTCACGCACCACATGCGGCTCGGAAGACATAGAGAAAGTTTACAGCGGAAAATCAGGCCAAACGGAATACAGAATCATCTAGAAAATTTATTGCAGACAAACATTGAGCCTCAACTAACTTCCAGCGTAGCCACCACCCAAGCGGCAATCGCCTCGCCGCGCCCAATCGCGTCCACCCCCTCGTTCGTTTTCGCTTTTAAGTGAATGCGGTCCGCCGTCACGCCCAGCGCCTTGGCCACAATCGCGCGCATACGCGGAAAATGCGGCCCCAGCTTGGGTTTTTCGGTGATCACCACGGCGTCGACGTGTTCAATCGAATAATTCTTTTCGTCCAGCAGCTTGGCAGCGTGCTCCAGAAATTGCAGGCTGTCCGCGCCTTTCCACTTCGGATCGGTATCCGGAAAATGCGTGCCGATATCGCCCAGTCCCGCGGCGCCCAGCAGCGCGTCGCACAGCGCATGCGCCAGCACGTCGCCGTCCGAGTGCCCCACCGGCCCTTTGTCGAACGGCAGCTCCAGCCCGCCGATAATCAACTTGCGCCCCGCTTCCAGGCGGTGCAGGTCGTAGCCGATTCCGCAACGCACGCTCATGCTTTTTTGCGCTCGGATTCCAGGTAAAAGCGTGCCAGCTCCATATCCGCGGGCCGGGTAATTTTTATGTTGCGCTCCGAACCCAGCACCACGTGCACGTCATGCCCCAGCCGCTCCACCAGCCCGGCTTCGTCGGAAGCGTTGACTCCATCTGCTTCCGCGCGCGCGAACGCTTCCTTCAGCAGCGTCGCGGAAAACGCCTGCGGAGTTTGCGCCAGCACCACCCGTTCGCGCGGAATCGTTCCGATAATCAGCGCCACATCTTCCGGCAGGCTGGCGCGCTTCACTTCCTTCACGGTATCCATCGCCGGTATGCCCAAAATCGCCGCTTTACATTTTCGCGCTTCTTCGATCACCCGGGTAATCTGCTCCACGGTCACAAACGGCCGCACCGCGTCGTGCACCAGCACAATTTCCGCGTCGGCGGGGACTTCCCGCAAAGCCTGCGCCACCGACTCCTGCCGCGAGTCACCGCCGCGCACCACCCGCACCGGCTGCGTAAACTTTTCCGCGCGAATGCTGGCTTGCAGCGACTCCACCACGTCGCCGCGCGTGGCCACAATAATGTCGGTCACCAGCGCGCACGACGCAATGCGCCGCAGGCTGTGCAGCACGATCGGCGTTCCGTCCAGGTCCAGAAATTGCTTGGGAGTCTCCGCGCCCATGCGCGTGCCCAGTCCCGACGCCGGTAGAATGGCTGCTATTCGCCCCATATTATTGTTTGAAGGTACGCCTCAGAATTCAGCATCGCCCGAAAACACAAAGTGTCGCGCCCCACGCGTCCAACACCTTGCCGCAGACCTCCGAGTGTACCGCAAGCGCGCCAGAGACGCGAAGTTCGGCAAGATTTGTAATGTGGGTTAGTTCTAATGACTCGAATCATCTGCACCTAGCTACCAAATTGCGAACGGCAATGATAAAAGCTAGTCTGCAGAATTCCTTATGACATCAGAGACCCGCGTGCCTCGCCTGCGCTGGATATTTCCCCTAGTCCAGCTTTTCTTGTGCGTCGTGATCCTCTGGCCGATTCGCCAAATGCTCGTCGGTCAAGTAAGAACGTCGTTCCGCGAGTATGGCATCTCGCATGATCCTACTGCGAGAGTTACCATCACTCCTAGACTACGTTCGTTCGACCTGTCGGATCCTGATATACAACGAAAAATAAGAATGTCGGAATCGAGGGAGGAGACCGTTGCAGCGCTCAATCTGCCAGGTGCCTTGCCCGATTTAACATACGCAATTCTTAGCCCTGCTCATAGCGAATGGATTCCGACGGGCATGATCATGTGGGTGTGGCGTGATCTAAGCTGGCCAATCATAGGCATATTTTTCTGGTGGTTGGCTGGCCGGAGCATTGAAGCTTTGCTCACCGCCAGGCACAAGATTCTACTGCCGAAGATCAGATGGTGGGAGATGGTGGTTTCAGTTCCGGCCTTAGCATTAGGAGCAATCTGGGCAATCCTCCTGTGTATGGACCAGAGTGCGCGCGAAGGGTTCCCCACGTGGATGCTGCTGGCGGCATTGGCAGGTATGTGGACGATACTCGGCGCATCGACGCCGCTCGCGTATTTCGCTCAGTGGCGATTGCGAAGGCGACTTGCAACCAGCAAAGTTGAGCAAACTTGAATGCTGGCAACTAATCGACGCCCGGCTCAGGCAACGGCGCCGAGTCATCCGGCTCGCCGACGGGCGCTTCTCGCGTTGGAGCTGCGCTTGAACTGTACGATTGCGGCAAATTGCCGCCAGTGCCCCGCCCCACCGCCGCCGCGCGCGCCAGAGGACCGACCGGGTCGCTGCGCTCATCCACGCGGCCAAAAATCATTTTGCCCGCGGTGGTCTGGTGCACCGAGGTCACAATAATGTCCACCGCCTTGTTGATCAGCCGGCGCGCGCCATCGACCACCACCATGGTGCCGTCACCGAGATAGGCGACACCCTGGGTCGGCTCTTTGCCTTCGCGCTGGATCAGCACGTGCATCGCTTCGCCCGGCAGCACCGCCGGTTTCAAGGCGTTGGCCAGCTCGTTCACGTTGAGCACGCAAAATCCCTGCACCGTGGCCACTTTATTCAAATTAAAATCGTTAGTGACGATTTTCGCGCCGGTTTTTCGCGCCAACTCGATCAGTTTGTGATCCACGTCGGCGGTATGCGAAAAATCGTCGTCGATCACCCGCACTTCCACCTGCGGCATTTTCTGGATGCGCTGCAAAACTTCCAGGCCGCGCCGACCGCGCTGCCGCTTCAAAGGATCGGAAGAGTCGGCCACCAGTTGCAGCTCGTGCAGCACGAATTGCGGCACCGCCAGCACCCCATCCAGAAAGTGCGCCTCGCAAATTTCCGCGATGCGCCCATCGATCAGCACGCTGGTATCCAGCAACTTCATCGGTGTAGGCGCGGCAGCCGAGTTGACCACTTCTCCCTCGCGCGATTTGCCGACCCACTTGGCACCGCAGTGAAACCCTATGACGCCGCCCAGATAGGTGAGCCCCAGCACGGAAATTATTTCCAGGAAAAATCGCGCCGCAGGCGGTTGCGCGGTGCGCGCGATAATCATGGTCAGCAACAGCGCGGCAAAAATTCCCGCCAGCGCTCCGCACGCCCCGCCGATCAATCCGCCCACCGACGCATGGCGCAAACGAAACTCCGCCAGCAGTATGACCAAGGCAATCAGAAAGCCCGTTGCAGCGGCCCCTGCGCCGTGCAACGCAAAGGGAGCCAGCGCGTAGCACGCGGCTCCAATGGCCAGCGCCAGCGCGCCGCGCACAATCCAGAATTCCCACGAGGTGATCGACCAGTCCCGCCGCTGCGCCGGCGCAACCGGAGCCTCTGGAGCCGCCGAACTTGCAGTACGCGCCTGCGACTGCGCCAAAGCCGCCTGAAACGCCGGCACTCGCGAAGACACTTTCGAGCCAGCTCGGTTGTCTGGGATTTTTTCGTTCATGTGAGATGAGGGTGAGGAATCATTCGTGCGAATTATCGCAGCCGAAGTTTATATACTCTGTCATCACCAGTAGGTCAAGGTGAACTCAACGGCTGTGATATTAAAAAGTGAATGGCGAGGATTGGAAAACCGAATCAAC
>JBBRZT010000265.1:0-5479 GCA_038236395.1 Candidatus Acidiferrales bacterium
ACGCCGCTCATGTTGATGACGATGTCGGCTGCGTCCCAGATATCGCGACTGATCGGAGTGGATTCAAGATTTTCTGCAGAATTTCCATTGTTGATCAAAGTTTCGATAGTGAGCGCCGGCAGAAAACCAAGCGGCGAGAGACCGGCGCTGAATGGTTCGATCACGTCGGCGGCGTCGCGCCGCGTGATGGATTCCGCCATGGGGCTGCGACACGCGTTGCCCATGCAGACGAAGAGAACTTTCTTCCGCGCGGGGTTTTCGTTTGCGTCGGGACGTTTTACGGGATTGTTCACTTGAGGGAGTTTACGCCTGCCAGTTCTGATTTTTGCGCTGCGCTGGCCGACAGCGGCTTGCCGGATTCAGCGGCGAGCTTCAGAAAATATTCGTGGACGGTGGTGTCAGAAGTCAACTCCGGATGAAATGTCGTTGCCAAAATTTTTCCTTTGCGAACGATAGCGGGTTTTCCGGCGTGTTTGGCCAGGACTTCAATTCCGGGTCCGGTCCGGTCGATGATGGGGCCGCGAATGAAAACCATTTCCAGTGGCTCGTTTTTCAACATGGACTTCGCGAAAAAAACGTCGCTGGCGATTTGCCGCCCGTAGCCGTTGCGTAGCACAGTCATGTCCAGCAATCCGAGCGAATCCTGTCTAGGATTTTGCACATCGGTGGCCAGAAGGATTGCGCCGGCGCAAGTACCGAAGACCGCGTGGCCATCGGCGGCAAAATGCTTGATGGTTTCGTACAGGCCTTCTTCCTGCAAAAATTGTAACTGCGTGGTGCTTTCCCCTCCGGGAAGAATCAAGCCGGCGCAGCCTTCTAGGTCGGCGGGCGTGCGAACTTCCACGGTGTCGATGCCCATACCTTCGAGCATCGCGGCGTGCGCTGCGAAGTCGCCTTGAACCGCCAGAATTCCGATTTTCAACTGCTCATCTCCAAATAGTTTTTTATTTACCAACCGCGCGTGGACATCATGTCTTTCTCGTCCATCTGGCGAATATCCAGGCCCTTCATGGCGTCGCCCAGTTCTTCGTGAGCTTCCAGCACGGCTTTAGCGTCTTCGAAATGAGTGGTGGCCTTGACGACTGCTTTGGCGCGCGCTTCAGGATCGCTGGATTTAAAAATTCCTGAGCCGACGAAAACAGCTTCCGCGCCAAGACGGCGAACGAGGGCTGCGTCGGCGGGAGTGGCGATGCCGCCGGCGGAAAAATTGGGGACAGGGAGCTTGCCGGTCTTGGCGATCTGGCGAATCAGCTCGAGCGGCGCGCCAAGTTCCTTGGCTTCGTGCATCAATTCGTCTTCGCGCAGGGTGGTGAGTTTTTTCATTTGCGAAACGATGGT
The DNA here is from genome assembly GCA_038236395.1 of Candidatus Acidiferrales bacterium. Lineage (GTDB taxonomy): Bacteria > Acidobacteriota > Terriglobia > Acidiferrales > UBA7541 > Acidiferrum. The sequence goes on from JBBRZT010000265.1 coordinate 1,339, forward strand.
ACGCATGTGGCGAACGGCTTCCACCACGTTACCGGAGCCGGCTTCGCCCTTAGTGCGAATCATGGCCGCGCCTTCGGCAATGCGTCGCAGGGCCTCGCCAAGATTTCGCGCGCCGCAGACGAAAGGCACGCGGTAATCATGCTTCCAGATGTGATTCTCTTCGTCGGCGGGAGTGAGGACTTCGCTTTCGTCGATGAAGTCGACTTCCAGCGCCTGCAAAACGTCGGCTTCCGCGAAGTGGCCGATGCGCACTTTGGCCATCACCGGAATGGTGACGGTGGCCATGATTTCGCGAATCACTTTGATGGAGGCCATGCGCGCGACGCCACCTTCTTTGCGGATGTCGGAGGGTACGCGCTCCAGCGCCATGACCGCGCAGGCGCCGGCATTTTCAGCGATCTTGGCCTGCTCCGCGGTGGTGACGTCCATGATGACGCCGCCCTTGAGCATCTCCGCGAGACCGACTTTAACGCGCCATTCCTTCGGTCCTGCGTTTCCGTTGGCGCTGCCATTTACTTTTTTCGAGTCCATAAACTGCTCCTCTCCATTTGCCACGCGTTATGACGCGCGGCCGGTGTGAAATGGCCGAGCGTCAAAATTATTCAGCGACTACTCTAGGGCGCAGCACTACGAAGCGCGCTGTTCCCTTTGCCAGAACATCTCCGGCGGCGTTGCGAATTTCACCGGACTGAAAAATATTTCGTCCTTCGAAGCCGGTTTCAAATGCTTCCACGGTGATTTCTTCATCGACGCGCACAGGCTTCAGATACTTGATGGACATCTCCGCGGTGACGGCGCGCGCGTCGCGGAACCGGCAAACTTTGCCCATTGCTTCATCGAGCAACGTTGCGATGATTCCCCCATGGCCCATGCCACCTCCGCCCTGGTAGCGCGGACCGAGAACGAAGCGTCCGACGATGCGGCGGCCTACATTGTCCTGCGTAAAGGTCAGCTTCATGCCGCCGTCGTTCGCGCCGCCGCAGCCGAAACATTTATTTTCCGGATTGGGCGCCAGTGTGATTGTGTCGGTCAACTTTTCCGAGCCTTTCATTGCGTTCGTCGTTAAATCGAATCATCCCTTTTTTCAAACCAACGCGACGCGGCTGCGTTCGGCGCGGCGCACGCCACGCTGGCGCTTGCGCATTTCGATGCGAAGCATGTCCGCGAGCGTGGCAACGCCGCGGGCGATCTGTTTTTCATCCAGGCTGGCAAAACCGAGGCGCAGCGTATTGGGCAACGGGTTTTGTACGTAAAAATAGCGGCCCGGAGCGAAGAGCACACCACGCTCTTTCACATGAATCAGGAGTTCGCTGGCGTCAAAGCCGGGAGGCAACTCGAGCCACAAACACATGCCGCCTTCGGGACGCGTCCAGCGAGTTTCTTCCGGCATGTGCTTGCGCAGGGCCTGATCAAGGGCTTCGAGGCGCGCGGAATAAACTTTCCTCATCTTGACGAGATGCTTGGTGAACAGGCCGCGGCGCAAAAATTCCGCCAGCGTCGCTTGCGCTAGCTGGTCGGTGTGCAGATCGGTGGTTTGCTTCACCAGGCGCAGGCGCTCGACGGCGGCGGCAGGGGCGACAATCCAGCCGACGCGGAGTCCGGGGAACGCCACTTTTGCAAAGCTATCAATGTGGATGACAAGATTCGCGCGGTCGAGCTGCTTGAGTGACGGTATACGCTCTTCGCGGGTGTGCAGGCGCCCGTAAATATGATCTTCGACGATGGGAACCTGGTGGCGCGCGGCTAGTTCGAGAACGCGGCGGCGCGAAGCGAGTGACATGGAGGTCCCAGTGGGATTTTGAAAATCCGGCGTGAGCACGATGAGCTTCACACGATTGGCGGCGAGCGTCGCTTCCATGGCGTCGAGGTCGACGCCCAGTTCGGTGTTGGGCTCGGGACGAGTTTTTACCGGCACGGCGAGGCAGCGGGCGCGCGCGCCGTGGAAAATGGCGACAGCTCCCGGATAGGTGGGATTTTCGAGAATGACGGAGTCGCCGGGGCGTACAAACGCTTTACTGATGAGGTCGAGCGATTGCTGGCAGCCGTCAGTGATGAGCAGGTTTTCGTCTTTGGCGGCGATGCCTTCGCGCTGCAGCATATCCAGCAACGCTTCTTTCAGCGGAGCGTAGCCGTCAGAGGGACCTAGATTGAGCACGTCGGTGGCTTCGCGGCGGAGCACCGCGTTGACGCAGGTTTGCAGCTCGTCGATGGGGAAAAATTCCTGAGCGGGCCGGGCCATAACGAAAGAGAGAGCGTCTTCTGGCGCGCTGGCGGTGAGGCGGCTGAGGACTTCTTCCCCTCGCTCGTCGGCGAAGAGCAGCTCCCAGCGAATGCCGTGATTGCCGTTGAGCACCGGCGGTGCGGGAGGAGTAATTTTGAGACCGTTGCCATTGGCGCGGATGAATGTTCCGCGGCCGACGTGGCCCTGGATGAGGCCTTCGGATTCGAGCTCCGCGTAAGCGTTGGCTACCGTGGTGCGATGGACTCCCAGCATGTTGGCGAGCTCGCGGCTGGCGGGAATGCGGTCACCATGGCGCAGATCGCCGGCGTGAACGAGCGCGCGCAGTTGATCGCGAAGCTGGATATACAGCGGAACATGACTCTCAGATTGGAGATGAAGAGGAAGCATTGTCTCTCACCCTCAGCCAATTCTATCAGGAATTGGACCGGTGCAAGAGCCAATTTGTCTTCCGCGGTTTTGGCCGGAAACCGAGTCTTTTTGGGCGAGGAAAGCGGCGATCCAAACCCGGGGGTGGACCAGTAGCCGGTCAGTTTTCGGAGTCGGGGCCGGAGATCCCTGTCGTTTCGCCGGGTTTCAGAATCCGCATGCAGAGGACGGTGAAATCTGCCGGGTCGCATTGATAGATATTTGTGAGCGGAGGGTCGGTGGGCTGCACGACGTAGTTCCCTGCTTCCATTTCCTGCGAATCGCGGGCCACGGCCACCGCGATGGGGCTGCCTGGGCGAACACGGACGCGGAACTGCCCGGAGGAAGGCTCGTAATTCGAGTAGGTGAAACAGTGCGCGATGCAGGCGCGGTCGACGACGTGGTGGATGAAAGGAATGCGCGAATCTGGCGGAGCTTCGATGGTCGGAATTACGCGCGTGCCAGGAGGAAGCGCGACCGTGATAGATTCGGCGTGCGCCTCCAGACGATTCAACTGAGCGGTATTGGCGAATACTAGTACGAAGAAAAATACAGCGACGGCCAGCGTGGCGACTAAAGTCCATTTCCTAGGTTGCAGGCTGCTTAGAATGCACAGACCAAAAATGGCAGAGATGACCGTCAAACGGGAAACCAGCAGGCCAATCCAGGCGGCGGAGATGGAGAGGCGCACATCCTGGGGAAGGAGAGATGTAGCGCATAAAGCGACGACGTAAAGTTCGATGGCAAGCACGAAAGGCACGGACAGTTTCAGACGGACGCGGCGTTGAAGGAATTCTGCCGCGATCCAGAGGATAAAAATGGGCAGCAGAAAATAGGCGACGAAACGATAGCGCGAACTGTACAGCACCAATTGATCGAATCCGTTGAAGAGATAGAACGGCCGGTCGGGCCAGCTGACGTCGAACTCCGCGACATGCACGAGATACCAATGCACGGCGACGAACACGCCGATGGCGGCGATCGGGACGCTGAATGCCCAAGGCGAGTTGAATTTTCTTCTCATCAATACGTATCCAAGCGTTGCGGCAAACCACAACGAGCCCATGGGGTGGGCGAGCGTTCCCAGTGCGAGAAGTAAGAGTCCCGCCAGCCAGTCCCAGCCTTCGGGCTTCCACAAAAGTGCCAGTCCGAAGCAGGCGAGGACAATCGACAGGTAATAGTTGAAAAAGCCCATGTTGAAGATGAAGCCGTAGGTGAGCATGGCAATGCAGGGAGTGAGAAACCACGGTGAACGTTCGCTAAACGCGGCGAGGAATGAAAACACGCCCCAGAAAAACAACAGCGCGCAGAGTGCTACTGCTATTTTGGGACCGGTGCCGAAGCCAAAGACCCTTGCGGAATACAAAAGCAGAAAGTCGAAGAGGACATTGTTCCACCGCGGGGCCAGGTACAGGCCGGGCGCCCTGCCCTGCTGGATGAGTTGAGCGAGCCAAGCGTTGTAGGTGTGGCTGGGCAGGTCGCCGGCTTCGATGC
>JBBRZT010000266.1:0-5445 GCA_038236395.1 Candidatus Acidiferrales bacterium
ATGCCTTCGACGTTTACGTAGGTTGAAAAATCCGGCGGATACATTTCTGCGGGTTCGGGGATAAACAGGCACTGAATGCCGAGAGCAGCGAGCTTGTCTGCGTCGGCCTGTTGCGCTCGGGGATATTTGGCGAAATCCTCGGCGGGGCCGAATTGCTTGGGGTTGACGAAAATGGAGGCGGCCAAGGAGGTGCAGTCCTGGCGGGCTCGTTTGATCAGCGAGAGGTGGCCTTCATGCAGCGCGCCCATAGTGGGGACGAGGCCGAGAATGCGATTGGCGGCGCGCTCCTGGCGCGCAAACTCTTTCATCCAAGGGACGGTGCGAATGATTTCCACGGAGATACGGGTCAGGCGCTCGCGGCGCTCGAACGCTCGCGATAAAAATGAATGAGGTCGCTGGAAAGCGGCTTGGCATTCAGCTGCCGAAGCATGGTGGCAATCTGCCCGCGATGATAAGTGCCGTGATTGACCATGTGCTGCATGGATTGCCAGAGCGGATTTTTGTATGCGCCAAAACTGAGGGTGCGGTACTCGTGGACGCGGTTGAGGTCGTCCTGCGTAAGAACGATTACAAATTTGTGAAGGCGCTGCTGGTCTTCGTGCCAGCGCGATTGCAGCGCGGGAAGATCGTTGAACTGTCCGACGTCTGGCAACGAAGCGGGAGAGACACCCTGAAAGCGCTCCAGCCAGAGCCACTCGGAACCCCAGATGTGCGCAAGAGTGTCACGCACGGAAGAAAAACTGGAGCCCAGCGGTTTGATGAAATCTTCGGCTGAGATAGCGGCGGCGGCATCGAGCGAGCGCTGATTGGCCCAGGCGTTGTACTCGAAAAGCTGGCGAATTTCATCCGGCGACATCAGGCCTCCAGGCGAATTGTGGTGAAGATGATAAATCAGCCGGCGATGGAAATAGTTTTGCGGTTTTTGCCGGTTTGATTTGAGTGATAAGACTCGGCGTCGGAAGGAAATGTGGAGTCGCGGACGTCGCTCGCGTATTCACGCACGGCGTTGGAGATAATTTCTCCTACGTTGGCGTAGGGACGCGAAAATTTTGGAGTGGGGCCGAAGGTCAAGCCCAGCATATCGCTGAGAACCAGTATCTGGCCGTCGCAATCGGGGCCCGCGCCGATGCCGATAGTGGGAATGCGAACTTCGCGGGTGATCTGCGCGGCGAGCTCGCGGGGCATAGCTTCGAGCACGATGGCGAAAGCGCCGGCAGCTTCGACGGAGCGGGCATCGCGCAGCAATTGATCGGCGGAAGCGGGCGTTTTGCCCTGCACGCGGTAGCCGCCGAGGGCGTTCACGGATTGCGGCGTGAGTCCTACGTGGCCCATCACCGGAATGTCGGCTTCGGTGAGGCGAGCGATTAGCTCGAGACGGCGCTCGCCGCCCTCCACTTTTACAGCTTCGGCGCCTGCATCCTTGATAAAGCGCATGGCGTTGCGCAGGGATTCGGCGATGTCGGCGTGGTAGCTGCCATAAGGCATGTCGGAAACGACGAGGGCACGATGCGCGCCGCGGCGAACCGCGCGAGTGTGATGCAGCATCTCGTCCATGGTGACGGGGATGGTGCTGTCGTAACCGAGGACGACCATGCCGAGAGAGTCGCCGACGAGAATTACGTCGACGCCGGCTTCATCGAGCAGCCGCGCGGACGGATAGTCGTATGCCGTGAGGCAAACAATTTTTTGAGAATTTGTGGAGGAATCTGCGGCGCGGGATTTGCGCTGCTGGACATCCGGGACGGTGATTTTCCCGCCGCCGGCATTGGGAACAAAACTCATAGTGGCCTCCGGTGCCGCTCCTTACATCAGGATGCAGCCCTGTACCTTGCAAGACGCAGAATAGCAAAATTTTGGGTAAAGCACTAGAACCGGGCGGCTAGGCGGTTGGTACCACGCCGGTCGATTTTAATCGGTTAGCCCTTTGCCGACTGCAGGGCGGCGGCACGATGGATGGCCTGGCGAATGCGCTGATACGTGCCGCAGCGGCAGATGTTTCCGCTCATGGCGTCGTCGATCTCGGTGTCGGTGGGCGAAGATTTTTTGGCCAGCAGGGCAACGGCGGACATGATTTGGCCGGGCTGGCAGTATCCGCATTGGGGAACGTTCGTTTCCATCCAGGCCTGCTGCACGGGGTGACTGGCGTCGGACGAAAGTCCCTCGATGGTGGTGATTTTTTTTCCGGCGACCGCCGAAACGGGCGTGACGCAGGAGCGGGCCGCGTTACCTTCGATGTGAACGGTGCAAGCGCCGCACAGGGCCATGCCGCAGCCAAACTTTGTGCCGGTCATGCTGAGGGTGTCACGCAGAACCCAAAGCAGCGGCATTTCGGGGCTGACATCCACGGATTGCGGCTTGCCGTTCAAGACAAAAGTGATGGCCATAAGCACCTCCGCAGCAGCATGTGAAGGCGGATTATCGCACAAATTCGCAGCCGCAGATGCGGCGACTAGTTACTTTGCTTTTTCCTGAATGGAGATCAGCTCGACTTCGAAGAGGAGAGTGGCGTCCGGGCCGATCTCGCCTCCCGCGCCGCGAGCACCGTAGGCCAGGCTGGGCGGAACGAAGAGCTGCCACTTCGATCCGACTGGCATGAGCTGCAGAGCTTCGGTCCAACCCTTAATAACTCCGTTGACCGGGAAGGTGGCGGGTTGGCCACGCTTGTAGGAGCTGTCGAATTCCGTGCCATCCAGCAAGGTGCCGCGGTAATTGCAAACCACAGAGTCGGATTCGGCGGGTTTGGGTCCGGTGCCGGCGGTGATGATTTTGTATTGCAAGCCGCTGGGAAGAGCGACGACTCCCTCCTTAGATTTGTTTTCAGCCAGAAAAGTGTCGCCTGCTTTCTGATTGGTTTCACCCGCGAGGCGGTTGGCGTCGTCCTGCCGTTTTTTCAGCTCAGCCTGCAGCTCGGTCAAGACCACTTTCAGTTCTTCGTCGGTCAACAATGGCTTAGCGCCGGTGATAGCGTCTTTTACGCCGCGGGCGAAAATGGCGGAATTCACGTCGACGGAATCCTTGCGGAAGCTTTTGCCGATATTCAAGCCAATGGCGTAGCTGACCTTGTCCTTTTGGGTTTTGAGCAACAAGGGAGCGCCGGCCTTTGCGGTGGCCGCCGTTTTCGGCGTTGCAGTGGAAGAGGCGCCGGGAGTTTTCTGAGTCTTCGGCGTGATCGACGGCGCCGCGGGTTTAGGTTTGGGCGGCGGAGCATCCTGCGCGCGCAGGGTACCGGCGACCAGGAGCATGATCGTGGCAGTTTTCAACGAGAGAGCAAATATTTTTTGCATACGGATATTGTTACATTGGCGTGCACTGCGCGCAAATGCCGGGGCTGACCAGCCAGGCCGTTACGCCGTCACTGTTCGAGGAGGCGCTTGAGGGGCTCGCGGAGCGTCGGGCGGCAAATGAGGTTCGACGCCACGCCATCCGACTGGTCGGCCGCTGACGGCTTCCTTCACGGAGCGGAAAAGCACCACGTACATAAGCTGGCGGTAATAGAAACGCTGCAACAGAACGGGGATCAACAGGGTCCAATCTTCCTTGCGCTCGAGCGCAAAGGCGACCATGCAGGTGAGCACGTCGATGAGCAGAAATCCCACGAAGAAAAATAAGGAGCGCTCAACGTCGGCGGTGGTCCACAACTGCGGGAGTCGCGCGATGTGCAGTTGACCAACACCCCAGAGGAGCAGCGAGCCGAGAAACATCAAATCGATAATCGGAGAGATCAGCGGAAGCGCGAGCTGGAATACAAAAATATTTGGAAGAGCGATCCAGCCGAGTGTGCCGTACTTGGGCCGCAACAAAGTGTCGCGATGCTTCCAGAAAGATTGCAGAGTGCCGAAGGTCCAGCGAAATCGTTGGCGAATCAGCGCGCCGGCGGTTTCGGGCGCTTCCGTCCAAGCGATGGCTTCTTCATCGTAGCTGATGCGCCAGCCCAGCCTGCGAATGGCGATGGTCAGGTCGGCGTCTTCGGCCACGGTGTCGGAAGAAATTCCCCCGGCAGATTCGATGGCCTCTTTGCGCCACGCGCCCAGCGCGCCGGGAACGACAGTGATGCAGTTGAGAAGATCGAAGGCGCGCTTTTCCATGTTCTGGCTGGTGATGTATTCAAGGGCCTGCCAGCGAGTGAGCCAGCGAGTGCGATTGCCGACCTTTACGTTCCCGGCGACGGCACCGATTCGCGGATCGGAAAAGTGCCGGAGCAGTTTGGCGATGGCGTCGGGCTCGATTTCGGTATCGGCATCGATGGTGATGACGATTTTGGTTTGCGCGTGGGACATGGCCAGGCTGAGTGCCGCCGACTTGCCACGATTCGCTTGATGAATGATGTGGACGCGGAGATTGTTTCCGAAATGCTGATCGAGGAGCGCACCGGTTCCGTCGGTTGAGCCGTCATTGACGACGATAATTTGGAGATTGATGGTGGCAGCGGCCAGCACGGACTCTACAGTTTGCACGATCACGGATTCTTCGTTGTGCGCGGGAATGAGCACGGTGACATCGGGCGGCGGATCGGAAATAACGGTGTGGTCGGGGCGCAGTTTTTCAATCAAGGCGAGAACGCCGATGACGATGGCCCGTCCGCTGACCAGGCAAATACCGACAATGAAGATGGTGGCGAAGCCCACGCGAAACCAGCGGTACAGGCTGAAGATGAAGCCGTCGGCGCGAGCCTCGAAACGCTCTTGCGGAGAAAGCGGCAGCATCATCGATGCGCGGGTTTTGCCCAGCAGGTCCGGGACGGAAACAAACTGATAGCCTTGCGCGCGCAGGTCGTCAATTACCTGGGGCAGGGCCGCGACGGTCTGGCTGCGGTCGCCGCCGCCATCGTGGAAAAGAATGATATTGCCGTCGGTGGCCTGGCTTACAACGGCGTCGACGATTTCCGCCGAGGGGACTTGCTTGCCGCCGGGCTGCTTCCAATCGTGCGGATCGATTTTCTGGCCCACGATGACATAGCCCATGTCTTGCGCGACAGGAAGTTGGGCCACTTCTTCGGCATATTCCGGTTCGTGATCGATACCGAAAGGCGGGCGGAACAGAATGGACTTCACGCCGAGAGTGCTTTCAATCAGGCGTTGAGTAAGGTTGAGTTCCCAACGCAACTGGGTGTGCGAGATGTCGTCAAAGTTCGGATGGGTGTAAGTATGATTTCCAACTTCGTGACCCTCGGCATATTCGCGTTTCAATAATTCCGGTGACTGCGTGCCGGCGATGCCGACAATAAAAAAAGCGGCGGGGACGTGTTTTTCCTTGAGGATGTCGAGAATTTTGGGAGTCCAGCGGGTGTCCGGTCCATCGTCAAAGGTGATGGCCAGTTTTTTCCGGGCCGCGCCCAACTGATCGATGTGATAGGACAACGGATAGTGTTCGTACTTTTCGCCGGTGAAGAGATCGGTGGCGGCATCGTATGTAAAGCTGCGGGTCCCGTGTTTGGGCGTGTCGATG
>JBBRZT010000267.1:0-5445 GCA_038236395.1 Candidatus Acidiferrales bacterium
CAATGTAGACCCAGCCCCGCCGCATCCTGCGCATATCTCAATCAGTAAGAGGAACCCGAAAAATGCCGTTTGACCGCGCCCCAAGGAATCGCCCCAAATGTGAGGTGCGACCAAGCTGCACCCCGCAGCGGGAACAATACTCTATATTTAAGGTACGTATCAAGTTAATAAATATTGCGGGGAAGAACAGGCGGACTGAGGAGGGAGCAGACTCAGGAAATAAAAAAGGCGCCCAGGAGGTTATCCTTGCCGCCCTTCGAGATTGAATGGATAGAAAGTTAAATGGTCTTCGCGGTAGCTGGTGCGTTGCTGCGCGCGAAAGCGTTGGCGCCGGCATCTTTGTCGGCGGTCTTGTCGATCTCAATGGAGCCCTTAAAGTACGCGCCGTCTTCGATCATAATGCGCGCAGTGGTCAGGTCGCCGTTTACCGACCCGTCCTTTTTAATCTCGATGCGGTCTTTCGCTCGCAGATTACCCTTAACCGTGCCGTAAACCACGACTTCTCGGGCAATAATGTCCGCGGTGACTTTGGCGCTGGCGCCGACAGTCAGCTTCCGCTCATCCAGGGTGATCAGTCCTTCGACCGTGCCATCGATAAGCAGATCTTCGTTGCCGGAAATTTCGCCCTTAACGTGCAGGCTGGACCCCAGGCGTGCTGCGGAACCTCCGGTGGCCCCTAATGGACGCAGTGCATCGGTACTCATGGCGTTTGTTCCCTCCCAAGTCGCCGCAGCAGGCTTTGGCGACTCATTCGACTGTAAATTTCTCGGCTCCGGCTGCGCGGCCTGCGGCGTATCCGGTTTTTTATTGCTCCACATCGGACCCTCCCAAGGGAGCGCCATAACCTTCAAGACGTCCTACCGGGGTACAGCAAACTCTATTCCTTGGGATAAGCAACTGCAAACAGAGCGTAGCCCGACTGTGCGTGACAGTTAACGGGACTAGAGGACAGGGGGCGTCACGATAACACAGAATCTGCCGCTCAAGTCACGCAAATCTTGATCAGGAATGACGAACCTTTGGAGATGGTCAAGGCGGTGAGCGCCTGAAACCTCAGTTCAGGACGTCGGCCGCTCCGGCACCGGCTCAGTCGCTAAAAAATCCTCCTGGAAGCGTGTTGGGTAGTTCGCCAGTAGCTCCTGGATACGCGCCGAGTCTGGAGATTTAAGAATCAGCCCGGCGTGATGATATTTGGAGATGCGGCGCACGATTTCCGGATCGCTGTAGGCGGAAGTATCGGGATGCTCCTGGCGCGCCAGCGACAGAATTACCGCGGCGTATTCCCGTCGGCGGGGCGGAAGCTGGTAGGGTTTGCTGTCGCCCACTTCCAGGCGCGCCCATTCGTGCCAGAGGCTCACGCCCGTGGCGGCTTCCACCAGGTCGCTTATGTAAGCGCCGCCAACGCGGGCGGCGACTTCGATGAAATAAAATTTGCCGTCCGCGTGAGCCCTCAGAAATTCCGCGTGGGTTACGCCGCGAACGAATCCGAGTTCGTGGAGCACTTTGCGGTTCAGCGAGAGTAGCTCGGCGGTGTCCGGCGAATCCGGCGGCAGCGTGCTGGTGGTGAAAACTCCCCCGTGATGAGAGGTGGTGAAGGGCGGCGTGCCGTAGGCATGGGCCTCGGCGAAAACTACGTCGCGCTCGGCGGCGATGCTATCGACGTGATACACCGTGCCGGGAACGAACTGCTCCAGCAGATAAAAAGATTGCTGATCGCCTAGCTGGTCGAGCCAGGGCCACAACTCGTCGGAGTTGTGAATTTTCTTCATGCCGATCCCGGAAGCCTGCGAACGAGGCTTTAAAAGCCATGGCCCGGCAACCCGCGCCATGTATTCGCGCAAGCTGTCGTAATTGAGGACGTGCACAAACTCAGGCACACGGATGCCCGCTTCCTTGGCTCGCGCGCGCATGGCCAGCTTGTCGCGAAAATAACGCACGGTGGTCAAACCCATGCCCGGAATCCGCAGATGCTCGCGCAATGCGGAAACGTTTTCCATGTCGAATTCATCCAGCGCCACGATACGGTCGATGGGTTGCGAACGGGCGATGTAGCTGACGGAATAAATCAGGCCTTGCAGCGGAAGCTCTTCCGGCATGGTGAATATTCCATCCAGGCAATCGCGCGGCCAGTCGGCATCTTTAAGTTTTTCCACGGTGAGCAGCAGGACGCGGCAACCCAGGGCTTTGCACGTGCGGATAAATTCCTGCCCCTTTTCATAGGAACTTACGCACAGGATGGTTACCGGTTTATCGGCGGTCATGTAAATCCCAAAACGCTTTATGGATCAGCGCTCGCTTGCGAAGCACGACGGGATCGGGTCCCGTGCGAGGGCCGCGCTACGCTATCCAGAGGGCGGATTATACTTGGCTATTCCCCACCGGGAAGAGAAATTGCAGCATCGGACCGACACGTTGGGCCCATGCGGCTTCGTTGTGTTCCGCGCCTTCGACACGTTCGTAGTGGAGATCCGTGCCCGGTTGCCAGCCTTTTTGCAGCAACACATCGCGAAAGTTTTCCACGTCGCGTACGATTTGCGAGCCTTCCGCTGTGCCAATATCCAGCCAGATGCGGGGGCGCGGCTGAACCTGCACGGTGGCGGCGAAACGATGCATGATCCGCTGATTCCACCACACCGAAGGAGAAAGCGCAGCGAGGCGTCCGTAGACGCGCGGAAATCGCAGACCTACGTAAAGGGAAACCAAACCCCCAAGTGACGAGCCTCCCAATCCGGTGTGCGCCGCGTCGCCAAGCGTTCGATATTCGTGCTCGATGAACGGTTTCAATTCCTCGATCAGGAATTTGGCATAGCGCTTGGCGCTGCCGCCGCCAAGCTTTGGCGCCCGCCACGGCGTGTATTCGCGGATGCGGTGCTTTCCGAGATTGTAAATTCCCACAATCACCAGCGGTTCGACCATGCCGGTGCCGATCAGGTGGTCGGCAGTCTGGCCTACGCGCCAGTCCATTCCTGGGACGAACGAAGTGGCGCCATCGAAAAGATTCTGCCCATCGTGAAGGTAGAGCACCGGAAAGCGGCGCGACGGCTGTTCATCATATCCAGGCGGCAGGTAGACCACGAGGTCGCGTTCATTTCTCAGGATTCGCGAGGGAAATTTTTCGTGTTTGCGAAACGTCATGGGGCGATGGAAACGAGCAGGTCCTTGGCTTCCACATTCTGGCCGGGGGACACGAGCAGCTTTACGACGCGGCCCGAAATCGGCGCATATATATTGGATTGCATTTTCATGGCTTCGAGTGTGAGCAGTTTTGCTCCACGCTCTATCGCTTGATTGGCCTTGACCACGATTCCGCTGATCACGCCAGCCGTGGGAGCGGCCACCTGGCCGGTATCAGCCGGGTCGGCTTTAGGATGCGAACGCTCCACGACACGCAATGCGCGGTCGCGAACATTGACTTCGCGGGGCTGGCCGTTCAATTCAAAAAATAATGTGCGGGTGCCGTCGGGATGCGGTTCGCTGGCAGTTAAAAACTTGATGATCAGCGATTTTCCCGATTCGATCTCCACGGTGATTTCTTCGCCGGAGCGCAGGCCGTAGAAAAACGCGCTGGTCGGCAAAACGCTTACGTCGCCATAGGTCAGCCGGAATTTGTCGTACTTGGTAAAAACGTCGGGGTATAGCAGGTAGCTCAACAAATCTTCGCGCCGTACCGGGTGGCCCGATTTTTTCTCCAGGGACTTTTGCTCTTTGTCGAGGTCCACCGGTTCCATGCTCGCGCCTGGGCGGCCGCGCATAGGAGCCTGGCCGCGCAGGACGATCTTTTGCAATTTCTTGGGCCAACCGCCGGGCGGCACGCCCAGAACGCCGGAAAACATTTCCACCACGGAGTTGGGCAACGAAAGGTCGTGTTTTTCGTCCAGCGCCAGAATATCGGCGGGACGCAACTCGTTGGCCATCAGGAAAAGCGTCATGTCGCCGACTACTTTGCTCGAGGGCGTCACCTTCACGATGTCTCCGAAGAGCTGGTTGACCTCGGCGTACATTTTTTCCGCCTCGCGCCAGCGGTGGCCTAAGCCCATGGCCGTAGCCTGTTCGCGGAGATTGGTGTATTGACCGCCGGGAATTTCGTGTTGATAGAGGCGCGCCGCGCCGGATTTCGGCGCGGAATCGAACGCAACATAGTAATTCCGCACCGTTTCCCAATAATCCGAGCACTCGTTCAACGTTTCGATGTCCAACTGCGTGTCGCGCGGGGTGTGGCGCAGCGCTTCCACGATGGCATTCAGGTTCGGCTGGCTGGTACCGCCGCTCATGGCTGCGAGGGCGGCATCCGCAACGTCCACACCGGCCTCGGCGGCTTTTAAAATGCTTGCGGCGTTCAGTCCGCTGGTGTCGTGAGTATGAAAATGAACCGGGATGCCGATTTCCTGGCGCAGCGCTTTGACCAGTTCACACGCCGCGTACGGCTTGCACAGTCCGGCCATATCTTTGATGGCCAGAAAATGTGCGCCGAGTTTTTCCAGTTGCTGGGCCATGCCGACGTAATACTTCAGCGAATATTTTGGACGGCCGGCATCGAGAATGTCGCCGGTGTAGCAGATGGCCGGCTCGCATACCGCCCCGGTTTCGAGCGCCGCGTCGATAGAAACGCGCATGTTCTCGATGGAGTTGAGCGAGTCGAAGATACGGAAAATATCGATGCCCTGCGCATATGCCTCGCGCACAAACTCGATGATCACGTTGTCGGGATACGAAGCGTAGCCGACCGCGTTCGCGCCGCGTAACAACATTTGAAAACAAATGTTCGGGATGCGCGCGCGCAGGTCCCGTAGCCGCTGCCAGGGATCTTCGTGAAGAAAGCGCAGCGACGAATCAAACGTAGCGCCGCCCCACGTCTCCAGGCTGAAAAGATTGGGCAAGCGCCGAGCCACGGCATTGGCGGTGGCCAGCAAATCGTGAGTGCGCACCCGGGTGGCCATCAGCGACTGATGGGCGTCGCGGAAAGTCGTGTCGGTGATCAGCAGGCGCTTTTCTTTTTTTGCCCAGGCTGCAAATTTCACCGGGCCAAGCTTTTGCAACAATTGCCGCGTTCCAGGCTGAATTTCCATCCCCACCGCGGTGGGGATAACGGGCGTTTCGCGAACCTCCGGAGCTTTCTTTCCTTTCACTTCAGGATTTCCGTTCAAGATCACATCGCCGAGATAGGAAAGCAGCTTGGTGGCGCGGTCGCCGCGGGTGCGAAAGCGGAAAAGCTCGGGCGAATCATCCAGGAACGAAGTGGTGACTTCGCCGCTGCGAAACTTGGGATGGTTTACGACGTTTTCCACGAAGGGAATGTTGGTTTTTACGCCGCGGATGCGAAACTCCCGGAGCGCGCGGTCCATGCGCTGGCAGGCCTCGGGCAGATTCGCTCCCCAGGCCGTCACCTTGACCAGCAGAGAATCGTAATAAGCCGCCAGAATTGCGCCTGCATAAGCGGTTCCGCCG
>JBBRZT010000268.1:0-5361 GCA_038236395.1 Candidatus Acidiferrales bacterium
CAATCATTTCTGGGATCGGCTGACCATGGAATTTCGCCGCGCCGTGGCTACCGAGAAAACTTTGTCCTTGCTGCTGGTGAAAGCGTTGCCGGGGCAAACCGCCGGACGCACCAACGTGGACCCCGCTTCGTGGGGTGACGCGGCCAAGGCCATATCGCGCAAGCTGCGGCCTACCGATTCCATCTATCGCCTGTCGACGGATTTATTCAGGCTGGTCTTGCCGGAAACGGATACGGTCAATGCCCAACGAGTGTCACTTCGCTTGCAGGAAGAGCTGCAAGTGGTGCGCGCGAAATTCGGCGGTTCCTACGACATCAATTGCTACAACTATCCGGAACAGGTGCACAGCGCCCATGAACTTGAAGATATTGTGAGGTCGCTGCTGCCGGAGCAGCCGGGCTGGGACGTGCCGGTGCCGCTGGCATCTCTTTAACTCTTTAACTCTTTAACTCTTCTGAAAATTCCGCTATAGCAGAGCTTGCTTCAAATCTTCGATTAAGTCGGCGGCATCTTCCACGCCAATGGAAACTCTGACTGTGCCGGGGCTAACGCCTGCGCGACGCAACTCTTCTGCGCTCATGTTGTAGTGCGAAGTGTATAGCGGCAGGGCCACCAGCGATTCCACGCCACCAAGACTTACAGCCAGCAGGAAAAGCTGCACGCGGTCGCCGAAGCGCCGCGCTGCGGCGAGGCCGCCTTTCAAATCGAAAGCCAGCATGGAGCCGAATCCGCGCATCTGTTTTTTTGCGATAGCGTGGTCGGCGTGAGATTTCAGGCCGGGGTAGTGCACGCGCGCGACCTGGGGATGCTTTTCCAGAAATTTCGCGACGGCCATGGCGTTTTCGCACTGCCGCGCCACGCGCAAACCCAGGGTCTTCATTCCGCGAATCAGCAGGAAGGCGGCTTCCGGGTCCATCGAACCGCCCAGGGAAATCACCATGTGCTGGATGCGCTTCATCCAGGCGGCGCTTCCGGCTACCGCTCCGGCGATGATGTCGGAATGGCCGGCCAGCGCTTTGGTGGCGCTGTGCACCACCATGTCGTAGCCCATGGCGATGGGATTCTGCAGCACCGGCGTGGCGAAGGTGTTGTCGATAATGGAGACGAGCTGGTGTTTTTTTGCGAAAGCCACCGCTTTGTGCAGGTCCACAAGGCGCAGCATGGGATTGGTGGGTGTTTCGACATAAAGAACCTTGGTGCGCGGAGATAATTTTTCTTCCATCCCGGCCAGATCGGTTTCCACGTGGTGAACCTGGATGCCCATGTCCGGGAAAATGTCGCGCATCAGGCGGTAGCTGCCGCCGTACAATTGCGCGGTGGAGATGAGCTCGTCGCCTTTTTTGAGCGCGCTGAGAAGCGCGCAGGAAATGGCGGCCATGCCGGAAGCGGTGACCACGGCGGCTTCCGCGCCTTCGAGCGCGGCGATTTTTCCCTGGGCCACGGCGAGCGTGGGATTGCCGTAGCGCGTGTAGATGTAGGCTTTGCTCTTGCCTTCGGCCCACAGCTTCATTTCGGCGGTAGACGAAAATGTGAAGGTGGAGGAGCGGCAAATCTCCGTGCCCACCGGAGCGCCAACGCCGTGTTTGTTCGGTTCTCCGGCGTGGACGGAACGCGTCTGCGGGCCCCACTTCTGCGTGCCTGTGTTTTTCATGATGCAGGAATTGTTGGCCTTCGACGCGATTCCGGCAAGCACCATTTTGGCGCCTAGCGATTCGACACATGGCGATCGAAGACAGAATGGAAACGAACTAGCCTTCGTCGTCGGCGTGTTGATCGCCGTGGGGCTTGTGGCTGGCGATTACCTTTTCGGCCAGCTCGTTGGGGACGTAATCGTAGTGCGAAAATTCCATGGTGTAGGTGGCGCGTCCCTGCGTCTTGGAGATGAGGTCGTTGGCGTAGGTGAGCATTTCCGCGAACGGTACCTGGGCTTTGATCACTACGTTGTGTCCGCGTACTTCGCTTCCCGCGATGCGGCCGCGCCGGGAGCTCAAGTCACCCATTAAATCGCCGGAGTATTGATCGGGCGCGTAAACCTCCACGTGCATGACCGGCTCGAGCAGGGCGGGCTTGGCAGCTTTCATGGCTTCCTTAAAGGCCAGCGAGCCGGCAATTTTGAAGGCCATGTCGCTGGAGTCCACGTCGTGATATTTGCCGTCATACAGGCTCACACGGAAATCGACCACCGGGAATCCGGCGAGGTAACCACGTGCGGCGGCATCGCGAATTCCCTTCTCGACTGAGGGGATCCAGTTCTTGGGGATGGATCCGCCAAAAATATCGTCGATAAATTCGATGCCCTTGCCGCGTTCGGCCGGTTCCATCTTGATGCGACAGACGCCGAACTGACCGTGGCCGCCGGACTGTTTCTTGTGCTTGCCTTCGGCATCGGCGCGTCCGCGAATGGTTTCGCGATAGGCGACTTTGGGCGGCTTGAGGGTAAGGTCCACGTGGTAGCGCTTGTGGAGTTTGGCGACGACGACTTCGATGTGCTGCTGGCCGGAACCGGAAAGCAGAAATTCCTTGGTTTGCGGATCGCGGGAGAAATGCAGCGCGGCATCTTCTTCGAGAATTTTGTTGATGGAGACGCCAATCTTGTCTTCATCGGCGCGGGTCTTGGGCTCGATGGCAAAGGTGATGGAAGGTTCGGGGATCGGCGCGCGCTTGTAAAAAATGGGAGTGGATTTATCGCCGAGTGTTTCGCCAGTGGTGGTTTCCTTCAGTTTGGCGATGGCGCCGATGTCTCCGGCATGCAGCTCCGGCACTTCGGTGAGTTGCTTGCCCTGCACCATTTGAGTGTGCTGGAAGCGTTCGGGCAGGCTGCGATTGTAGTTCAGCAGAGTGGCGTCATTTTTCAGCACGCCGCTCATCACCTTGAAATAGTTGATGCGCCCGGCGAAGGGATCGGCCAGCGTTTTGAAGACGAAGAGCGAGAGCGGCTGGGCGTCGTCGAATTTTCGGGGGATAGCCTCACCCTTGCCCGTGGCCTCCTTGTAGGCCACGACGGAATGTTCATCGGGGTGCGGGAAAACGTCGGCGATAAAATTGAGCAGGCTGACGCTGCCGATGTTGTGCAGCGCGGCGGTCATCAGCACGGGAATCATTTTTTCGCCCACGATGGCGCGGCGTAGGCCAGCGATCAAGTCCGGCAGCGGCAGGGTGCCTTCGTTAAAAAATTCTTCCATCAGGGCATCGTCGCCTTCGGCGACCATTTCCACCAGCTTCTCGTGCGCTTCTTTGGCGTCGTCGGCGAGCGCGGCGGGAATTTCTTCGATGGTGGCCTTGCCATCGCCATCGGGCTGGTAGAAATGAGCTTTCATGGCCACCAGGTCAATTACTCCGCGAAACGCCCGTTCGTGGCCGATGGGCAATTGCAGCGGGACCACGTTGCGGCCAAAAATCTGCTCGAGCGACTCCATGGAGCGCTCGAAGCTGGCGAGATCGCGGTCCATGCCGGTGAGCACAAAGGCGCGCGGTATGTCGTACTCCACGCAATAATCCCAGACTTTTTCGGTGGTGACTTGCGCGCCGACATGGGCGTCGACGGTGATCAGCGCGGCGTCGGCGGCGATCAGCGAGGCTTTCGATTCGGTGATGAAGGTGGAGTAGCC
Source organism: Candidatus Acidiferrales bacterium (assembly GCA_038236395.1). Taxonomy (GTDB): domain Bacteria; phylum Acidobacteriota; class Terriglobia; order Acidiferrales; family UBA7541; genus Acidiferrum. The sequence goes on from JBBRZT010000268.1 coordinate 3,609, forward strand.
AGGTAAATCGAGGAAATTAATTTTGACCTTTTCGCCACCCGCGTGGGTGACGGTATCGGGAGTGGTGGGCCACTCGGCATGGGCCAGCGCGGTTTGAATGGAAAGCTTGCGCGCGATTTCTTCTTCGTCCCAGTCGGTGGTGGTGCTTCCTTCCGCAGCCTTTCCCCAACGCGGCGTGGCGCCCGCGGTGAAGAGCAACGACGACACCAGCTGCGTCTTACCGGTGCCGCCGTGGCCGACAATGCCAACGTTGCGAATGTCCCTGGTGAGATAGCTTTTCACGTAGACCTCCATCGTGCGAGGTCCGTGCTCGATGAGAAGGGCGCGGGCCTGCGCCTGGCGAGTTGAATAAGCTGAGGAGCGCGGCCCCTGGTTTCGCCGATTTGCTTTATCGCAACAAGGCGAAAAAGAATCGAATTGCTGGTCTGCTCTTCAGTTGGCTGGCCGCTTAGCGGTCAACCGGGCGGATGCTAGCACACCCGATTGTGCGGCCGCAATTGCCCGGGCGGGAAAAACCGGCGGACCGCTGCTCGGTGGCTAATTAGGATCGAGAGTGGCTTTTACGGTGACGGTGCTGTCTTTCAGAATGGTGATGGAGCGATTCCAGTCGGTGTGATTTGCGGATTTGAGGGCGAGACTGTGCGGTCCTTCGGAGATGTGCAGCGTTGCCGGCGTTGTGCCTACAAATTTGTCATCGAGAAATATTTCCGCGCCGTCAGGATCGGAGGTGATCTGTGTGATGCCAAAGCTATTGCTGGATTGCGTGGAGGAAGCGGCGCTCATCAGCGAAGAGCCATGCGGCAGCTTTGACGGATGAGAATTTGCAGCGCGGTCATTTTGCACGGGCGCGGGCGGGTAGAAGCGGTGAAGAACTTCAAGCAGGTCGGTGGCGCTGAGCGCGAAACCGATGCCGGTGACATTTTTCTTGACCAATTTCTGGGAATTGATGCCGATGACTTCTCCGCGGGCATTCAGCAGCGGGCCGCCGCTGTTGCCGGGGTTGATTGGGGCGTCGGTCTGAATCCAGGTGCCGGGGCCGGCGGCTTCAAAGCGGCCGACGGCGCTGACGATGCCCTTGGTGACGCTGAAGAGCATAGCATCGCCGGGGTTTCCGATGGCCACGACGCTTTCTCCCTGGCGCACCGTGGCGGCTTCGGCGAGAATCAGATGCGGGAAGTTCTGGCCCGGGGTTTTTGCGAGCGCGATATCCAGATCCGGATCGACATAGACAATTTTGGCTTCCAGTTGGGTGCCGTCCGGTAGCGTGGCCAGTAATGCTTCTTCTCCTCGCGCCAGATGCGCGTTGGTGGCGATTACTCCGGTATCGGTGACGAAGAAGCCAGTGCCGCTTTTGGTGAGACTTTTCAGATACACCACCGCGGGTTTGGTATGGCTGACCAATTCTTCCAGCGAAAGTTCCGGCCGAGGCTCTGCTGTGGATGAAGCGGCGCTCTCCACGCCCCCGGTGAAAGTTTGCGACGCGGACTGCAACTCGACATGAAAATGATCGGTTTTCAGCAGCCAGTAGCCGCCGTAATTGTGGCCCTTGAGGGAAACCCAGTTCATGGCGCCTTCGGTCAACTGAATCTCCTTGGCGGCGTAACCCTCCAAGGTGAGGCGGGCGATCATGGGATGTTCGAGGCGCGAGCCAATCGTGGTTTTTGTTTTGTGCAGGTAGCCGCCGGGAATATTTTTCTGGTAAGGAGTGCGGCCCACGAAGACTCCGTTGATTTGCACAGCGGCGCCCGATGGC
>JBBRZT010000269.1:0-5319 GCA_038236395.1 Candidatus Acidiferrales bacterium
CAGGCGGCGCTCCACGGCGTGATCCGCGTAGCCAGAAAAAGCGATGAATCGTTCCTGCTCAAATTGCCCCTGGAATCCGTCGGCGCCGATCACAACGCATCGATCCGCATGCAGCGTTTCGTCATGGTGCCCAAGCAAAGCCGCTGGCACAGACACGATCCGATTATGAAATTGACCATCGGGGAGTTGCTTACGCACGAAGCGCCTGAAGCATCTCGCGCGATGAACATCGGCGCCGGCGATGTAATTACTGTTCGTGCCTTCATCGACAAGAATGGCGCCGTCGAAGATTTGAAACCTGTCAGCGGCCGTTTTGCCCTGCTGCCCCGCGCCATGCGCGCAGTCCGCGACTGGCAATTTGACCGGACCCTGCTGGATGGCAAACCCGTGGAGTCGGAAGTGAATGTCACCATGGAATTCCGGCCGGCTCACTGAACTGTCTCCCGACGATTCAAGCGGCAATAATCTCTCCAGCCGCTTTGCCAATCCGCTAAGATGAATCAATGGCTAAACTGACGTTTCTGGGCGCCGCGGGTTCGGTAACCGGTTCAAAATATCTCGTCGAGGCCGCAGGCAAACGCTTGCTGGTCGATTGCGGAATCTTCCAGGGTCTGCGCGAGTTGACCGAACGCAATTTCCAGCCGCTGTCCGTCGACCCCCAGACAATTCATTACTTGGCGCTCACGCACGCGCATCTCGACCATACCGGCTGGCTGCCCGTGCTGGTGAAGGCCGGATACAGTGGACCGATCTTCGCGAATCCCGCCACCATCGACCTAACCACTCTGCTGCTGAAGGACTCCGCTCATTTACAGGAAGAAGACGCGCTGCACGCGCAGAAATCGCCCGATAACCACACTCCCGAAAACGAACCGATGTATACCAGCGAAGATGTCGATCCCGTGCTGCGGCTCATGAAACCGGCGCCGCGCATCGGCGCATTCGACATCAGTCCGGAGTTCCGCATCACCGCCTACGATGCCGGGCATATTCTCGGCTCCTGCAGCTTGGAATTGACGATCACCGAAAACGGAACGAAAAAAATCGTCGTCTTCTCCGGCGACATCGGCCGATACGACCAGCCCATCCTGAATGATCCGGTAACGCCGCCCAGCCATGCCGACGTGCTGGTGTGCGAATCCACTTATGGAGACCGCGAGCATACCGGTGGAGATCCTGCTGTGGAACTCGCCGGTATCGTGAATCGCGTCGCGCAGCGCGGCGGCTCTATCATCATTCCGGCATTCGCCGTGGGGCGCACGCAGACGTTCATGTATTACCTGCGTGAACTGGAAGCGCAAAACAAAATTCCTCGCCTGCCGGTTTACGTCGACAGTCCCATGGCGCAAAGCGCTACCGATCTGTATCTGAAATACCGCGCGGAACACGACGCCGATTACGCCAAGCTCGATGCCGGCGGCCAGGGCGACCCGCTCAGCGTGCGGGAATTTCACCTCACCAGAACGGTCGAGGAATCCAAAGCCATCAACAAGGTGAAGACGCCGTGCATCATCGTGTCTGCCAGCGGCATGGTCGCCGGAGGCCGCGTGCTTCACCATCTCGCACAGCGCTTGCCCGACGCGCGCAATGCCGTCATCCTCGCCGGTTACCAGGCCCAGGGCACGCGCGGCCGGGCATTGCAGGAAGGCGCGAAAACGCTGCGTTTATATGGCCAGGAAGTCCCGGTGAACGCCGAAATCGTGCAGATGAGCCAGCTCTCCGCGCACGCCGGGAAAAGCGAACTGTTGCGATGGCTAAAAGCTTTGCCAGCGCCGCCGAAGCAAACCTATCTCACCCACGGGGAACCGGTCGCCGCGCGCTCGTTGCAGCAATCCATCGCGGCCGAATTTACATGGCCTGCAGCCGTAGCCCGTTACCTGGACACCGTTGAAATCTGACAGCCGCGCAAAATTATTTTGCTCTCACCGGAACTATTCGCAGGCCAGCTTCGTCTATACAACAAGACCACTCGCGGGGTAGGGGACTAACCACCACAGGGCAACCGACCGTCAGTCTCCTACCCTTGAAATCTCCCGCGGCAGCCTCAGTTACGGGCCACGCCATTCAAAATTTATACACGTTTAACATTTCTGGGGCTTTCAGGTCACGAGTTTCTATGTGCTCGGGCTAGAAATTGTTGGGCGACCGGGATTCTACCGCTGTTACGCGGACACGACGTGCTTGGCCAGGTACTCGGGCAGGCGCGATAGCCGCTCTTCGGCAGCCGCCAGCGTGGATTCTTTCTTGCAAAAGGTGAAGCGCACCTGCGCAGCGCCGTCGGCGGGATTGCGATAAAAGCTCGAGCCGGGCACCACCGCCACGCCAACTCTCTCCACGAGAAATTTGGCGAAAGCCACATCATTGGTGTTTTTCCCGCCCGTGGCGCGTCCATTAAAACCAAAACCTGAAATGTCGGTCATGATGTAATACGCGCCGCTCGGCTTGAACACCGTAAACCCCGCCTCGCTAAGAATTTTCAATAACCTAGCGCGTTTCTGATCGTAGCTCTTGGCCAAGTTCTGGTAGTAAGACTCCGGCGACTTTAGCGCCATCGCCCCCGCCTGTTGCAGCGGCGCAGCGGCCCCCACAGTAAGAAAATCGTGCACTTTGCGAATGGCGGCGGTCGGCTCCGGCGGAGCAATGGCCCAGCCCACCCGCCATCCGGTAACACTATAAGTTTTCGACATCCCGTTGATCACAATGGTGCGCTCACGCATGCCATCGATTTGCGCCATGGAGATGTGCGTAGCGCCGTCGTACAGAATGTGCTCGTAAATTTCGTCGGTGATGCAAAACGCATTCCAGCGCACGCAAAGGTCGCGGATAAATTCCAGCTCGGCGCGGGTAAACACCTTGCCGGTAGGATTATTCGGCGTGTTCAGGATAATCGCTTTGGTTCGCGGGCCGAACGCCGCCGCCAGCTCCTTTTCGTCGTAACTCCAGTCGGGTGGCCGCAGCTTGACGAACCGCGGCGTCGCTCCGCTCAAAATCGCGTCCGGGCCATAATTCTCGTAGTACGGCTCAAACACCACAATTTCATCGCCGGGATTGATGATGGCCATCATGGCTGACATCATCGCCTCGGTCGATCCACAACAGATGGTGATCTCGCGCTCGGGATCGACGCGCAGTCCCTGGGTGCGTTCGAATTTCTCGACGATGGCATCGCGCAACGGCTTCGCGCCCCACGTGATGGCGTACTGGTTGATGTCGTCGGCGATGGCTTGCCGCGCGGCTTCTTTTATTTCCGCGGGAGCGGCGAAATCGGGGAAGCCTTGTGAAAGGTTTACGGCGTTGTGTTCCAGAGCCAGCCGCGTCATTTCGCGGATTACCGACTCTGTGAATTGTTCCGCCTTGGCGGAAAGCATGCGCCGCGTCAGCTCTCCGGAAGAAGTGATAGCCGGCTTGGGACCTTCCATGTACGCCTCAGGTTTTCAAGATTTCGCGCGGCTCGAAGAAAAACGACGGTCAAAATCCGCGATTTACAGCGGCAGTAGCCGTCTCCGTCGAACCGGAGCCATAAATCATCCGGTAGACGGCGGCATTGCGCAAGACGATTTGCACATATTCGCGGGTTTGCGTGAAAGGAATGGATTCCACCAGCTCGGGAATCTCCTCGTAATTGCGCTCTGCTTTCCACAGTGCGATGCGGTCCTCGCCGGCGTTGTAAGCGGCGGCCGCATATTCCGGCGCTCCGGTCAGGCGCACCAGGTTGGCGATGTACAGCATGCCCAACTGCAGATTGTAATTCGCGTCGTACAAAAGGTTTTTGCTGTAGCGCAGTTTCAACTGCTTGGCCAGAATTTTCCCGGTCTTGGGCAACACCTGCATCAGCCCGATGGCGTGCGCGTAGGAAACGATGTCCGCCTGAAACGTGGATTCTTGGCGGATCAGCCCCGCGGCGAACATCGGATCGAAATCGTTGCGAGCCGCCTCGCGCCGCAGCGCGGCCTCATACGGCAGCGGGTACAAAGTCTTCCACACCGCAATCGGCGCGTCGGATATCTGGCGCGACTCAAAACTCGGAAGAATTATGCGCGCATAGGCCATGCCCGCTGCGAAGTGACCCTGATCGAAGGCCGCTTGCGCCGCCTCCAGCAAAAAACGTGGAGATGACGTCGCGAAGTACGCGTTCTTCAATTCCAGTTCCGCGGAAGGGTCAAACGCGATGGTGCGCAACGCCTGCGCCCGCTCCCACCGGCCGGCTACAGAAGCGGGAACCGGCTCGTCGAAAGCGCGCAACGGCGGCGGAGACGGAATTTTCGCCAGAAAATCCGACGGGTCTTCCGCGCCGGGGCCTAATTGCTTCAGCCGGTTCGCCGCGGCGTGCGCGAAATACGTCTGCGGAAATCGCTCGATAGCTTTTTCATAATCGCTGCGCGCGTGCGCGGGATTCCCGCTGCGCTCTGCGCTCCGCCCCAGCCAGTAAAGTGCGTCCACCGCATTCGCGGAGACGGGATACTTCACCAGAAATGTAGCAAGCCGCTGATCGGCGTCCGCCTGCTTGTTCAGGAATGCAACCCACGCGGTGCGCCACTCGGCGTTGTAGGCGTTTTTGCCGTCGGGGAACGCGTCCAGCAATCGCTGGTAATAACTTGCCGCTTTCGCGCGATCGAGCAGCACCCAATAATAATTGCCCGCTGCCATCAGCGCTTCCTCGCTCCACACGCTGTGCGGATATTTCTGCGAGATGACATCGAGCGTCGCGAACATCTGCGATTCGTTTTTCGCGGTTCGGTAAGCTTGCGAGAGCCCGAACAAACGCTCCGCGTCGATTTCCGGATCGGGAGTTACCAACGACGACAAAATCGTCGGCGAGCCTTTAGGCTGGATTTTCGCCTGCGCGATGCGTAGTTGCCCGCGCTGGCGTTTCGGATTCCCGGGATCGCGCAGCAGCGCCAAGACTTTTTCGTATTCAACACGCGCATCTTTCCATTTGTGCGCATCAAAAAATATCTGCGCGCGCTGCTCCTGCATCTCCAGCGTTGGTCCCGAATATTCGTGGCCCAGTTCGCGCGCCACCAGCGGCAAAGAAGTGCCCGCCGCCTTGGCCTCATCCGACAGCGGATACTTGTAGTACAACGTCTGATAATCCTTGGCGGCGCGCGGCAATTGATGCGCCGCCTTGTAAGCCTGCGCGCGCTCCAGCAATAATGCCGGCCGCGTGTTGGTCGGCGCATATTCGTTCAGCGCTTCAATCGCAGCCTGCGCGTGTCCGGTCTCCACCGCCGTGGGAGCAAAAGCCTCCAGAAATTGTTCGCGCATCGCGCTGCTCGGATATTCCTTCTGAAAAGCCTGCAGGTCGGCATAGGCGGCGGG
>JBBRZT010000270.1:0-5289 GCA_038236395.1 Candidatus Acidiferrales bacterium
AAATATGATGGGAGTGCCGAAGGTGCTTACGGTTACGCGGGAATTCGTGAAGCCGGGAAAGACTGGCGAGGTACACGATAAAGCCGAAAGCGCTTTTGTGAAAGCGATGACGGCGGCGAAATGGCAGACACATTACCTGGGGCTGAATTCGCTGAGCGGCAAGCAACGCTGTTTATTCCTGAGCGGGTACGATACGTTTGAAGCGTGGGAAAAGGACAATGCGGGCATGCAGAAAAATGCGACGCTCGCTTCAGCGCTGGACCACGCTTCGATAGCGGACGGCGCTTTACTGGATGCGATGGATCAGAGTGTATGGGTTTTCCGGGAAGACCAGAGCATGCACCCGACGGCCAGCATCGCGGACGTGCGGTTCATGGAGTTTGAAGTGTTTCACGTGAAGCCCGGACACGAAGCGGACTGGGATGCGGCGGTGAAACTGGTAAAGGACGCGTATGCGAAGGGCATGCCGGACGCCAGCTGGGACATGTTTCAGGCAGTGTACGGCACGACGACGGCTTACGTGGTGATTACACCGCGGAAGTCGCTGGCAGAAGTCGACCGCGACTTTATGCAGAGTCAAAAGTTCGTGGAGGCCATGGGCGCGGACGGGATGAAGAAGTTGGGGGAACTATCGGCGGCGGCTCTCGAGTCGATCGAAACGAATTTGTTTTCGATTAATCCGCACATGAGCTATGTGCCGGATGAAGTGGCTGGGGCGGCGCCGGATTTCTGGCGGCCGAAGACGGGTGGAGCGCCGGCAGGGACGGCGAAGAGCGGGAAGGCGGAGGCCAAGCCGGCTACGCCGTAAGCGAACTGCAGCGAGTGCCCTCATCAGTGCGATGGATTCCGCGGGGCGGCGAGAGATATTCGTCGTCCTGCGGAATTTTTGTTTTCTGGAGGGATGTTTGGTTTCGTAGTTGACGAGATCGAAGGGCAAGAACGGTTGAGGTTTTACAAGACGGCGACGATTGCTCGTGGCTTAAACAGCAGATTCCTCACGCGCCGCTGCGCGGCGGTTCGGAATGACTCGAATGGTTAGTTCGAGGCGACACTCTACAGCGAATTCAGGTGGTGAGGCGGTCGGCGGAGATGGGGCGCAGCTGCCAGGCTTCGAAGGCGGTGAATTTGGTGAGGGCACTGACGTTGATGCGGAGGGGGCCTTCGGGTTGGCGATAGATGCGGGTGGTGATGGCGTGTCGCCGGTTGACGATGAGTTCGGCGACGGAGGCGTCGAGGAAGAGATGGAAGGACGCGTTGCTGGGGGACAGGTGGGACGGCGGACTGGACGACGGGCCGGACGAATGAGACGACGGATTGTTCGCAGCGTTCCTATCGTTTGTTTCGTTCGTTTCGTTTGTATCGGGGGGAGTGACGGGAATTTCGTATGACACGAAGTTTACGGTGACAGTGGCTTTGGAATTTTCCTGGGTGTAGGAGACGGAATACCAGACGCCGTGACGATCGATCAATTCTATGGAGGCGATGGGGAAGGATATTTGCCAGGCTAATTCGGCGCCGAGGTTTTCGAGGGTTATTCCCGGCAATTCGATATTGGTGGCGCGAATGTCGGAATGGGTTTGCGGAAGGGTAAACGATTTGTCGCGGAGAGATTGAGTCTGGGGCACGAAGGTCATTTGCAGGTCATTGTTGGAATTGAGGGAGAGGACGCGGGGGAGGGACATGCAGCCGGCCCAGCCTGCGGCGATTAGTTCGGAATCGGGGCGTTTTTCTGGTATCCAGCCCCAGAGGATACGATTGCCCTGGGCGTCGAGCTGGGTTTTCTGCGCGTAGTAGGCGCCGTGGTCGAGGATGCCCTGTCGTTCGGAGTGGAATTTTAATTTGTTGGGATCGAGCTCGCCGGATTCCCAGACTACTTTTCCGGCTGTGGAGTAGAGCAGAACGTGTTTCTTTCCTAGCGGGAAAAAATCGGGGCATTCCCACATTTCGCCGGAGTCGACGGGATTGGTTGATTCTTTTTCTGTCCACGGAGCGGAGGCCAGTTCGTGGAGGAATTCCCAGTGGCGCAAATCTTTTGAGCGGTAGAGGAGGACGCAGCCGCCTTTTTTGAAATGGCCGGAGGCGACGCCTAGAAGCCACGCGTCGTCCTGGCGCAAGAGGAATGGGTCGCGGAAGCCGGCGATTTGCGGGTCGGCAGGCGGCTCGATTACTGGCTTGGGCCATTTCGTCCAGGTTAGGAGTTGCGGGTCGGTGGAAGTGGCTAGGCATTGGACTTCGCGGAGATTATTGTGGCCGTCGCGGAGGGTGGCGCGTTCGATGGGTGCGCGCTTAACTCCAGTGTAGAGAATTGTGGCGGTGCCATGGTCGTCGACGGCGCTGCCGGTGAAGCAGCCGTCGGCGTCGTCCCAGCCGGGAGTGGGAGCGAGGGCTATGGGCAGATGGCGCCAGTGAATCATGTCTTCGCTGACGGCGTGGGCCCAGTGCATGTCGCCCCAGATTGCGGCGTTGGGGTTGTATTGGAAAAACATGTGGTAGAGGCCCTGCCAATAAATTGGGCCATTGGGGTCGTTCATCCAGTTTTTGGCGGGGAGTAAGTGGAATTGTGGGCGGAGGGGATCGGCGGCTAATTTCTTGCGGATGTCGTCGTCGATCGAGGGCCACGAACCTCGCGGTAGGGAAGCGATCGCTCCGGTGGCGGCGACGGTGAGCAAGAAATCTCTACGAGAAGTGAGCATCGATTCGTGGCTCCAAAAAACGACATTACTTATAATGGACCATTGAGAGTATTTCACCGGAAGTCTTGGAAACCTCTACGACTGCTGTTCCGCCATCACAATTAGGTGCACCGCAATTCAGCGCTCCCGTTACTGTCCAAATATTGCCTCGGCGAAGCGCTTTAAATGGTTCTTCCTGGCGGATTTGTTTCTCTCCGTAGACGGGGATCAGAACCGCTTCAGCGATTTTCTCGGCAGTTTTAGCGTCCGGAACAAAACCCTCCTTCGGCTTTACATTACCGTCTCGCGATACCTGTGAAAATGCGGCGATGGTTGCTGCTACGAGAAGCGGAATTGCCATGATTAGACGCGTCATCTCGCTAGCTCCTTTTTATCACCAAATTATTTTGGAAAACGAATCGCTGCGGAGTAGGTTTGACACACTTTCGATATCATTTGCGAGGGAGCGGTCGGCGGTGAGTTGGGGAGATTTTGCGCGGATGGCGGCGTGGGCTTTTTGGGCGAGCGTGCCGGTTTGCAGGGGAGATAGGAGGTCGATGCCCTGGCAGGCGCAGAGGAGTTCGATGGCGATGGTGTGGCGGAGATTGGTGAGCATGTGATGGAGGCGGCGCGCGCCGCTCATGCCCATGGAGACGTAGTCTTCCTGATTGCCGGAGGTGGAGATTGAGTCGACGGAGTGCGGCGTGGCGAGGGATTTGTTTTCGCTGGTGAGGGCGGCAGCGGTGATTTGGGCGATCATGAAGCCGGAGTTGAGGCCGGGTTCAGGAGTGAGGAAAGCGGGGAGCATGCTGGTGAGGGGATTGGTCATTTGTTCAATGCGGCGTTCACTGATGCCGCCGAGGGTGGCGATGGCGATGGCGACCTGATCGGCGGCCATGGCTAGAGGTTGGCCGTGAAAATTGCCGCCGCTGATGATGTCGCCGATTCCGGCCGCGCCGGAGGCGGTGGAAGGCGAATCGGAGGCGCTCGCAGAAGGATTGACCGAACCGGGACTGGCAAAAACTAGCGGGTTGTCGGTGGCGCTGTTGAGTTCGACTTCGGCCATCGAGCGGGCTTGTGAGAGTGAGTCGCGGACGGCGCCGTGGACTTGTGGGGTGCAGCGCAGGCTGTAGGCGTCCTGAACGCGCGGATCTTTGGCGTTCGAACGGTGAGATTCGCGGATCTGGCTGCCTGCGTTGAGGCGCGCGAGATTTTGCGCGGTGGTGGCGGCGCCTTGATAGGCGCGGGCCTGCATGATGCGGGGATCGAATGCTCCTGGGCTGCCGCGCAGTGCGTCGAGAGAAAGCGCGGCGGCGATGTCGGCGGCGTCGACGAGGGCGTCGGCTTCGAGCAAGGCGAGGCTGAGAAGCGCGAGCATGCCTTGAGTGCCGTTGAGGAGCGAGAGACCTTCTTTGGCTTCGAGCGAGACGGGTGCGATTCCGGCGCGTTGCATGGCGGTGGCGCCGTCGAGGGTTTCACCTTTATATGTGGCGCGGCCTTCGCCGATGACGACCTGCGCGAGATGCGCGAGCGGGGCGAGATCGCCGCTTGCTCCTACCGAACCTTGCGAGGGGATGAGCGGATGGACCTGGGCGTTGAGCATTTTGCAGAGGGTGTCGACGACGTGGGGGCGGATGCCGCTGAGTCCTTTGGCGAGGGCGTTGGCGCGGAGGACCATCATGGCGCGGGTTTCGGATTCGGTGAGGGGATCGCCGACTCCGCAGGCGTGGGAGCGGACGAGATTTATCTGGAGTTGTTGCACTTGTGCCGGGGAAATGCGGACCGAGGCCAGTTTGCCGAAGCCGGTGTTGATGCCGTAGGCGGTGGCGCCGGAGGCAACGAGTTTTTCGACGACGGCGCGGGAGGCGTTCATGCGCTCGATGGCGGAGGGATGGAGGGAGACGGAATCGTGATGCAGTGCGACGGCATGCAGATGGTCGAAGGTGAGATCGTTGCCGGTGAGGACTACGCTCATGAGTTTTTCCCGGTTGCGACAGGTGCGAGGGCGGCGGAGAAGATGTGGCGATATTTATCGGGAAGGGATTTGGGTTTGCCGTTGCTGCCGCAGATGACGTGAGTGGTTTCTCCGGTGGCGAGGAGATGACTGTCGTGATCGCGGAAGAGTTCGTAGGAAAAGCGGATGCTACGGTTGCGGGCTTCGGCGATGCGGGTGCGGACTCGGAGGCGTTCGTCGTAGCGGGCGGGGTGGAGATAGCGGCAGTGGGCGTCGACGACTACGATGTGGCAATCGTCGGTGGTTTCCATGGATTTGTATTTGACGCCGAGGGCGCGCATGAGTTCGACGCGACCGACTTCGAACCAGATCAGATAGTTGGCGTGGTAGACGACGCCCATCTGGTCGGTCTCGGCGTAGCGGACGCGGATGGGGGCGTCATGGAAGTCAGTCATTCGGAGTCGCCTCGCCATTGAGGTTTGCGCTTTTCGAGGAAGGACGCGAGGCCTTCCTTGAAGTCGCGAGTGTTGCGGATGCTGGCGTTTTCCTGGATGGCGCGCTGGAGATCGGCGTCGACACCGGGGGCGGCTGCGGCGGTGAGAAGGCGCTTGGCGCGAGTGAGGCTGCTGGGGCTGGCTTCGATGAGGGTGGCGGCTAGTTCGC
>JBBRZT010000271.1:0-5285 GCA_038236395.1 Candidatus Acidiferrales bacterium
CCGGCTTCGCCCAGGCCGTAACCTTTAATGGTGCGCGCGAGAATGACCGTCGGTGAGCCTTTGTGTTCCACGGCCGCCTTGTAGGCGGCGTAAACTTTGCGCGGGTCGTGACCACCAAGACGCAAACGGCGCAGCGCGTCATCAGAGAGCGGCTCGACCAACTGCAGCAGCCGTGGATCGGAACCAAAAAAGTGCTGGCGCACGTACGCGCCGGATTCCACGACCAGTTTTTGATATTCGCCATCGACCAGTTCGCCCATGCGCTTGACCAGCAGGCCCTCAGTGTCGCGGTCAAGAATGGGATCCCACTCGCTACCCCAGAAAACCTTGATGACGTTCCAGCGGGCGCCGCGGAAAGCGGATTCCAGTTCCTGAATAATCTGACCGTTGCCTCGGACGGGTCCGTCAAGGCGTTGCAGGTTGCAATTGATGACGAAAATCAGGTTGTCGAGCTTTTCGCGCGAAGCGAGGGTGATCGCACCGAGTGATTCGGGCTCATCGGTTTCCCCGTCGCCGAGGAAGGCCCAGACTTTGGCGTCGGTCACCGGCTTGAGGCCGCGGTCTTCGAGATAGCGATTGTAGCGGGCCTGATAAATGGCCATCAGCGGGCTCAGTCCCATGGACACGGAGGGATATTCCCAGAAATCGGGCATCAGCCAGGGATGCGGATAGGAAGAGAGGCCGCCGCCAGGTTTCAGTTCACGGCGAAAATTTTCGAGTTGCTGCGCGGAGAGCCGGCCTTCCAAAAATGCCCGCGCGTACATTCCCGGAGCGGCGTGGCCCTGGAAATAGACCGTGTCGCCTTCGAAGTCCGCGGTGCGGCCGCGCCAGAAATGATTCTGGCCGACCTCGTAAAGTGTGGCGGCGGAGGCGAAAGTGGAAATGTGGCCGCCGATATTGTGCTCGACGCGATTGGCGCGCACGACCATGGCGAGCGCGTTCCAGCGGACCAGGCTCTTGATGCGACGCTCGATTTCCTGATCGCCCGGGAAAGGCGGCTCGAGGCGATGCGGAATGGTGTTGGCATAAGGGGTGTTGGCGGTGAACGGCAGATCGATGCCGTTTACAGTCGCGTGGGCGCGCAGCCGCTCGAGAATTTCGGTGGCTACTTCGGCGCCGCTCGATTCGAGAACGGCATCGAGAGACTCGAGCCACTCCTGGATTTCTACGTCGTCGACACCATGCGGCTGTGTGAAGGTCTCGTGGTCCATAATTCGGATGGGTCCTTCTCTTTTTTTGCTCGCTTTTAGAAACAGCTAGCGCCCGGCACGGGCACAAAACTCTCTTTAGACACTGAGGAGAATAGAATACACCGTCGCGCAAATTTGTGTGCGAGGCAAAATGATTGCGCGGTAAAAAAGTTAGAGACTGCGACCGCCGTCAAGTACCAGAACCTGACCGGTAACGAACGGCGAATTCACCAGGAAGGAGACGGCGGCGGCGATATCAGCAGTAGTCCCCGAGCGATGCAGTGGAGCGCGCTTGATGTAGTCGGCGGCCAAATCCGGCGAATCGCCGGGCATGCTGATGGTCCCGGGTGCGATAGCATTCACGCGTATTTCGGGGGCGAGTTCCTTGGCCAGAGCACGAGTGAGCATGATGATGCCGGCCTTCGAGATGCAGTGGGGGATGTAACCGGTCCAGGCCAGCAGTCCTCCGATGTCGGAAAGATTGATGATGTTCCCGCGATTTTTTTTCAGGAGAGGTGCGGCGGCTTGGGCGCAGAAAAAAGGCGCTTTGAGATTTACGTCGAGCGCGGAATCCCAGATTTTTTCGGTCGTGGACGCGAACTCCGTGTGCAGGAAATTGGAGGCATTGTTGACCAGGATGTCGAGGCGGCCGAATTTATTTCCGGCTTCGGCGATGAGCCTGTCGATATCGGATTTTTGTGCGAGATCGGCCTGGACGCAGATGGCGCGGCGGCCCATTTTGGCGATTTCGGTGGCGACTTCCCTGGATTCGGCTTCGGACTGGTGAAAGTGGACGACGACATCCGCGCCTTGCTGCGCCAGGTTAAGCGCGATGGCACGGCCCAGGCGCTTGCCCGAGCCGGTAACCAGGGCAACTTGTCCAGCGAGGTTGGCGGAATTCGAATCGGTGGCAGGCATCGTCAGATTAAAAAAGTAGCACACTCGCCGCGGAGTGAATGCAGGCAAATTCCGGCGACGCAGTTGGCACAAATTCTACGACGCGCCCTGTTAGAATCATTTGCGATGGAGGAGAAATGAATCTTGATCTGCTGGCTATTGCCGCGCATCCCGACGACGTCGAACTGAGCTGCGGCGGCACGTTGCTGCGCATGGCGCAGCAAGGGTATAAGACCGGCATCCTGGACCTGACCGCTGGAGAAATGGGCACTCGGGGAACACCCGAAACGCGAGCCAGGGAAGCCGCCAAGGCCGGCAAAATATTGCGGGTTTCGTGGCGCGGGATTCTGGGCGTTCCGGATTCCGACGTCCAAGCCAGCCGCCAGAACAAACTGCTCCTGGCATCGAAGATCCGCGAGCTACGGCCTAAGACGGTGATACTTCCCTACTGGGAGGCGCGTCACCCGGATCATTATCACGCCTCGGCGCTCGGGTATGAGGGGTGCTTTCTGGCTGGGCTGAAACAATTGCCGGTAGAAGGCGAGGCCTACCGTCCCTTCAAGATTCTGTATTCGACCGCCTATGCCAACATCCGGCCGACGTTCGTGGTGGATATCAGCGCGCAATACGAGCGGCGCAAACGTGCCATTCTGGCGTATGGCTCGCAATTCAAGCCGAAGGGTCCGAAGAAAAAAGGCGGCGTGCACCTGGGGCTTGATGAGCTGCAAGATGAGATGAACCAACTCGCCCGGCATTACGGGCAGATGATCGGGGTGCGCTACGGAGAGCCGTTCTTGGTTAAAGAGCTGATGAAGGTCGACGATATCGTGAAAATGGAAGTTCGGTCGCTCTAGTCGAGCGCTGAACCGGGCTTAGAACTTCTCGTCTTCCTGCGCGGGAGAGAAACCTGGGATGTTTTGCCCCGTGGGCGTGCGCTCCGCCTTGACGCGGATCAGCGCTTCGTCCTCGGCTCCCGATTTGCGGAGAATTACCATGGTGCTCAGGGCCTCGGAGTACAGGCGAGTGACCAGGTAGGTGTCGCCGGTGCCGTCTTTTTTCCAGAGTTGACCAATCTGAATCTTCGAAACGCTCATAGGCAGACATCGAATGTAGTGTGGGGAGACAGGGAGTGTCAACTGCTTCGCGTAGATGGGTGCAATTCCCGCGCAACTGATAGTCGGTTATGCGCAGGAAACCTTATGGCGCTGGCCGTCATCGTACCAGAGACGGCGCATCCTGCTCACGCCGCTGTACCGGGGTGTATACTCAGACTGAGTTGGCAGAGGTATCCCACATGATCCCATCAAGATTACGGCAGGTGATGACACTCGCGATGGTCGGCGCTTTTTTTCTTACGCCGGCGTTGGCTTCCGCGCAGGGTCAGCAGGCCGGTCAGGATCCGGCACAATGGCCACAACCGCAAGCGCCGCCACCTCCGCCGCCCACAACTCCCGATTCGAAATCTTCAGGGCAGTCGGCGCAGAAACCCGCCGCCGATCAACCGGTACAGCAAAAAGACAGCGTTACGCCGAAGAATTCCAAAGAGGACGTGGACGCCATCGGGAATCGCGGCGTCGGCAAAGGCGTGAACTTTTATTCGCTGGAACGTGAAATTGCCCTGGGTAAGAGCCTGGCACAGGAAGTGGAGCGCTCCTCGAAATTGATCGACGATCCGGTGGTGGTCGAATACGTGAATCGCGTCGGACAGAACCTGGTGCGCAATTCCGATGCGCGCGTGCCGTTTACGATCAAGGTGATCGACTCCGATGTGGTGAACGCCTTCGCTTTGCCGGGCGGATTTTTTTACGTGAATAGCGGACTGATTTTGCGGGCCCAGGAAGAATCGGAATTGGCGGGCGTGATGGCCCATGAAATTTCGCACGTAACCGCGCGGCACGGAACGAAACAGGCTACCAAGGGCGAAATCATGCAGCTGGCGACCATCCCCTTGATTTTGTTGGGACCGGGCGGCTGGGCGGGTTATGGAATTTACGAAGCGACCCAGTTGGCGATTCCCTTTTCCTATCTGAAATTTTCGCGAGACGCGGAGCGCGAAGCGGATTTTCTGGGGCTGCAGTACATGTACAAGGCCGGATACGACCCGAACGCGTACGTAACATTCTTTGAGCGCATCCAGGCCGACGAAAAGCGCCAGCCCGGCACCATTCCGAAGATTTTCTCGACGCATCCGCCGACACCGGAGCGTATTGCCAATACGCAAAAAGAAATTGCGCGAATCCTTCCGGCCAAGCAAGAGTATGTGGTGACCACCTCGGAGTTCGACCAGGTGAAAGGACGGCTGCGCAACATCGTGTTCTCGCGCAAGGTGCAGACCGCTCCTGGAAAGCCGACGCTGCGAACCAAGACCGAGCAGGCGGACAAGAAGACGCAAACCGACCCGGGCAATCCGGATGATGACCGCCCGACGTTGAAGCGCCGGCCGGATACGCCGTAAAAACCGGAGCACTGCAAACATCTTCTGAATGTGAAATAAAAAGGGGCGGCTAATTGCCGCCCCTTTTTGTTTTTACGGAAGCCTCAGAATGGAATGTCGGGCTCGCCGGCTTAGTAACTGCGCTCCGGGCGGCGTTCGTCGGGCACCGCGGCGATGCCTAAACGCCGCAGTTCGTCGGCATAATATTTGCGGTATAGAACGTCCCATTCCTCGCTGCCCTCAAGAATCTCTTTTTTCTGGGAAGTGATTTTCTTGCGCACCTCGAGGTCGGCTTTTTCTTCCTCGCGCAACGTGTCAGTCAGGATCTTCACCACCTGCTGGCGGATAGTGTCGCGGTCCTCGACAAACTCCACCTCCGTGCTGGCTACCAGCACATCGGTGAGCTGGTGGGACAAGCGGATTATTTTTTCACGGGTCAGACGCATGGTCTAAAGACTTCTCCAATCGGTAGCAACTAGAATCTCGAAGCTCGCGGGAGCGGACACAGCACTTTTCCGCAACGAACGTTCAGAAAATATTGCAACTCACACTTTCAACGAAGGACTAGCTTGCGGTCGCGCGCCAGTTGCCCCTTCACTTTCTTATACATTTCCTGGTACGAGACGCCGGTGCGGCGCATTTCGTCCTGATGCTCGGTAAGAATCTGGCGCACTTCATCGTTCAAGCGATCTTCGACGGACAATTCTTCATTCATGCGCTGGCGAATGCGCAGTGCGACGGCTGGAATGGCTTCGGTTTCGATC
>JBBRZT010000272.1:0-5283 GCA_038236395.1 Candidatus Acidiferrales bacterium
AGCCGTACATTGCACCGAGGAATGGCGCGGCCCCGGCTGCGGCGGTGACGGCCCGAAAAAAGTAGCGTCGCGAAGGATCCTGAAGTTGCTCAACGCTCGCGGGTGTGGCCGGGCTTAGGACCAATTGTGAGGGCGGAACTGGCTCCGGCGGCCGCGGGCGATTGTTTTTGCGAATTCTGGACCACAAAAAATCCAGTCCACGGACGAATTTTACGGCGAGAAAAGCAAACAGCGCGCTGAAGAACCACAAACCGACCAGGGCGGACACCATCGTTCCACGCGGAATCATGTGGCGATGGCCCATGCGCACGCCGTCGACAAATGCGGAGACGACCAGGGCGACCACACCAAGCCATACGAGACGAACTGCTACGCGCAGCCATTGACGGCGAAAATTAGCGGTGGCGCGCCAGATGGCGCGATGCCAGAAAAGCTGCGAAAGGAAAAACAGGCAAAGAACGCCGCCGGCAATAGCAAAACGAAGTAGGAAGAAAGCCCAGTTCACGTGAAGATGCCTCTGATATCAAGCTCAATTGTATCACGCGGGTTATGCTCGTCTTGTTGCGGACGCGGGGCTGTTTCAGGAGTAAGATATGTGGCCGAAGTTGCTATGGACGTGCAGATATCCAGGTAGAGGATTTTCGAGTTTGCTAAAACGGAGGGAACAAATGAAAAGGTTCACGTGGATGACGATACTAGTGCTGGCTGCCGGGTTATGTTCCTTGCCGAAATCGGCGGCGGCGCAGGATATGCAGAAAAAAGAAGCTACCAAAGCACAGCCGGGCGAGTCACAGATTGTGCTGGGGCAGTGGAACGAGATCGGGCGGAAGTTGGTCGCCATGGCTGAAGATTTTCCGGAAGATAAGTACGACTACAAGCCGACACCGGCTCAGCGCAGTTTTGCCGAACAGCTGTTGCACGCGGCGGGCGCGGTCAATTTCTTCACCGGACCGGTGCAGGGACAAACGCCCGCGGAAGAAGATCCGCCGCGCACGAAATATAAGACCAAAGCCGATGTAGTGGCCTTCGTAAAGAAATCGATTGAAGATGGCGCCGCGGTCATCAAATCGAAAGGCGACAAAGGCATGGCCGATTGGGTCACCGATCCGGAGAGCAAGCAGCAACTACACGTTTCGGATCTGGCTTACGAGTTGATCGAGCATTCGGGCGAGCACTACGGACAATTGGTAGGTTATTACCGTTCGTCAGGGCTGGTGCCGCCGGAATCGCGTCCCAAGAAGTAGCGAGTTGCAAATTGTTTTTGCGCGGGCACGATCGATTCGGTTGTGCCCGTTTTTATTTTCAGGCGGGCGTGGCTGCGCCGGCTGCGCCGTTTTCGAGCAGAGCGATCAATTGCGCCGCGTCACTGGCGGGTGGCAGGCAAGTTTGACCGGTACAAACAAGCGCGAGCGGTTGATCGGCGGGAAGATGCGGCAGCGTTTCTTTCAGTGCGCCGGCCAAGTGCTGGAGGTCGGTACCCGGAGTGACGCGCAGCACGGCTTTGCCGAAACGGAAGACGCGATGGGCGGCGAGCTCGAGCGATTGCGCGACCCAATTGTCGGCCGGGCCGGTGACCACAATTTGCAGCGGGTGATGAGCGAAGAGCGTGGCGGCGAGTCCGTAGGTGGCGGCGAAAAGACCATACTGCGGCGCGATGCCTGCGAAGGCCTCGAGAGTTTTTTGCGCTGCGAGGCGGTAGCGGTCGTCTGCAGTGAAAGCGTGGAGGCGAATCAGCGCGATGGCCGCTACGGAATTAGCGCCGGGCGTGGGCGAATCCTGAAAAGGTTTGCGGCGAACGTCGAGGCCGCCCATGGGAGCGGCGTCGCTGGGACGATCGAAAAATCCGCCGCCTTCGGAGTCTCCATAACGGGCGATGGCGAGGTCCATGGTTTTTTTCGCCACGTCGAAATAGCGCGATTCGAGCGTGGCTTCGTAGGCGTCGAGTAAAGCGAGCACGCCAAAGACCTGGTCGTCGAGCGAGCCATCGAGCGCGGGGCCGCCGACGCGGTGAGCGAAGCCTCGCGTTTCGCTCCAGACTTCAGCAAGCATGCGATCGAGAGTTTTGAGAGCAAAGCGGCGCGAAGTTTCGGCGACGGCGCCATCGAGGACGCGAGCGGCGTCGAGATAAGCGGAGACGAACATGGCGTTCCAGGAAACGTATATGGTCTTGTCGACGAAAGGAGTGGGGCGCGGCAGGCGGGCGGCCAGCATTTTTGCTTTTGCCGCGGCGATGGTGGCGTTGACCGCGGATTCTTCGAGGCCTAGCTGCTTCGCGATGTCGGCGGGATCGCGGGCGATCCATAAAACATTTTTCGCCGGATTGTGATGCATCTCGCCCTGCGCTTCGACGTCGTAGTACAGCTCCATGATGGGCGCTTCGTCGCGACTTACCGCCGCCTGGAGTTCATCGAGCGTCCAGGTAAAGTAATCGCCGTCGTCGTCGAGGGAAACGTCGGCGTCCTGACTGGCGTAAAAGCCGCCATTTTCCTGGTCGGAGAGCACTTCGTTGACCCAGGCGATGATACCTTCAGCGGTCTGGCGGAGAAAGGGATTCTGGGTGATCTGCCAGCCGTGCAGATAATTTCGTAGCAGCTCGGAATTGTCGTAGCTCATTTTTTCAAAATGGGGAACGAGCCAGCGCTCATCCACGGAGTAGCGGTGGAAGCCGCCGGCGAGCTGGTCGTAGACGCCGCCGCGCGCCATTTTTTCGAGGGTGGTTTCGGCCATGGCGCGCAGATGTTTTTCGCCGGTTTGTTGGAAGCGATCGAGAATCAGATCCATCGCCGAGGCGTGCGGGAATTTCGGGGCGCGCCCGAAGCCGCCATTTTTGATGTCGAAGAGCTGCGTGATCGAGGCGATTTGCGTGTCGATGACGGTGGGATCGAATGCACCGCGGGCTCCGGTGAAGACTTCAGCTTGGCCGACGGCGTCGGCGAGAGAATTCGCGGCGCGCTCGAGCTCGGGGCGCTTGCTGCGATACGATTCGGCCACGGCGAGCAGCAGGCGGCGAAAACCGGGGCGACCCATCTGATCTTCGGGCGGAAAATACGTGCCGCCGAAAAACGGGCGACCGTCGGGCAAAAGAAAACCGGTCAGCGGCCAGCCGCCCTGTCCGGAGATGGAACTGATGGCCGACTGGTAGCGGGAGTCGACGTCGGGGCGTTCGTCGCGGTCGACTTTGACGGCGATGAAATTGTCGCTGATGATTTTGGCGATGGCAGGATTTTCGTACGATTCGCGGTCGATGACGTGGCACCAGTGGCACCACACCGCGCCGATGTCGAGGAGCATGGGCTTGTCTTCGGTTTTGGCGCGATCGAACGCGGCCGGGCCCCACTCATACCAGTCGATGGGCTGATGGGCCGCGGAGCGCAAGTAAGGGCTGGCGGAATCTTTCAGGCGATTTTGGGAATTGGTCGACAAAGGATTCCTTTTATTTTATTGGGCGGGTAACTGCAGCGATCTGGTGCTTGCTTTCTGCCGAGCTCGCCGCTTACTGCGCTTACTGAATGATGCCGCTCGAGCCGATATCGCGAGGGTCGATCGGTTTGCGGCCGGCGAACCCTTCGTCCTGGCGGTGATAAAAACGGATGCGGTCTTCGCCAAGCTTCCAGCAGAGATAAACATCCTGATTGTCGATGATGGCTGGGAAATCGAGCAGGCCCTGGTCCAAATCTTTAATCACGCAACCGGTTTCGATGATCTGCGTCAACGCGGAATTAAAAACTTCGGCGAGCTGCTGATGCTGCAGGCGGACGGCAGCCAACTTTTCATAGGGCACCACGATGCCGCCCATCATGGCGATGCGCGAAGAAACGGCGGAGAGATCTTTTTCCAGGCCGGCGAGTTTTTTGCGGCAGCCCATGGCTTCCACCAGGGCCGGCTCAATTTCCTTGCGGGCGCGCTCCGCCTCGGTCAGCGTGAAGAGCCGCCGCGGCGGGTCTGGCGATTCGTCCTGATCTTTCTCGTCGTCTTCGTCG
The DNA here is from genome assembly GCA_038236395.1 of Candidatus Acidiferrales bacterium. GTDB lineage: Bacteria > Acidobacteriota > Terriglobia > Acidiferrales > UBA7541 > Acidiferrum. The sequence continues at coordinate 3,981 of JBBRZT010000272.1, forward strand.
GGCATGTTGGTGTGGCGATTTCGCCTTGTGATTAACGCTGCTGCGATGCTACCGCAAACGAGATACGCGGTCGAGGCGGAAACATTCAGCGCCGCGGCTAACCGCCGATGAACACCATCGAGCGCGTGGGCGGGCGGAAATCCGCTTCGTTGATGCGATGGCCTTCCTCCTTTTCCATGACCACTGAGCGAATGTAGATTTTCAGGTCGTCGTCGCTGGCGCCTTCGCGCAGGAGCGAACGGAGATCGTGATCATCCTTGCTGAAGAGACAGGTTCTGACTTTGCCGTCGGCGGTAAGGCGGATGCGCGAGCAGTGTCCGCAAAACGGCTGGGTGACCGGGGCGATCAATCCGATTTCGCCGGGCGTGCCGTCGGCAAAGTGGTACTTGCGTGCTGTCTCGCTGTGATGGTGCGGGATTTGCTCCAACGGCCAGCGCGAGTGAATGCGTTGGTACACTTCCGCGGCCGGAACCACGACATCGCGGGTCCAGTGACGGTCGCCGTCGAGCGGCATGAACTCGATGAAGCGCATGACCACGCCAGTTTCACGCGCGAAATTGGCGAAGGCTTCGACTTCGTCGTCGTTGATGCCGCGCACGAGGACGGCATTTACTTTTGCGGGAGCGAGGGGCGATGCCTGGGCGGCACGGATGCCCTGCATCACGGAGTCAAACGACTTGGTGCGGGTGATGCGCTCGAATTTTGCGGGGTCGAGCGAATCGAGACTGATGTTGATGCGGTGTAAACCGGCGGAAACCAGGCTCGCGCAGCGTTCGGCGAGGTGGTGACCGTTGGTGGTCATGGAAATGTCTTCGATCTCGAGGGTGCGGAGGTGGGAGATGAAATCTTCCACGCCGGGGCGGACGGTTGGCTCGCCGCCGGTCACGCGCATTTTCTTGATGCCGAGAGTCTTGAAGACGCCCGCGAGGCGATAGAGCTCCGGCCAGGACAGGATTTCGTCGTGCTCGCGATAATTTTCGGGGTCAGCGGAGCGGCAGTAGACGCAACGGAAATTGCAGCGATCGGTGACCGAGATGCGCAGGTCGGTGATTTGCCTGCCGAATTTGTCGTGAAGCGTCATGTACGTTTTCAAGCACCGGCTTAAAAAAGCAAAACCCGATTCGGTGGATGGAATCGGGCGCTCTTCGAAACTGGTTCGAAGGAGAGCTCCTTTCCAAATACCGGGAGGCTTGGGCGTTTCCGCCTGAACCCTGAGCGTTGCGGCGCAATCTGCGTTGCGCTTAACGCGTCGTTCCTGGCGCCGTTGGTTTTCGCTCCGGCAGGCGGCAGGAATCGGAGTTAC
>JBBRZT010000273.1:0-5283 GCA_038236395.1 Candidatus Acidiferrales bacterium
TAGCTGATCTTCCGCTTGTGAACATCCAGTCCGATGTAATACATAGGTTGCATGGGGGAGCCTCCTTGGTGTTTCTGAATCAGCATCCGCTGAGTTCAGCTTTTCTACACCAAACGCTCCTCCTTCGACCTATACATTCAACCTTATCAGGACCTCAGTGGGTCCGCCGCGGGCTTTCCGCCGGACGGGTGCAAACCGTGGCGCTGCGGCTGATCCCAAAGTATGGGAGAAATTTTGTAGCCCACTAACCGGTCCAGCACGCGGCGGGCCTGCTGCGCATCCACCAAATCGCAATGAGTGTTACGATGAGCCCGATGAGTAATTAACAAAGGTGAACTCTCCATGAGACGAACAATTGCCATAGCCGCCCTAGTTCTTACGACGGCTTCTATCGCCCTAGGACAAAGACCGAGCGCGAGCGGGGATCGAAGAGGAAGCATTGAGCAGGTCATAAGGCAACTGGATCATGAACGCATTCAGGCGCAGATCGATGCTGATGCGGCGGCCCTTGAGCGCATCTATGCTGCTGATTTTATCGGCGTAGGGCCAAGCGGCGCCGTGAGAACCAAGCCGCAGGTGATTTCAGATTTTACGTCCGGTGAATTGAAATTTCAGTCCATCACCACCGACGAGGTTCAGGTGCACATCTACGGAGACACGGCTGTCGAGACTGGCCGCTCCACAATGAATGGGCAAGACAGAGGCAGAGCTGTCCCCCGTGACAACCGCTTTACGAGAGTATGGGTTAAGAAGCAAGGGCACTGGCGGTTGGTTCTCAACCACTACTCGCCACTGATTATGCAGCAATAAGCTTGACTGGCTGCCCCTGACACATCGCCATGTTGTGCACGCTCAATCATCGATGGGAATTAGGACATAAGCGTGGCCGGGAATCAGTTTCAACAAAGTTCAATTCTTCCGAATTGAACGAACGTGTCGGATAAACCGGACCGACCTCAAGTCCTGATTTAGGCTGCCGGCTCAACCGGTCGACGCAACACTTTCTTGAAGTGTACTCGCCGGAGTTTTAAATCCTAAAGTTTTTCTTGGACGCTGATTTAACCGCAGCGCCACTTTGTCCAGATCCGCTTGCGTATAGCCGGACAGGTCAGTTCTCCTGGGGAAGTATTGTCGTAATAGCCCATTCGTGTTTTCGTTGGTGCCGCGCTGCCAGGGACTTTGCGGATCACAGAAATAACTTTCACATCCGTGGCCACCGTAAAGGTCTTGTCTTGGCCATCTCCAGTCCGCGATCCCAGGTCAACGACTGCCGTAGGATCGCGGGAAGTTTACGAATTTTCCGGCTAAGGGCGGCGACCACCACCGCGGTGTCTTTGCTTGGCACCTTGATGAGCGTCGTAAAACGGGAATGACGTTCCACCAGGGTCACCATGTGACTGTTCTTTGAACCGCTAAGCAGATCGCCTTCCCAATGACCAGGAACAGCGCGGTCCTCGATTTCTGCTGGCCTTTCCCGGATGGAGATGGCGTCTACAATTTGGCCGCGCGCGTCTTTAAAGATACGAGCGTGCTGCGAGCGGCGGAGGCGGCGCTTGGATCGCAAGTGCCCCAGCAGCTCTTTCTTCAGCACTCCGCGGGCTTGGATGAATAGGCTGCGATAAATAGTTTCGTGGGACACGCGCAGGCTCTCGTCGTCGGGATACTGGGTTTTCAGCCATCCGGAAATCTGCTCCGGCGACCAGTCCAGAATCAGTTTACTCGCAACGAGCTTCTGCAACTCTGCATGGATCGCAAGAAGGCAGCGCTTGGGCCGCAAGGCCGACGCCCAAGCTTGGTCGTCGGCATCGTTGGCTCGATAAACAGAACGGCCACCATGGCGGGCAACTTCCCGGCTCACGGTCGAAGCAACTCGCTCCAGGCGCTTAGCGATCTCGCGTATCGACGAACCGGAAGCCAGCCCTCGAGAGATGTCCTCGCGCTCAACCGCTGTGAGTACTCGCAGTGAGCGCCGACGAACTGCCGGAACAAACCCACCGTTACGCGACACCAGACAACGAATGGACGAATGCTCCTTGCCGAAGGCGCGCCCGATTTCATGCAACGACTGTCCCGCCTTCCAGCGGCACCACATGTCATCCTTCTGCGCCGCCTAAAGCCCAAACCGCTTCCCTGGGGTCATAAACACCACCTTTGGAGAGAAGATTTATACCAAAGGTGTTGCATCGACCCATTGAGACCACCGCGTTTACCGGGATCTGAGAACCGACCTGTCTCAAAGAATCTGATACGCTTTACGTCATGGCAGCATCGACCCGCACGAGCAACCGAATGAAGCACTGGATTTCGGCAATCCTGCGTGATGGCGGGAACCGGTCAGTAATTTACCTCCAGTTACCTCGTATAACATGAGATTTATCACAACTCTTTTCGGGCTTCTGATCATCGCAGCATTGCTTACTTCGGGAGGGGTTGCCCAAACAACCGTATCCACCTGCGTGGAGGGTGGGGCGCAGAACACTGGTGAAAAAAAGGCACAACTAAATAAGCTCGGAGATACTGCTGAGCCTTCGAGAAACCACACTCCTACAATTCAAGACAATAGCTTCTTGGTTGAAGAAGCCTACAATCAGGAATTCGGTGTGGTGCAACACATTTCGAATTTTCAACGATACTGGAACAGCAAGGACTGGATTTTCACATTCACTCAGGAATGGCCTGTCGATGCACAACCCCGCCATCAATTTAGTTACACACTCGCCGCGCTCCATTCAGGCGGCGAACCTTCCTCGGGCGCAGGATTTGGGGATGTCACTCTGAATTATCGATATCAACTATTGGGTAATGGACAGACTCAGGTAGCATTCGCCCCTAGGTTTAGTGTTTTGCTGGGCGCCGGAGACTATCGGCTCGGACGGGGAGTCGGCGGCACAGGCATTCAGGTTCTGCTCCCGCTCAGCGTGGTGCTCACAAGAAAACTGGTAACGCACTGGAATGTCGGAACAACAATCGTTCCCGACGCAAGAAATAATTCCGGAGAAACCGAAACAACGTTCGGTTACAACCTTGGCCAGAGCGTCGTGTGGCTGGCTCATCCTCGTTTCAATGTCTTGTTAGAGACGGTTTTCAATCGCAGTCAGGAAGTGATTGCACCGAAGACCACGCAATGGACCAGCAATCTTTTGCTCAGCCCCGGAATTCGTTGGGCTTACAACTTTGAAAACGGGCTTCAAATTGTTCCCGGCGTTGCCGTACCGTTTGGAGTCGGGCCGAGCGGCGGAGAAAGGGGCGTTTTCATTTACCTCAGCCTTGAACACCCTTACCGGAAGCTGCCGAAAGAATAGAGCCTGGTTCTTTGCACCTCTCCTACGTTCCACTCTCCGGGCTAACGATTTCTATAGCAATGCGGTGCAGAATTATCGGATTACCTACGATTGATCCGCAGCCAACTCGGAGTGGCGTTCGCTCGTGCGGCATTCTGTCAACAGCACGAGCTTGGCTACGGTATTGATGTTCCGAAAGGTTGCTGCTGCCCCCTTCAACGGCAGCTTGAGCTTTGACCGCCCCATCCCATCGGGGTAGTAGATGTAGATTTCGCGCTTGCCTGGCTTGACTTGTTCGCCGCCGGGCGCGACGGTATTTTTCATGAAATCCTTTGGCGGCGGTTCGCACAGGAAGGCCACATTTACCTTCGCGGGTTCCTTATCGAGGAAAGGGCTCTTGCGGAGGATCGAACGCATTTCCGCGGGCGTTCGCACCATTACGTCGACTTTCTTTCCCATGTTCGCAGCCAGCGCCTTCTCCAGGCAGGATCGGACCGCATCTTCGCGCAGATTGCTTTCAAAGATTACATTGCCGCTCTGAATGTACGTTCGGACAACTTCGAAGCTCAGACCCGAGCATAGATTTGCCAACTCTTTCATCGAAAGAATGCCGGAGCCGCCGACATTGATCCCGCGCAGCAGTGCGATGAAGGTGGCCAATGTTCACCTCTTCGGTTCAGAAGCCCTCGGTGCGTGAGGGAAAATTCGAATCGAGCACAGTCGGGTTTCCGATTCTATTATCGCCGCCGAGAAATGCAAACAGGTACTGCCGAATGGAGAGATGTAGCCACCTCGTGGCTCACCAGGTTAAAGACTCGATTACCCTCCCAGCAGGCTTCCATCTGCGCGTGCACGTTGCTCAACCTTGCGGTTGCAAATGTCCCCGTGACTCCACCGAGTGGCTCTTGGACCGAAACCGTCCAGAGAGTACGTCAACGCTAGTCGCTATTCCGCCGCTTGTTCGCAAGGCGCTTGTTCGCAAAATACCGTTGCGTCGCCAAAAGTAACATTCCGACCGCCACAATCACCACGATTAGAGAAATCCCGTCCACGTCGTGATTGCCATCGTTGGGCTGTAACTCGTACCGTTAGGTGTATGTACCGGCAGCAATGGCGTTGCCGCGGGCGTCGCGCGCGTTTTTCGCGAAATGGATGACGCCGACGAAAAGCGAAGGCGCAAGGGGATATGTGGCGTCTTCGCGAGGCTCGTCGCTGGTTTGAACTTGGGCAGGCGGCCAGACATCAAGAGGAGAGCCGTCGTCAAGTGTCACGCGATAACCCACTGGCGCGAGCGCTTTCTTAACGGAATCGGACACAGTCGAGTCAGTGCACGGCCCTACGGTCTCGATCTTGGGTGCCGCTAGAGCACCTGCTGCAAGGAGCAAAACGAGAACAAGAGCTGCTCTGCGATGAATACATCTCGAACAAGATTCACGGTCGAAGCACGGAGACAATGATTAGCGCCTCCCTTCATCTGGGTGAGGTTAAAACGTGCCGACAAAAGCGCTCCGCTTGTCGTGTAACGTCCAAGTCCTTCCCAGATCTTTGCCACTATAACTATCCGTCATGGCGACGGCGGCCATAGCGTGGCTGACTTCCGTCAGTGGGGAATAGAACGTCGCCTCATTCCCGCAGAGGTGATCATTCTCGTTGAGGCTGCGCGTTTGTACAGTGACGAAATCACCCGCGCGCAAAAGGACGCTGCCGTGGCGCTCGTGCGCTATTTGGACGTCGATGGGTGCATTTACCACGTTGACGACATTGGCGAGCAACTTTCCGCCCATTTGCCGCGCGAAGGCGGCGAGCGCAGCGCGCTCACGAGCGTTCGCACGATTGTCAACAATTAGAACGGATTTCGACGTGTCTCTGGCGAATTGATACGGTGGCAGTGAAATGATCGGAGCCGCGAAACGCGGTACGATTAAGAACTCAAATTCCGAATTATTCCATGGGGAGTTTGTACCGACGTTGACCCCAGTTAGCGCGAGTCTTTGAAAAATCA
>JBBRZT010000274.1:0-5240 GCA_038236395.1 Candidatus Acidiferrales bacterium
CGGCGCGGCCCAGCGGCTGGTCCATATCCGTAATCAGCGCGACAACTTTCTTGCCCATGCCCTTCCCGGTATCAATCATTCCTTCCGCAAGCCGCACCGCGTCTTCTTCGCGCCTCATGAACGCACCAGAACCGGTCTTTACGTCTAGCACCAGCGCATCCAGCCCTTCGGCCATTTTCTTGCTCATGATCGACGCGCAAATCAAGCCGGTATTTTCCACCGTGGAGGTCGCATCGCGCAGGGCGTAAACTTTTTTGTCCGCCGGAGCGATTTCAGCAGTTTGCCCGATCATCGCCATGCCGCACTCGCCCAGAACGCGCCGAAATTCCTTCAGCGACAAATCGGTATTGAAACGGGGAATCGCCTCGAGCTTGTCTAGCGTACCGCCGGTGTGGCCCAGGCCTCGACCGCTGATCATCGGCACTGTAAGCCCGCCCGCGGCAACAATAGGCGCTAGAATCAGCGAAGTCTTGTCGCCGACGCCACCGGTGGAATGTTTATCTACTTTTTTGCCCGGCAAACCGGAAAGATCCAGCACCTCGCCGGATTGCAGCATCGCCTCCGTCAGCGCAGTCGTTTCGCCCCGGCTCAGCCCGCGAATCCACACAGCCATCAGCCACGCGGCCATCTGGTAATCGGGCACGTCGCCGCGCGTGTAGCCGGAAATCAGAAACTCGATTTCCTCGCGCGAATGTTCAACAGCGTCACGTTTTTTGCGGATCAGGTCGACGGCGCGCATGCGGTTGAGAAGATGTCGCGGGAGCGTAACACCCGGTCTTTGTCGGGTCAACGCCACGTTGGTCTGAACCGCGGTTATAAGGCAAAATTCAATGTGACAGCCAACGTTGCAAATCACGCTGCCGGAGCAATCATATGGAACCGACCATCAAAGCCGCGATCCCCGTTTTACCTGCTGCCGATACAGCTGCATCCCTGAAGTGGTGGACGGAGATCTGCGGATTCACCGAAACGTTTCGCGATAATACTCCTCCAAATTATGGCGGGATCAATCGCGGCGACGCCTACCTGCATATTTCCGGGATGCAGGACAAAGAACTGGCGCGCGAGGTCGGCGACCAGACCATGGTTCGAATCGCGGTGAAAGGTATTGAGGGGCTGTACGCCGAGTACCAGAAACGCGGCGGCATCGTCCATCCCAATGGCCCGTTGCAAACCAAGCCCTGGGGCACCAAAGAGTTCGGCGCCATCGATCCAAACGGAGTGTGCGTCACGTTTCAGGAATAATAGCCGGCCAACGCCAAGAATTCTCGACGTGTCTTTCAGGACTTGCGTCGCTCAGCGCTTCTTCTTTTTTTCCGCTTGCGCCACGCGGGCCTTCACCAGTTTTTTTACCAGCACGACCGGCACAGGCTTGCCGGTAGGAAAATGCACAGTGCCTTTGGACGTCGAGTAATCCTTAAGCTCCGTTTTGAACTCTTCAATAACCGCCGCCGTGGGAAACAGACTGTAGTGGTCCGAAAATGCCGCGAACCACACCAGCACCACTCTGTTCCTGAACGCCGGAATCCCGTAGCTCATAATCTCGGTCGCCCCGGCTGGCATGGCGCCACGAATTGCCGCGCGCATCTTGTTCAGGTTGCCACGGTCCGGTACCGGGACGCCGGCAAGGTATTCGGCAAAATTTTTCGCAGCGCCTTTGCCTGGCCTTCCGCTTTTGGTGCTTTTGCTTTTCGTCCGAGTTCCCGGTTTGCTGGATTTGGCTTTTTTCATGCGCGCGATGCTACTGCGATTGCTGCCCGATGTCCACGGCTGACCATCCCAGCCGTCCAGCATTAAAAAATTACAAGAGTACACCGGCCGCTGTCTTCCGGAGTAAACTTTTAGTCCATGAACATCAAATATTCAGCCACAAGTTTGTTTCTCTTCTTCTCTCTTTCCGCCCAGGCCAACGCCCAAAGCATTGGGCACGAAGAGCTCCTGGTTCTTTCGAAGCGAGCTCAAACGCTGGCGATTGTCGACCCGTCCGACCTGAAAGTTATCGCTCGCGTCTCCGTCGGCAATGATCCTCATGAAGTAATTGCCTCCGCCGACGGTAAAACGGCCTACGTCTCGAATTACGCCTTTGGTGCATTCAACACACTTACGCCCGTAGATCTGGTGCGGCAGACAGCGCTGCCGCCGATCGATCTCGGCGCGTTGCGCGGTCCTCACGGCCTGACTTTTGCCGGCGGCAAAGTCTGGTTCACCGCCGAAGCCGCCAAAGCCATCGGCAGCTACGACCCGCAGGGCAACAAAGTGGACTGGATTTTAGGAACCGGCCAGAACAGAACGCACATGATCTTCGTCTCGGCAGACCTGCAATGGATCGCCACGACCAACGTGAGTTCCGCGACTGTCAGCCTGATGGAAAAGAGCAGGAATCAAAGGCCCGCCGGACCGCCGCCACCGATGGCGAATAGCGGTGGTGGTACTCCGCAACAGGGTGGCCCGCCAATGGGCGGCGGCCCTAGGGGCGCGCCGGGTGGCGATTGGGACGAAACATTGATCCCCGTCGGCCACGGCTCAGAAGGGTTCGATCTGTCGCCCGACGGCAGCGAAATCTGGGTAGCCAACGCCCAGGACGGCACCATTTCGATCATCAGCAAAGAAAAGAAAACCGTCATACAAACGCTGGCCGCAAACGTAAAAGGAGCGAACCGCCTGAAGTTCACTCCCGACGGAAAAATGGTGCTGATCTCCAGTCTGGGTGGCTCCGGTCTGACCATCTATGACGCCGCTACCCGCAAAGAGATCAAGCGGCTGAACATTGGTCGCGGTGCCGCCGGCATCGTCATGCAACCGGACGGTTCGCGCGCATTCGTGGCTTGCACTCCGGACGACTATGTCGCGGTGATTGATCTCAAATCTTTGGAGGTTGTGGGCCATATCGACGCGGGTCCCGAACCGGACGGTCTGGCATCGTCGATTCGCCGCTGAGCCGAGGTAAATCCCATCTCGTGCACCCGTTCGGGCGTCGTTCATAAAATTTGCTACAGCGGATGCGATCCGTACGGCGGCAGTGGAGTGGTTTGGCCGGAAACTACGTGCCAGCCGCGAGGGCCGTTGATGTAAACGTGCATCACCCGCATTTGCGTGTCGACTTGACGACCCTGATAGGTCCCCCGCGAACTCCACAAGCAAGTGGCGATCGCCGTTTCCTGAAATAACTTAACCTGAATATCCGAAGCCGTGAACGATTGATAGTGGGCGCCGGAACTCTGCACAACGTTAATCAACTGGTTTTTATCCACCGTCTGGCCTTGAGAAAGCGTCCCCGAAAAATCTTCGCCATAGACGCGCCTGAAAAACGTGGCGTTATTCAGCATGATGGCGCGCGCCGTCTCCTTCTCCAGGTTGATTATCTCCACTCGCTGCATCTCCTGGTTCGGACGCACCGCATCTGGATTGTCGGGATTGCAGGGGTCGTAGGCCTGTTGCGAGTTGAGGGCAGGCGTTAAGAATAGCGCCAGTGCAAGTAACGGAATCGTCTTGAGCATGCCGGCACATCTCCTTCATGAAAGCCAACACAATGCCTGTTACAAGCTTCCACCAGTAATGTAGTAAATTTTACTGGAATTTCAGCATCATTTACGGGTAACGATGCGGCAGGTTCCCAGAAGCGCAATTTCTGAGATTTTTTTAGATTACCAGGTCAGGGTCACAAACTCGTTTTCAGCAATGGGAGAGGATCATGAGCGCAGATTCACAACGTATTTCCCGCCGCGCCTTTGTGGCCGGTACCTCGTCGTTCGCAGCATTCCACTCCATCGGCAGGATTCTTCCTCTGCCGCCGCTCGCCGCCGATCTGCAAAGCGATGCACGCTTGTCGCAGACGGTCGTCGCGGACAAGGGTTTCGCGTCCGTCAGGAAGATCGGCAACGGCCTATACGCCACCATTTCCGATCCCTCCAAAGGTTTTCAGACCATTTGCAACGGCGGATTCCTGGCCGGCAAAGACAGCGCGCTTTTGCTGGAAGGCTTTATGAATCCCGATGGGGCGGCCTTCCAGATGGACGCCCTGCGCATGGTCAGCCAAGTACCTGTCAAAGCCGCGCTCGACACTCATTACCACTACGATCATTCCACCGGTAGTTCATTCTACGGCGCGAACCATGTGCCGGTCTGGGCTCACGCTGCCGTCGCTCGCCGCATCGTGGAAAGCTATGGCGCAATGCAGGGAGCGGAAAAATCCGCGGTGCTCGCGCCCCTCGACGCGCGCCTTCGCGACGCGAAGACCGACCTCCAGAAACAGCATGCCCAGGGCGACATCGGCATGCTCACCAATATATTTAACGTCGTGAACGGCAGCGTTCTGGCCCTGCCGAATCACCCGCTCGATCCAACCAAACTCCCCGTGACCATCGACCTCGGCGGTCTGACCGCGCAAATCGAAAGTTTTCCCGGGCATTCCGGCACGGACTTGATCGTGCGCGTCCCGGATCAGAATGTCGTCTACACTGGCGATCTGCTTTTCAGTGGCGTATATCCTTATTGCTTCGATCAGCAGTCCACCATTTCCGGCTGGCGCGCCACGCTGCGAGCTTTCTCCGCCTGGGACAAAGACACGCTGTTCGTTCCCGGTCACGGGCAAATCTGCGGGCAGGAAGGCGTCACTGCGCTGGCCAATATTTTCGACGACATCGCCGCGCAGGCAGAAAAAATGTATAAGGCCGGCGTTTCGGTACAGGAAGCAGCGGACCTGTACGTGGTTCCCGAAAAATTCAAAAATTTCCCGCTTGGCCCCTGGGGATTCACCATCGGCCCGGCAATCACGAAACTATATGCCGAGTGGGGAACGAAATAATCGCCGCGCACTTCACCCGCCTTGCGTTTCACATCCCGGGCCGCGTGCGCACCGTGAAGCTGGCATCGACCTCCGGCACGACGCAACCCAGCAGCGCAGGCCAGCCCGGGTCACTGCTCGAATTGCGACACAATGAAGCGGTGGCATTGCTGATTTGCGACGGATCGACCGCACCATTGAGCGGCTCCGCATACACCAGATAGCTGTGGCCAGTCGGCAGCCTCTCGATGGCGTAACCCCCATCAAATTGCGTGGGACCAGCGCCGCTGCAACTCCATCCGCCAACCGTGGCGCCTACGATTGCGCCGGTACCCGCATCCACCGCGACCACCTGCGAGCCGAACACTCCGGTGACGCCCGGCGGCGACAGCGGCAATGACAATGGATTGGCATTCACAATGCGCCCGCGAATTGAGCCGGTACGCACCACATCCCC
>JBBRZT010000275.1:0-5237 GCA_038236395.1 Candidatus Acidiferrales bacterium
GAACAATTTTCACGCGCGCCGCTCCGTACTTTGAGCGTACCAAATCGCGGACCGCACGTCTTTGCGGGCAGTCTCCCGCGGCGTAACCAGCCGGGAGCATTTCGAAAGGGAGTTCCCTTATGCGCTATCTGGTCACTGGCGGCGCCGGTTTTATCGGGTCAAATACGGTTGACGAGCTGGTCCGTCGCGGCCACAGCGTGGTCGTGCTCGACGACCTTTCCGCAGGCAAGGAAGAAAATCTCGCCGAAGTCCGCAACAAAATCACTTTCATCAAGGGCACCATCACCGACATCGAAGTCATCCGCAAAGCCATCTTCGAAGCCGATTACGTCATCCATCTGGCCGCCCGCACTTCCGTCCCCTTCTCCGTGAAAGACCCCATCGAATCCAATCGCATCAATATCGATGGCACGCTCAACGTTCTGGTCGCCGCCCGCGATGCCAAGGTCAAGCGTGTCGTCTTCGCCGCTTCCTCCTCCGCATACGGAGAAACTCCCACGCTCCCGAAAACCGAAGCCATGCAGCCCTGTCCGATTTCGCCCTACGGCGTCACCAAATATGTCGGCGAACTTTACGCCCAGACTTTTGGCCGCTGCTACGGCCTGGAAAACGTCTGCCTGCGTTACTTCAATATTTTCGGCCCGCGACAGGACCCTGGCTCGCCCTACTCCGGCGTCATGGCCAAGTTCTGCACCGCATTCCTCGAAGAAACCGACCCGGTCATCTTCGGCGACGGTTTGCAGTCCCGCGATTTCACTTTTGTCGACAACGCCGTGCAGGCCAATCTGCTCGCCTGCGAAGCCCCCAGCGTTTCCGGAAAAGTTTTTAACATCGGTACCGGCGACCGCATCACCCTCAACGACGTGGTCTACGCCCTGGGACAAATCTCCGGCAAGCCCCTCAAAGCCCGCCACGATCCCCCGCGCGACGGCGACATCCGCGACTCGCAAGCCGACATTGAGCTGGCCCGCGCCCTTCTCGGCTACGAACCCACCGTCCGCCTCGAAGAAGGCCTCCAACGCACCTTCGAGTGGTACCGCGCCTCCCAGGCCAAAATCCATTCCCTCTCCAACGCCAAACCCTGACACTGCACACTGCCTCGCCACAATTCCGTCAGCGTTATACTCACGTCTGTGCATGATTCAAACAGCGAACCAAAGATCTACCTGGGCACCTCCGCCTTCACCGCGGCAGGCTGGCAAGGCGCCTTCTATCCACCAGGAATCAAATCGCAAGACTTCTTAAGTTTCTACGCCCAAAACTTCGACAGCGTCGAAGTAAACTCCACCCTCTATGGCTGCCCCACGCCGCGCACCGTCTCCAACTGGGCCGCCAAAACTCCGGACAATTTCATCTTCGCCATCAAAACCCCGCGCAGTATCACCCACGACAAGATCCTCCTCGACTGCGACGCCGAGCTCGAAGAATTTCTCACCACTATGGAAATCCTTGGCCCCAAGCTCGGACCAATCCTCTTCCAGTTCCCTCAAATCAGCCCCGGGGTATTCCCCGACCGCCACGCCTTCACCGACCGTCTCGTGCCATTTCTGAATAAATTACCGCGCGGCCGCAAGTACGCCATCGAAATTCGCAATCAGGAATGGCTCGACGCCGAATTCGCAGACCTGCTGCGCCAGCACGAGATCGCGCTGGTGCTGCAAGACCTCTTCTACATGCCGCGCCCGGAGGAGCTGCAAAAACAATTCGACCCCATCACCACGGACTGGACCTACATCCGCTGGCTAGGCGATCGCAAACGCATCGAAACGCAAACGCTGACGTGGGACAAAACCATCATCGACCGCACCAGCGAGCTAACCACCTGGGTTGATTTTTGCTACCAGATAAAACGCCGCGGCATCACCGTCTACGGCTACGCCAACAATCATTACGCAGGCCACGGCCCCGCCACCATCCGCGATTTCCGCGATCTCTGGCGCAAAAAAGGCCACCCCCAACTCCCCGAACCAACTCCGTCAACCCCCGCAACGGAGCCTAGCCCCGCTCCCACCAAGCAGAAAAAACAACCATCCCTCTTCGACTGACTACGGCTGCGCCGTCGGCCCATAACTCAAAGGCTCCCCCGACTTCGGCACATCATAATTATTCCAGAACCACAACGGCTCTAGCTTCTTCTGCTCCGGCCACACCTGATCCAAAGTATCTCCCTCAAACAATTCCCCGTTTTTCATCACCCAGCGAATCGTATTGGTATTGTGAATGTCCTCCAGCGGGTTCTTATCAAAAATCACCAGGTCCGCCAATTTTCCCGGCTCGATCGTCCCCAAATCCTGCGGTCTCCCGATAATTTTCGATCCATTCACCGTCGCGCACTTCAACACTTCCATCGGCGTCATCCCCCCGCTCGCCAGCATCCACATTTCCCAGTGGTAACCCAGTCCCTGCAGTTGCCCGTGGCTCCCCACGCCCACCAGCGTGCCCGCGCGTTGCAACTTGGCCACCTGCGCCGACAATTTTGGAAACGCGTATTCATCCTTGCGGAACCATCCCGGCCGCCGCTTGGTCTTCTCATCGATAATTTTATGCGGTGTAAAGTGATTCAGCTTGGCATTTTCATGCACGTCAGTGTTCTCGTACCAGTAATCTTCCCCAAACGGCCCGCCATAATTCACGATCAGCGTCGGCGTCTCCGAAATCCCCGACTGCGCAAACATCTGAATCACGTCCTTATACAACGGCGCGATCGGCAGGGTGTGCTCGTTGCCATGAAACCCGTCGATCACGTGGGTCAGATCCAGCTTCAGGTCCAGCCCGCCTTCCGTGGTCGGCATCATCTCCAGTTCTTTCGCGGCCTGCACCATGTACTGTCGCTGCTTGCGGTTGCCCACGATGTAGCTCTTGATGTTGTGCGTGCCGTAATATTTCCTGTATTTCAGCAGCACGCCCTTCACTTCTTCCATGGACTGGAAATTATTGTCCGAGAAAACTCCCGGCCCGGTCGAAAACGCGCGCTGTCCGATAATGTCCCCGCTGTCCGCCAGGTCCTGATACGCAAACATATCGTTCGAGCCGGTCTGCACGTCCAGCCCAGCCGTCACGCCGTAAGCCAGGTTCGCCAGGAAAGACCAGTTCTGCGTGTCCAGGATTCCCCGTCGTATTTCCGTCCAATGCGCGTGGGTATCCACAAAGCCCGGCGAAATGGTTTTTCCTCTCACATCAAAAACTTTTGCTCCCGCGGGAGCGCTGCCCCGCGCCCCTACGCTCTTGATGCGGTTATCTTCTATGACGATGTCGGCGTTCTTCAACACTTCGTCGCCCTTCATCGTCACCACCGTCGCCCCGCGCAGCACAATGCTGCCCTTCGGTGTTTTCCGCGGCACTTCCAGGTCCACGGCGATCTCTTCCACGTTCTTCTCTTCTTCCTTTAATTTCTTGGGCTCTTTTTTCTCGTCTTTTTTGTCATTGTCTTTCGCATCCTTCGCGCCGTCCTTGTCGCCGTCCTTCTTCTCGGCATCCTTCTTTTCTTTCTCCTTCTCCTCTTTCGTCGGCTCAAACGAAATCGCGCTCAACGCTTCGCGAAACAAGCTCGGCCCCACCGCCCACGTAATGGTCTTCCCGTCATCCGCCCACGCAAAATAATCGGCGCCAATGTCCGTCAAGCGTTTCACCGGCACCGCAGGCGTCGCCACGTTCACTGTCGGCGCTTCCCCGCCCACCACCGGCATGGCGATCAGATACAGCTGGTTCATCACGTGCGCCAGCACCCATTGCCCGTCAGGACTCGCCTGCACATCGTCCGCAGGCACCGGCTCCTCAAAAAAATACAGTCCCTGCCCTTTCACCTGGATGTGCGTGCGCCGGTCCGTGCCGTCATATCGCAGCGACACCAGTCCCTGCGGCGTGTAAACGTAAATGCGATCCTTCTCGTGGGTAAAATGCGGCCCGCCAGCTCCACGCGCAGGCAAAATCAGATTAGCGTCGCCTCCTTCCGCCGGAATCCACACCATATCTGCATTCCCGGTTTGCCCGCCATCGAACTCGCTGTTCTCGCGGTCGTACGCGTTGCCACGTAGCGCCACGATCTTCGTTCCATCCGGCGACCAGGCCGGATTGCTGTAAACCGCCAGCGACTTCGACAGTTGCACTGGCTTGCCCCCGCCTAGCGCCACCTTCCACAGTTGGCCGCCTTCGCTCGACCACGTCACATACGCGATCGATTTTCCGTCCGGCGACCACGCCGGCTGAAACTCATGCCCATTCCCGCTGTTCAATCGCTCCGCTTTGCCTTTCGGCAAATCCATGGTGTACACGTGAGTCATCGCCGAAAATGCCAGCTTCTTCCCGTCCGGCGATTCCACCGGATCCATGATCAGCCGCACTTTCACCGGGCCTTCTTCCACCCGTTGCGGAAAATCCAGTTTCGGCCCAATGTCCTGCGACACTTCCGCGCTAAACGGAATTATCTTTTCCGTTCCAGAAGCCAGATCCAGCCTTCGAATCTTTCCATCCTGGTTGTAAACGATTTCCTTGCCGCCGGGCAGAAATGCAAACCCGGGAAAAACATCGCGCGTAAATCGCGATTCCTGGTCGTCGCGCGTCACCGGATATTTCACCCAGTGATCCTCTCCCGTTTCCAGGTTGCGCAGCCGCAGCCCGGTTTCCGTCTCATAGCGCGTCACGTACACGAGTTGCTTTCCGTCCGGTGATAATGCCGGACGGAACGCGCTTTCCGGCTGCGCGATAATTTCATCTTCATCCCCGGTTTTCCGATCGCGCCGCACGATCGTCCACAGCGGAAATTGCGCGTTGTAGCTGAACGGCCCCTTGCGCAAAGCGTAGTACAGATATTTTCCATCCGGAGAAGCCACCACACCCATCGCGTTGGGCCGGTCCTTCCGTACCGTCGTCGGCGTCGGCTTGGATTTCGTAATCTGCACGCCCGTTCCGCCGTCCACGTGGAACATCCACAGCTCGTTCGCGCCAATCCCGAACGGCATCTTCGACGCCACAATGTATTTCCCGTCGGGAGTCCATGCCGGCGAGCTGAAATCGTCCGCCGAATTCTTCGACACCTGCTTCACCCCGGTTCCATCGGGATGAATGATCCAGATATTTTCGCTGCCCTCACGATCCGAAATGAACGTCACCCATTGCCCGTCGGGCGAAAATCTCGGCTCGTTGTCAAACGCCATCCCGCCAGAAATCAGCTTGGCCTTCCCGCCTTCGATCGGCAGCGTATAAAGGTCGCCCATCAACTCGAACACGATAGTCTTGCC
>JBBRZT010000276.1:0-5215 GCA_038236395.1 Candidatus Acidiferrales bacterium
AGCACGAGAACGGCAGGACGGAAATCGTCGGGATCGTAGCTCACGTGAAACAGTGGGGGCTGGATACCGACGACGCGCAACAGTTGCGCGCCGAGGTATATCTTCCGTTCATGCAGTTGCCCGACGAGGCCATGAAGCTGGCGCCCAGCGGCACCGCCATACTGATTCGCTCTGACGGCACCAACCCCGCGTTCTTCGATGCGCTTCGCCGCGCGAACAAACAGATAAGCGGCGAACAGGTAATCTACGGCGCGCAAACCATGCAGGAAATGATTGCCGACTCGCTCGCGGCGCGACGCTTCTCGATGATCTTGCTGGGCGTGTTCGCAGCGCTCGCACTCATTCTTTCCACCATCGGGATCTACGGCGTGATTTCCTATCTGGTTGGCCAGCGTACCCACGAAATCGGCGTGCGCATCGCTTTGGGTGCGCGCCGTCGCGACGTTCTCGCGCTCATTTTATCGCAAGGAGCCAGGCTGACTTTTTTCGGCATCGCCATCGGCGTAGCCGCTTCCCTCGCCCTCACCAGGCTGATGGCCCGCATGTTATATGGTGTGAGCGCCTCCGATCCGCTTACATTTTTCTGCGTCGCCGCAATTCTAGCTCTCGTTGCGCTGGCCGCTTGTTATATCCCCACGCGCCGCGCCATGCGCGTCGATCCGTTGGTCGCGTTGCGCTATGAATAGCGGCAAATCAGAGCGATTCTAAGGTTTCGGGTGCGGCCCGGTAAATGGATGGCAGCAGGGCGCCTGCGACGGCTCGAATTCCATGAATTCCACGCGCGTGCCGTCCGGATCAAAAATATCGAATTGCATTTTGCCGTCGCGGCCAATTTCAGGCACGTCGGCGGACTTGAGACCGTTAGCGCGCAACTGTTCAAACACTGGCTTCATTTTCCCGACCCCGAGCGAAAAATGATTCTGCACGCCCAGTTCCTGGTGATCGGCGGTCGGAGAAATATTAAGCATATATTCGATCCAGTCGGTGCCGTCCGGAACCTGCATGGCCTGCCAGTTAGTCTGGTCTTCTTTGAATCCACCGTGCCAGTACAGGCGAAATCCCAGCAAGTCGCGATAGAAGCGATCTTCCACCGCGCCATCGCGCACCACGAATCCAGCGTGGATCAGACTCTTGCTGATTTGCCCGCTCACCGGCACAAACGGATGCCGCGTTGATTGCTGCACGAAAGCGAGAGGATGGCCTTCCGGATCGGCGAATTCGAAATGTTGCGTTCCGTCCGAACGTTTCGATATGGCGCCCGCCGCGATTCCGTGCGCGATCAGAAACCGCCGCATCTGGGCCGCATCGTCGGTTGCAAATGCCACTTCTGCCACGAAATTTGCCGCGGGAGGACTCGTGGCACCGATAACCTGGATTTGTTGGTGGTCGTTTACTGAAAAACAGGTGCTCGGAAATCCCATGCAACCCGCGGTACCGGGCCCGAACCCGGCGATCTTGTTGTAGAAAGTATTCGAGTCATTGATGTTCGTGGAATACATGCGAACATGCGCAATGCCGGTGATTTTGGGCCGCATGGGTTTGTCGCTGGCAAAAGAAAGAAAGCAAATCGCCAAGACGGCGAGCGATGTAGCCAATGATTTCATGCGGTATCCGCTCCTGGCCTGCGCTGAACAAACAATAGTCCTCCGTTTATGAGGAGAATGCTACTTTCGCGCCTTCGCTGGGGCTGGGCTCGCCGCGATCGTGCCTCGCAGCACGGTCACCGACGCCTTAGGTAGCGTAAACGTGGTGTTCGCGCCGGCATGAATCGTCGATCGAGCCGCCGGCCCATCCGGATCCGCGCTGCCGCCATTCACGCTGGTCGGATCCGAGTGCCACTGATACTGCTCGGTGCCAAACGTCACCATCGCCACGGGCCCGCTGAAGTAGCTGTCCTTCTTGCTTTTACCGTCGTGAAACGAAATGTTTACTTGTTGCGAATTCAACTGATCTTTATTCACCAGCATCAACGACCATTGTCCATCCGGCCGCAGCACCGCGTACGAAGTGACCAGTACGTGCGCGGCGCTGTCCACAATATCGCTGCTGCTGGGGAAAACACGATGTTCGCCGCTGCCCGGCTGCACCCATTCCAGGTTGATCATCTGTCCCGCGAAAAATTGGGCGTTGGGCTGCAAAATGTTGTAGTCCTTGTCCATCGTGAACATCGCAAACGTTCCCGCGGACGTGTTTTCGCAGCCTTTTCCCTCGCCCAGCGGAATGTAGTGGAAGTAGTAGACGGCCTTTCCGCCGGCCTCCAGAAATGAACCGACGTAATCGGCCCAGAACAACGCGGCGAAAGTATCCACGAAAGATTCATCCGAGCCTGCCGCGATATTCGACTCGGTAATAAACATGGGCACGCCCGGCGGCAACCCGTCATCACGCCACACCTGCAGAATGTGCCGCACCAGGTTGGCCTCGTCGTAAAGGTCGCTCCACTGCAGCTTGCACGGCTCGAACGGATAATGCTCGAACGACACGAAAGATAAATCCGCCAGGCGATCATGCGCCCGCAAATAATCGAAAAAACGCCCCATCCAGGAAGTTTTCCCCTGTGCGTCGGGCCACACTTCGATATCTTTATTCACTCCTTCGAAAATGGGTCCTCCCAATTTTAGTTTTGGATCGACGCGGTGCAGCGCCGTAGCCCATTGCAGATACAAAGCGCCATAGTCTTCCGGTAGCGTATGTTTCCCATCCGGCTCCTCGCCCATCTCGATATACGAAATGGGATACCCGCGTTTCTCAAGATAAGAAATCTCCGCCACCGCGTTTTCCGGCGTGTCGTACAGCATCGCCACCGGAATCATGGCAGGAAGCCCGCGGGTGATTCCGCTGGTATAAAAAAGATCGAAGCCCACCTGGTCGCCGCGCTCATTCACCACGGAGCCTTCATGCCAGGGATCGACCGATGAACAGACCGTATTTGTCTGCGCGCGATCCGCCGTGTGACGGATCACGTCGTGAAAGCGGCCGTCCGCCGTAGTCGTCCCCAGATAGATTTCGCGAATGGCGTATCCCAGGCAATTGCGGCGATCCCGTTTTTCGCCGGCGTTGGTTTCGTGTGTGTCGCATGTTTCCGACGATTCGGTCATCCAGATGCGCACGAAGCGAACGGGAATCGACGCGCGCGAAAGTTGCAATGTAGCTTCGCCGTCTTTTCCGTCGCGAATCTCGCCGCCCGGAAAAGTCACCCAGTTGCCCTTGGTCGCTTCGTGGAGGGGGTCGGCACCCGTCCAATACTGCACCAGGTAATGCGTGGCGTACGGAGCGGTCCACAAAATGCGAATGGCATTGATGTCCTGCGGCGTCGCCAGATCCACCACCACCCACTGCGGGTGCAGCGCGTCGTCCTCGCCGGTAAAAACTTTGCTCAGGTAAGGATTGCTCTTCCAATACGTATTCGTGTCCCCGTCCGACAGCCGCGAGTAGCCCAGCCCATCCGGATGCGTGAATCCCTGGTGCGGCAGCGGATAGCCATACGAGTGACGGATCATCTCCGTGGGAGTGGCGTTGCCCACGAAATATCCCTTGTCGCCCGGCTGGCTCCACGTACCCTGCGGATTCCAATGCCACGCTTCCACGAATAGCTCGGTGTTCTGCCGGTACGTCACCGTTTGCCATCCCGCGGAAAGGATCTGCTTCAGGATGGGCTCGGTGAAAACTTTGTCGGTAGCTGCGCGCGGGATGCGGTCTACTCCCGCGCCCAAAGCTTCGGTGGGCCGGAAAGTATTCGTCGCGTGGTCGGGAGTAGAATCCACCACGATGGTTTGAGCGGATGACAGCGGAACAAATATCCCCAGAAGCGCACACCCGAACAGCAGCGGCAGTCCCGAGGTCCAAGATTCACTGAAAATGTAGCGGCGCGGTGCCATTTGAAACGTTTTAATACTAGCGCCGCCGCGCGCTGTCAAGCTGGAAGTTCTCTACGGTCCAGCCGTCTTAGGCCGGCACCGGACGCTGCGAGGCAATTTTTTCGTCCCAGCGGATGCGTCCGGTCATCTGCATCACTACAAATAAAGTGATAATCGCGCCGATGGTCACCGCCAAACCCGTGAATCCCTCAAAAAAGAACGCGTACGAAAACAGGACCAGGTAAATCAGCTGCGCCAGTCCCGCGTCCACCACCGCGAAACGCGCGTTCACCACCAGTCGCAGGTAACTCACCACCAGCGCGATAGATACCAGTGACGCCGCCGCAAACGCCACGTGAATCGAAACATGATCCACCAGATAAGCCATCAGCAGATGAAACGCAAAAAACGCGCAGGCCAGGAAGAAATAATTCATCGGATGCAGGTCGATACCGCGCAGCGTCGAAAGAATGAAAATCAGGAAGAAAAAGAAAAACAACGAAACGGGCGCGAAGAAACTGATGCGCCCGGCCAGCGGACCCGGCTGCAATTTCTGTGGCATCTTCAGCGCGATGTCGAATCCCGATACCAGGTTCTGGTATTTCCATTGCAGTTCCCAGCCCTGCGCGGTTCGCCGTTCTTCCGTGGGCGACATGGCATTTTCCGGAAAATCGAAGCCGGAAAAATCCGTGCGCACCGTTAAATCAAAATCGCGCGCCTGCGAAACGCTCGACGATCCGTCCGTGCCTGCGCTCGAAATGTTGTAGCGCCAGCTCTCCAGCCCTTGCGAGCGGTACGCGGTGCGCAATGTATGCGCGCTCCCGGCCGCGAGTTTGACTTGCGCCGTGGCGTTCGAACCGCTGAAGACCAGCGGCAACGCTCCCCCGTCCAGCGAAATTTCCAAATTGTCGTACATCGCCTGGTGCGCGGGGAAGGGCAGCGTGAACGAAAAATTCTCTTCTTTCGTGCTGGGATTGTGAAAAGTGTACGTTCCGTCAAATTTCACGCCATAGGTGCTGAACCACAGCAGTCCTTTCTGCCGGTAGTCGAGATGCAGGTCCGCCAGGATGCGGCTGGACTCGATCGCCGCGGGCAAGCTCATCTGCACCGGCTCCACGCGGGTCACCAGTTTTCCGTTTTCCTCCGCCGTCAGCGTTTTGGTCTCCTGCCAATGGTAGGAAATGGACGGCGGCTTCTGCTCCTGCGGCGCGCCCCACGTGGACGCCACCCGTCCGCTCAACGCTGAATCCAAATGGTCGGTGCGGTAAAAAATAGTGGAGCCCAGCACCACCCAGGCGATGCACGAACAGATAAAGATGCCGGTTATGGCCGCGATTCGTTTGAACATGGCTGCGAAG
>JBBRZT010000277.1:0-5202 GCA_038236395.1 Candidatus Acidiferrales bacterium
GGATCGTAATAAAGCGGATTATCAATCCCCGCAAACCCCGCGCTCATCCCCCGCTTGATCACCATCACCGTCCGCGCCTTATCCACATCCAATATCGGCATCCCATAAATCGGACTACTCGCATCCGTCCGCGCCGCCGGATTCGTCACATCATTCGCCCCAATCACCAGCGCCACATCCGTCTGCGCCATATCCCCGTTCGCGTCGTCCATCTCCATCAACTTGTCGTAGGGAACATCTGCCTCTGCCAGCAACACGTTCATGTGCCCCGGCATCCGCCCTGCCACCGGATGAATCCCAAACCGCACATCCACGCCGCGCTTCGTCAGCGCATCATACAACTCCCGCACTTTATGCTGCGCCTGTGAAACCGCCATCCCATACCCCGGCACGATCACCACCTTGTTCGCCGCCGCTAAAATCCCCGCCGCCTCTTCCGCGCTAGCGCTCTTCACCGGCCGCGCTTCAACTCCACCCGCCGCGGCAGCCTGCTCCTGCCCGAACGCCCCGAACAACACATTCGAAAACGACCGGTTCATCGCCTTCGACATATTCACCGACAAAATAAATCCCGACGCCCCATCCAGCGCGCCCGCAATAATCAGCAACTTGTTGTCCAGCACAAATCCCATCGCCGCCGCCGATAATCCCGCATAAGAATTCAAAAGCGAAATCACGGTAGGCATGTCCGCCCCGCCGATAGGAATAATCATCAGCACGCCAAAAATCAGCGGCAAAATCACAATCACCGGATACAAGTACACCCGCTCCGGGTGCATCACCAGAATCGCCGCCACAATCACCGCAATTGCCAGCACGCCGAGGTTTACGAAGTTCTGTCCTTTATATGTAATCGGCCGCTGCGGCAAAACTTCCTGCAATTTTCCCGCAGCCATCAGGCTGCCCGTAAACGTCAGCGACCCCAGAATCACTTCCATGCCCAGGACCGCCATCATGAACGGCGGCACCGACGGCGCGCGCAGATAAAATTCCGCCGTTCCCACCAGCGTCACGCACAGCGCGCCGAACGCGTGACTCAGCGCCGTCCGCTGCGGCACCGCTGTCATTGCAACTTTGCCCAGCGGCATGCCGATGATCGACCCCAGCACCAGCGCCGTCGCCACCCACTTGTAGTCCATGCCGTGGTGCAACAGCGTCCCGATGATCGCCAGCAGCATTCCCAACTCGCCGGCCCACACTCCGCGCCGCGCCGTAGCCGGCGAGCTCATCCACTTCAGCGACAAAATAAATAGTACTGATGCAATCAGGTAGGTAACTTCCATCACCTGCAGCGCGGCCGCCTCTGACATCATGATTTTTTCGGCCCGCTGAGCCTGAACATTTTCAGCATGCGGTCGGTAATAATAAATCCGCCCACGATGTTGCTGGTCGCGGCCACAATCGCAATCGTCCCCAGAATTGTCGAGAAGTTCGACTTATGCTCGCCCGCCAGAATAATTGCGCCCACCACCGCAATCGCATCCAGCGCATTCGTCAATGACATCAGGGGGGTGTGCAGCAGCGGCGATACCCGGCGGATCACTTCAAATCCAATAAATCCCGCCAGCATGAACACATAAAGACTCGTCAGCAGATCCAGTTTCATGCCTTGTTCTCCTCCACCGTCCGCCCACCAGCTTCCCATGGCGGGCGCAGCCCGGCCTCCAAGGCCACCAGTCCATATAACTGCCGCAATCTCTCGTTCACAATTTCTCCGCCACCGGTAACCAAAGTGTCGCGAATGATTTCATCCTGCATGTCCGTCCGCAGTTTTCCATCCTTCACCACGTGCAGCAGGAAAGTCGCCACATTCTTCGCATACATCTGGCTCGCGTGGTACGGCACGGTACGCGCCAGGTTAAACAGCCCGATGATCGTCACGCCGTGCTCCACCGCAATCTCGCCCGGATGCGTCAGCTCGCAGTTCCCACCGCGCTCCGCCGCCAGGTCCACAATTACCGAGCCCGGCGCCATGTTTTTCACCATCTCGCCGGTCACCAACATCGGCGCTTTTTTACCGGGAATCACCGCCGTGGTAATCACCACGTCGCTCTGCGCCACCACTTGTCCCAGCAACTCGCGCTGCTTTTTGTAAAATTCCTCGTCCTGCGCCTTCGCATATCCGCTGGCGTCCTGCGCATCCTTTGCCTCAATCGGCAGCTCCACGAAGCGCCCGCCCAGGCTCATCACCTGTTCCTTGGCCACCGGCCGCATGTCGTATGCCGACGTCACCGCGCCCAGCCGCCGCGACGTCGCAATCGCCTGCAGCCCCGCCACTCCCGCTCCAATAATAAAAACTCGCGCGGGCGTTATCGTTCCGGCCGCCGTCGACAGCATCGGAAAAATTCGCGGCAAAGTATCCGCCGCCAGCAGCACCGCCTTATACCCGGAAATCGTCGCCATCGACGACAGCACATCCATGCTCTGCGCGCGGGTGGTCCGCGGCATCAACTCCACTGCAAACGCCCGCGCTCCGCTCGCGGCAATTTCCTGCACGCTTTGCTTCGAATCCAGTGCCCGCAAAAATCCGATCAACACCTGATCGCGCCGCAGAAGCGGCACATCTTCTTTTCCGTTCTTGTCGTTCGCGCCGTAACACAGCACCTGCACGACCACATCCGCGGTGCGAAACACTTCCGCGCGATCCGCCGCAATCTTCGCGCCCTTGGCCGCGTACTCCGCATCCGGATACCCGGCGCTCACGCCGCTCCCCGCCTCGATCGTCACTTCCAGTCCCGCCTTAATCAGGCTGGGAATCACCGCAGGCACCAGCGCCACGCGCCGTTCTCCCGGATAAATTTCGCGCGGCACGCCTACAATCATGAACAGGTCTCCTCGATCGGGCGTTTCATTTGTGGAGTGGGCATTGTCTGCAGGGTTAGGTCCGTTTGCGTCCGCTCAGGAAAGATATCGCAACGTAGTCTCGATCAATTCCGCAGTCCCTTTATAAACATCACCCGGGCTGTCAAATTCCATCGAGCAGTAACCTTTATATTTTGCGTCCTTCAAAATTCCAAACGTTTTCGCCATGTCCACGTGGACCGCCTGCCCCTTCTCATCCATCTCCATCGCCTTCACGTGGCATATTCCATACGCCTTGCTGAACATCTCTTTTATGCCCCTGTAGGCGTACTCCGCTGGTTTCGCCGTCAGCGTGTTCGCAAAATCCGGCAGGGCATGAAACCAGGGACTATTCACCGTCCCGACTACCTTGGCGATGAAAAACGGATCTTCGCTCACCGCATTATCATTCTCATCGTTCACGACGACGTTCTTTGTCGCCGCATACTCCGCCACTCGCCCGTAACTTTCCGCCGCGCGCCCCACATCTGGCTCCGAGTCGCTGGCCTTGGGCATATTCACACGAATGCTCGGTGAGCCTGCAAGAACAGCCGCGTCCACCCACTGCTTCGCGAACGCTACAAACCCGTCACGCTCCGCCTTATTCGCCGCGTAAGGACTATGCTCTCCATCCACGGCGATATTCACAATCATTCCGCCGGCCTTTTCCACTGCGGCCCGGATTTCGCCCAGGTATTTTGCATCCAGCGAACGAAAATGCTCGCTCCAGGGCTCAATCTTCCAAATATTGAATTTCTCGCCTATGTGCGCCGCAAAATCCTTCAGCTCCATCTTGCCCGCGCCCACGCCGTCTTTCGATCCCGCGACAAAATCCCGGAACGGATACGACGCAATCGCAATGCGCTCATGCGCCTGTTCCGGAAAGTGAATGTCAGGACGCGAATCTGCTCCCCAGGCCACTTTCATGGTCGGACAAAACATCGCCCCAGCGGCGGTCGAAAGGGAATTGAACAGGAAACGTCTTCGTGTAGTTGGCGTCAAATCCGCGCCAGTCTAGCAGATTCACATTTCCGATGCCACGCAACAACTTTCCCGCCTCCTCGTGCCCTCTCATGGCATCCAACCCTCATGTATAACTCACTGATGATGCGTCCTCATCGGCTTTTGCTCTTTCCTTTTGCAACTTTCCTTTCCATCGCTCTCGTCGCGGCCATAAAGCCGGGCGCTCCATTCCAAGCCAGTGCGCGCGCCGCCGACGCTGACGGCGCTGTGCAAGCTCAAATGCGCAATGTCATCTACCGCTTCACCGATTCCGCCGCGGTCCACATTAAATCTCTCGATGGCGAACTACTCCCCTTCAAGCCCGCCGAATTTCCCATCTTCGACAAAAAAGACTCTTTCCACATCCGTATCGCCTCCGCCGAAATCTCCATCGCCGCCGCGGACCTCGCCAGCATCTTCAATTCCTATGTCTTCGCTCGCCCCAACACCCCGCTGAGCGATCTTTCCGTCTCTATCGAGAAAGGCCGCGTCAAAATCAAGGGCCGCCTCCACAAAGCCGGCGAAGTCCCCATCGAAACCGAAGGCGACCTCACTCCCACTTCCGACGGCAAAATTCTTCTGCATGCGGCCAAAGTCAAAGCGCTGCATGTCCCGGTCAAGAAAATAATGAGCCTCTTCGGCGTCGAAACTACCGACCTCATCAAAAACGGCAAAATTCCCGGAGTCGAATCGCGCGAAGACGACTTGATCCTCGATCCCGCACTCGTCTTTCCCCCGCCGCACATGGAAGGCAAAGTCACCGCCATTCGCATCGAAGGCGACCGCGTAGCCATCACCTTCGGCGACAAATCCCGCACCGCAAAAAATCTGCAATCCGGCAATTACATGTCCTATCACGGCAACCGCCTCGGTTTCGGCAAGCTGACCATGACCGACGCCGACATGACCTTGATCGACATGGATCAGGCCGATCCCTTCGATTTCTACATCGATCGCTACCAGGCGCAGCTCTCCGCTGGATACACGAAAATCACGCCAAGCTTCGGCCTGCGTGTCTACATGAAGGATTTAAATAAACTAGGAAAATTAAGTAAGGAGAAAACTAAACCCCCGGCCACCAACTAGCAAGATCGCCGCCGGGCCCCGGGTGCCCCACCCGTCGCATTTACGGGTGGGAATTTTGTTCAACAACGAGCAATCTCCATCCTATTGCAACGCCACCTGCGTAAATCCCAATCCCGTCAGCATCCCCGAAACCGTACTCCGCGCATTCTGTTCCGCCGATTTCAAAATTCCATCCACCAGCGCCGCCTGTTGCAGTTGCCGCTCCGCCTCTTCCCGCACTTCACTCTCCAGATTCGGATCCGGAGAAGAAAACAATCCCGTATCGCGCGAATA
>JBBRZT010000278.1:0-5197 GCA_038236395.1 Candidatus Acidiferrales bacterium
ATCCACGAGTGGACCATCAATGTCCGCATCGATCTGGAGTCCTTTCAGATCATCCTGCGAGAGCAATTCCGCGTCTTTGCGCCCGCCGAAGGGTGAGACCTGCCAGCCGATCTTTCCGTCATAAGCCTGGATTTGCGAGAGCCCTTGGATGATGGCTTCTTCGCGCACCATGTCGGGGCGTTTGTTTTCCTGCAGGAAACCGGCGCGGAAAGAACCCTGGCTGAATTTTCCGGTAATTCGAATGGTGCGCACGGCCTTCAGCTTCTCCAAGCCGCCATGCGCTTGAATATTCTTGGCGATGACTTCATCCACGGTCTGGGCGGATGCGCCCAAGGGCCCGATCAGTCCTGCGAGTAACGTGAGGAATAGCGCCGGGAGCCCTGCTGCAGATAGCCGGCACAAGAGCTGCAGGCGCGGGGACGAAGCTTCAATTTTCATGGATTTCTCCGGAAAGTGACCACTCAAACCTTATAACAAAGTCAGGCGGTAACAAAGTTAGACGCGCCAAAAGGACGAAGCTCTTTATCGGTGAGACGAGGCGGGATTCCAATGGTGAGCAAGTAGCCGGTGGGTTGTGAGGCGAACGGAGGAAAACCCTTCGCAAGCGCCGCACTTTTGGTATCTTAGCTGATCTCTTGCGACTTGTTAGGGAATACATGCGCGGTTTTCGGGAGCGTCCGTGATGACCAGGCTCATTACTGCAGCGCTGTTCCTGTTTCTTTGTTGCGCTGGAAATCTACGCGCGCAGGCTGGACCGGAGCAAGGCGGCCATGAACTGCAAGTGTGGACTAGCGGAGGGCACGGAACCAGCGGCAGCCAGTCGGGCGATGGGGTATTCAATGTTGGCGGGCGATTTGGCTGGATTTTGACGGCGCCGCACGGCCCGGGAATTCTGAATGGCCGTTTCGAATACGCGGTGGACGTTGTGCCGGTCTTTCTGGTAACGCAGAGCAACGGCACGGCGTATGGCGCTGGCGTCAATCCGTTCGCGTTGAAATGGATTTTCACGTCGCACGCAAGCGTGGTTCCCTACGTGGACATCGGCGGCAGCACGCTTTTCACCAACATAAAAACGCCGCCGGGCACCTCGCGCGTGAACTTCACGAGCGGAGGCGCGATAGGAGCGCATTTTCTGCGCAGCAAATATAATTGGAGCGTCGAGGTGCGCTACATGCACATCTCGAATGCCGGGATTTCGCACCCGAACCCGGGCATCAACACCATTCAGGTGCGACTGGGATTTGGAATGTTTACGCAGCCGCGGTAGCGGAGCATAATGTTTTCTGCCACATGTTAAGGAGCTATCAAAAATGCCGAAATCATCTGTGGTTAGCGCTCGCTTGATTTTCGTAATCTTCGCTTGCGTGCTCGTTGTGGCTGTCGCGATTGGGTATCGCGTGGCGCGCGCGGGCGATAAAGCCCCTGCTGTCGGAACCGCCGCGCCGGACTTCACCTTGAATTCGCAGGAAAACAAACCGGTCAGCCTGCATGATTTCAAGGGTAAGTGGGTGGTGCTGTATTTTTATCCCAAGGATTTCACCAGCGGCTGCACCGTGGAGGCCCACAACTTCCAGCGCGACCAGGCGCAGTATGACGCGAAAAATGCGGTCATTATCGGCGTGAGCATGCAGGATGCGGACTCGCACCAGAAGTTCTGCACCAAGGAAGGGTTGAGTTTCAAGCTGCTGGCCGACACCGACAGTCATGTTTCCACCACCTATGATTCGGTGATGAATTTCGGAGTGACCAAGCTTTCCGCGCGCCACACTTTTCTGATCGATCCGCACGGAGTGATTCAAAGAGTGTATGCCGACGTGAAGCCGGAAAAGCACAGCGAAGAAGTTCTGGCAGATCTGGCGACATTGCAGAAAAACGGCGCGGGCGATTAGTTGACATTAGCGGTTGGCTAGTAGTTGGAGGCCGGGAATTTGATTCAAGCATAAGCGCTCGTCGGCGGTCACCAAAGTTAGACCGTAAACTTTCGCTGTGGCCACCAGGAAGCGGTCTCCCGGATCGCGATAACCCAACAGTGTAAATCGCAACTCGTTGGCGACCGCGGAAGTGAACGCGGCCTCTTGAAGACCAAGTTCACTCATGGATTGCTGCACCCATTCGCCCATGTCGGCGTTCAACTCCAGGCGTTTCTTCTCCACCAGCAGTACCAACTCCCAGATGCTTATCGGCGAGAGCCACAGTTCGTTGCGCGGATCACCCAGCTCTTTGGTGACCTCGGACGTAATTCGCCAGGGTGTCAGGTGGTTCCATACCCAGATGTGAGTGTCGAGCAGGAGCTTCATTGGTGAAGTTGCTTCGTTGGCCGTTTGGCGTTGCCGTTCATTCCTTGGCAGCTTCCCAATCGGATTCGTCCCCAATAGGGCCAACAATATCGCCAATGATGCGACCGCTCCCCGACATGGTGCCCAGGCGGCGGGCGGGTTTCAGCGCGCCAGGCGCAACAACTTCGGCGATGGGATGGCCGAATCGAGTTATGAGAACCGGTTCGCCGGTCTTGCGGACGCGCTCCAGCACTGCCAAGCATGTAGCCTTGAACTTCGAGATAGCCATTTCTTCCACCGTTGGACTCCCTGTAACTTGCCAAGCATAGCATGAGTTACAGCGGATATCAACTATGGTTTGACTATGGTCTGACTATTCTATACAAGATGGGCACAATCGACTAGGGTTCGTCGTCGCCTTCGCCGGTCGACGCGGGCAAACTAGACGCCGGCTGATCGGGGTTTACCGCGGCTTGGCCAGCTTTGGCGAGTTCGCCGTTGAGCCGAGGAATATCCTGGCTGCGGATGGCCGCCCATTGCACCTGCAGTTTTTGCAGCGCTGCCATTTCTTCTCGATAAACGCTCTGGGCTTGGGTGGTTGGAGCGGAATCGGCGCTGTCGGCTATACCCAACAGGCTCCCGAAATGCTGGTTCAGCGTGGAAAAATTCTCCGGTTGCTTACCGCTGGCCGGAAGCCCAAAGAAGCTGCTTTCCGCGCCTCCTTCGAGGACAGCAACTTTCTTGTCCAACGCGGAAATCGATTCGGTTAACGGAGCGACTCCTGGCGCCGTTGCGCGCGCGTGTAATTGTTCGCGAACGGATTTCACCTGGGCCAGCGATTTGAAGCTTTCGTTCATACCACGGACTGCGCCACTTTCCATTTCAAATTGCGCGCGTAATCCGGTTTCCGGAACCGTGATACGCGGATCCATCTTCAGCGTAAACGGCTGGGTATAGCTCTTCCCTTCCACGGTGAGCTTGACGGTGTAGCGCCCGGGCATCGCGAACGCACCCAACGGCAGCTCCGGGGTGTTGCGATAGATGGCGGAAATGGGAAATTCGTGCGTCAGCGAATCCGGCGGCGCGTAGTGCAGGTCCCAGACGAAACGATGAAAGCCGGCTTCCGCGGAAAGAATTTGCTGCGGACGCACCCAGTACATGGGAATGGGATTCTCCGCTGCAATTTTTTCCATGGACTTGGGCTTGTCGGTACTGGCGCAGCTGCGCACCAGGCGATTCTGCGCGTCGAAAATTTCGAGCTTCACCTCGCTGCGCGATGCCGAAGCGAGGGAGTAGTCGATGATCGCTCCGTCAGGCGGATTCTGTCCGGCGGGAATTTCCGGCGGGAGCGGCGTGTCGGTGTTGCGATTCCAGCGGAATCGCACCGCAGTCTGTGGAGCGAACAGATGCGCGGTTCCTGGCGTTCCGCCCGGTGTCCACTGCCGCAACGGCGTGATGTCGTCGAGAATCCAGAACGAGCGCCCGTGAGTTCCCACAATCAGGTCGTCGCCATGAATCGCCAGGTCGCGCATGGAGGTGTGCGGAAGATTCAGCTGCAGCGGTTGCCAGTTGTCGCCGTCATTAAAGGAAACGTAAACGCTCGTTTCACTGCCAGCGAAGAGCAAGCTTTGATGAGCAGGATCTTCGCGCACTACGTTGATGGGCGCGTTGTCGGGGAGTCCTTTCGTAATCTCAGTCCATGTCTTACCGAAATCACGCGTGCGGTAGATGTGGGGATGCAGGTCATCCAGACGAAAAGTGTTGATGGCCGCGTAAGCGGTGCCGGCATTGAAGTGGCTGGCTTCGATGATCGAAACCTTACTCCACGGAGTGAGTTGCTGCGGCGTGATGTTCTGCCACGATTTTCCCGCGTCGCGGGTGATATGGATCAGGCCGTCGTCGGTACCCGCCCAGATGGTGTTCGGTTCCTTAAACGAAGGCGCCACGGCGTAAATCACACCGCGATGCTTGCCCTTTTCAGGGTCGGAAGCCGCGAACACTCCGAGATTCGGCGGCGTGGGATAAGATTCGCGCGAAAGATCAGGGCTGATCACCTGCCAGCTTTTCCCGGCATCCAGCGTTTTGAACAAAACATTCGCGGCAAAGAAAAGCTCGCGGTGATTCAGCGGAGAGAACACCACCGGCAAGGTACGGTCGTAGCGATATTTGCCGCGGCGAACCGGCTCCGGATGAACGTCGGCAACTTCGCCCAGCTCCTGATTGGTGCGCGTGATCCGCGCACCATAAAGAATATTGGAATCGAGCGGATCGACGGCGATGTAGCCGTATTCGAAAACGCCCACAGAATGCCACTCGCGAAAAGTGATCTCGCCGTAATCGCTGCGGCTCATGGTGCCCGCGGAGCCGCTCTCCTGCTGCGCGCCGTACACCCAGTAGGGAAACCGGTTGTCGGTGGTCACATGATAAAACTGCGCGGTCGGCTGGTTATACCAGGAGCTCCACGTCACGCCGCCGTTCACGCTGATGACCGCGCCTTGGTCGGCGGTGAGCGCGATGACCTGCGGATTTTCTTTGCTGATCCACCAGCGCTGGTAATCGTCGCCGCCGGGCGCGCCCTTGAAACCCACAAACGTTTTCGCGCCGTCAGTGGATTTCCACGAGGAAGTGTTCGCTACATAAACGACATCGGGATTATCGGGGGCGATGGCTATGCCCATGGCGCCCGGGCCTCGTCCGCCGATGCGCTTGTCGGAGTTCACCAGCTTCCAATTGAGGCCCCCGTCGTCGGAACGGTAAATTCCCGCGTGCTCTTTTGCCTCGACGGTCGCGTACAGGCGATTCGGCTGGCTGACGGAAACAGCGATGCCCATGCGGCTGAGGCCATCCGCAGCAGTTGGCAATCCATTGGTTAGCGGCTGCCAGGTGTCGCCGCCATCGGTGGACTTGAACAAGCCGCTGCC
>JBBRZT010000279.1:0-5194 GCA_038236395.1 Candidatus Acidiferrales bacterium
CAGTTCGAAAGCGACTGCAGTACATTCTGCGAAGCGGTATCTTTCCCGCCCAGAAACCACACATTCTCAATCCCCAGCATCAACAACGCGTGCCGCGCTTCAATTTCGCGCACCGCTCCCAAGGCCGCGGCCTGTTCCGCGACCACTTCATTGGCCCCGCTGCTGCCCCGGGTGCCCAACACTACAGCCACGCGATTGCCTTCATCAATCGCCCGCGCTAGGTAAGCCGTCGCCGCCCCCTCATCATCGGGATGCGCCACCACCAGCAAAATATCCGCCTTGTAGCGCGCATCCGCCGTCTTCAACGGCGTAGCCTCCCGCGTGCCCTTGCCATCCTGCGCCGCGGCCGTCGCACAAAATAGCGCGGCCATCGAAGCCAAGAAAAAGCACGAAAAGGCAAACCCGCTGCATCGCTTCATCATTTTCCTCTATGTTTTACTCATGGAATGGAACGATTAGAGTACGCGATTTATCGCGCAGCCGTGAACTGTTCTCGGCTATCAACAAACCAACAAGTCATTCCGAACCGCCGCAAAGCGGCGCGTGAGGAATCTGCTTTACCCTGAGCCCGCATTAGCGGGAGAAGGGTGTTCAATTGATCTTGGCAACCAACAAAACAACGCTTCATTCCCCCTTGCTTGCTTCTTCTTTTCGACCCAGGTTCTCAGGAAGAATGCGCTAACCGAAGAATCCTACGCCTTAACTTCAGCAGCCGCGGCAGCCTTCGCCGCCGGAGCCTCTTCACGCGCCGCCCGCTTGATGCGCGCCGCCTTACCCTTCAGTTCACGCAAATAATAAAGCCGCGCCCGCCGCACCTTCCCGCGCCCCACCACATCAATCGAGCTGATCGACGGCGAATGCAGCGGAAAAATCCGCTCGATGCCCACGCCAAAACTCACCCGCCGCACGGTGAACGTCGCGCCCGATGCCCGCCCCTTCTTCGAAATCACCACGCCCTCAAAGGCCTGCAGGCGCTCTTTTTCCTTCTCGCCTTCGCCTTCCTTCAGCCGTACGTTCACACGCACGCTGTCCCCAGGACGAAACTCCGGCAAATTTTTGCGCAGTTGCGCTTCATGCAATTTTCGTATGATCGGATTCATTGTCGTATTCCCTGCAGACCCGCTCAGGCGGAGCCAGCACACCAAGCCCAATCCACAATTATAGCCAATCCCGCACTAATCCCGCCACCCATTTCGGCAGATGGTAAGTCAGTTTCCGATAAACGCTGCGTTTATCAAGCGTTGAGTCTATTTGCCAACTGGAATTATGTTTATCACGGAATTAAAAGACTCTGAAGTGGAGAACCTGGTCACCCGAACAGGAAATGATCGCTCTCATTTCGTCAGGTATTCTTTTCCCTTCCACCTCTGCGTAGCTGACTGCAATAATTAAATTCTCTTTGGATTTCTGTCCGCCAGATTTTGTCGTAACAGTCTGGTAAAATGCTGTTAGAACAGTGCCCCTCGGTGCCTCAGAAGCGCTGAACAGATGGACAGCGCCTTTACTCTTCCAACTGCATGTTGATGCCAACCTTCCCACGAAACGATCCGACTTGCTGCCCTTTGTATAGACCAGAGTTATCTCCTGGGGGTCGCCGTTTTCCGATTGCAGAGTTCCGGTGAAGGTTGCTCCGTAATATGAATTCGGATAGTACCCATTCGGAGCGGTGCCTTTTTGGGCCACTAACGGTAGCGAGAAAGCGCATGCGGTCAGGGCGGTAGCCAAGCATTTAAACATGTTTTCTCTCGAACAAGAATTTATTACCGTTTTTTCGATCCGTGACGATAAATTATAGTAACGTAACTGAGCCTTTATACAACGATGTTGTAAATCGGCGCAAGATAACGTCTTCTTTGAACCAGGCTTCGGGCATGACTGGACAATTCATGATTCGCCGCCGGCTTCAACATTAGTTCGATTCCTCCGCGTTTTCTCCAACGCCGCCTCGCGCCGCCACGCAGCCACTTCCGCGTGATTCCCGCCAATCAACACGTCCGGCACTTTCCACCCTCGATATTCCGCCGGCCTGGTGTAATGCGGAAAGTCGAGCATTAGCCTTTGGGTGCCCCACACGCCGCCTTCGCGTGCCTGCCCGCCGCGGCGGGTGGGCATTTTGGCATCCTCAGGGCGAGAAATATTTCGCGCTAGACTACCTTCTGAATCAGCCCCAGCACTGAACGACTCATTCTGAGAAGACGCCTCATTTCCCAACGACCCCGGCAGCAATCGCGTCACCGCGTCCACAATCAACATCGCCGGCAACTCCCCGCCGCTCAGAACAAAATCTCCGATCGAAATCTCGTCGGTAGCCAGATGTTCGGCCACCCGCTCATCCACACCCTCATACCGCCCGCAAATCAAAATCATCCGCGACAAGCCCGCAAACCGACGCGCCGACGCCTGATCAAATCGCTTCCCCGAAGCCGACAACAAAACAATCGCCGTCCCCGCATCCAACGGGCGCTTCTCGCCAGCGTCCCCAACCGCCGCCCCCAGCAAATGCTCCACCGCCTCAAACAACGGCCCCGGCTTCAACACCATCCCCTCGCCGCCGCCAAAAGGCCGGTCATCCACAGTCCGGTGCCGGTCCTTCGTAAACACCCGCAAATCCTGCACATTCACTTCAACAATCCCGGTCTCCCGCGCCCGCCGCAAAATCCCATGCTCGAGCGGCCCCGCAAAAAACTCCGGAAAAATCGTAATCAAATCAAATCGCATCTTATCGATTCCACAATTTCCAACTACAATCCACCATCGTCATCCCGAACGCGAAGCGGAGGGATCTGCTTTTTCTTCCTTGTTTCTGCTTCTTCTTGCTTCTCCTACTCCAAATTCAACTCCCGCAAACCCTCCGGCAACTCCACCTCAATCCTCCGCGCCTCAACATCAATCCGCCTACAAATATCCTCCGCCAGCGGAATCAACAACTCCCCCCGCCCTGTCTCCACCTCCAGCACGGGCGTCCCGCGAATCCCCTCCCCAGGAAACTGCACATCGCGAACAGTCCCCACCAACTCCGGCGCCGTAGCCAATAAGCAAGGGGAAGACGCCATCACCGACTCACCCTTCACCTCAAAAACCGCGCACCCAATCAAATCCGCCACAAAATACTGCCCCGCCGGCAAAGTCACCCGCTGCTCAAACGGCAGCAACACATCCAACCCGCGAAATTTCTCCGCCGCATTGATCGACTCCACCCCGGCAAAATGAATCACACCCTGCCCGCGATGATTCTGGCTCAGCCAGCAGGATTTTACGCCCATAGCAGCAGGCTCAACCGCGCCAAACGCACCAACAAATCCCTCGCCGAAAACGCGTCCCAGATAAACTTCCGCAAGTTGAGTCAGCCGCTCGGGGAAATCCGTGAGCAGCTCCACCGCTACTTCACCTTTATTTCCGCGCGGCCGCAACACCCGCGCCACCACAATCCATCCAGGCGCTCTGTGAATCTCGCCGCTCAATCTTCCAGTATTTCCAGCGTGAACCGCTTCCGCAATTTCGTCCCCGCCGCGCTCAACAGCGTGCGTATCGCCTTCGCCGTGCGCCCCTGCCGCCCAATCACTTTCCCCAGGTCTTCCGCGTGCACCCGCAGCTCCACCACCGTAACCTGCGCGCCGCCCCCCACCGTCCTCACCTGCACTTCCTCGGGACGGTCCACCAGCGCCCTGGCGATCGTCTCTACCAGTTCCTTCACGTGAGCTCCTGGATACATCCGTCACTAGGGGGACTAAGTGCCGGGCCGCCGGTAACCGGTTGGCTTCTAAGCCAACCCGCGCGCCGAAGGAAAGTTTTTCAAATTGCAGCAGCCGCTACCAACAACTATGCAATCTTTTGCAGCTTCAGAAAACTCCGCACCGTGTTGCTCGGCTGCGCGCCCACGCCCAGCCAATACTTGATGCGATCCGCATCCAGCTTGATCTCCGCGGGCTTCTTCAACGGATCGTAGGTGCCCACCAGTTCCTTCACGCGGCCGTTCCGCGGCCTGGTTCTCTCAATCACCACGACGCGATAAAACGGCTTCTTCTTCTTGCCATACCTCGCCAACCGAATAGTCAACACTAAGTCACGCCTCCGTAAGCCCTCAATCATAGCCTGCCAACCCACTAAGCAGCAATCGCCGTTTGCCAACCCAAAAAGTCGCAGTCTCGAAGCTGGGTGCCCCATACACCGAATTTGCGTATGGGGGTTTTGCAAAACCGCGAAGCGCGGTCGTCCGACACGAAGAGGGGGTGCCGCATCCTTTGCGCCTTTCAAAGGGTGCGGTCTTTGACTTTGAATTTTGTTCTTTACCTGATTTTAGCAACCAAGAAAACGACTGAGTCATTCCGAATCCCCCCGCTTTTCAGGGGGGTGAGGAATCTGCTGTTTAATCCACGATCAATCGTCGCCGCCGCTAACAAACCTACGCCGGTTTTTTCCGTCGGTCACTTCCTACTGCAGCCGGTTCAACCCATTAAACGCCGCCGTCTTGTAACACTCCGCCAGCGTAGGATAATTAAAAACCGTATTCACAAAATAAGTCACTTTCCCCTTCAACAAAAACACCGCCTGCCCGATATGCAGCAACTCCGCCGCATCTTCCCCAAAAATGTGAACGCCCACTAGCTCCAGCGTCTCCCGGTGAAACAATAGTTTCAATCGCCCTTCCGTGTGCCCGCTGATCTGCCCGCGCGCAATCTCCCGGTAGTACGCCACCCCCACCTCATACGGAACGTCCGCTTCTGTCAGTTGCTCCTCCGTCTTCCCGATAAACGAAATCTGCGGAATAGTGTAAATCCCATACGGATACCCGTCCGGATCGCTGTGTACCGGCAAACCAAACGCCCGCGCGCTCGCAATGCGTCCCTGCTCCATCGACACCGACGCCAGACTCGGAAACCCGATCACATCTCCCACCGCAAAAATATGCGGCTGGGAAGTCCGAAAATCCGCGTCCACCTCGATGCGCCCCCGGCTATCCGCCACTATATTCGCCGCTTCCAGATTCAGTTCATCCACGTTCCCCGAGCGTCCCACGGCATACAACAGGGCGTCCGCGATCACCCGTTTCTTGCTGACCAGGTTCGCCGCCACTTTTCCGTCCGGCAATTCTTCTACGCTCTCCACCTCTTCATTCAATCGCAAAGTCGCGCGGTGATCGCGCAGGTGATACATCAGCGCTTCCACCATTTCGGTATCCGCAAACTCCAGCAGC
>JBBRZT010000280.1:0-5183 GCA_038236395.1 Candidatus Acidiferrales bacterium
GGCGAACGCATTTCTGAAATCGGTGGTGTAATGGGCAAATTATTCAGCGGCCGAGTTTCCGCCAAACAATTACAGGGTGTAGTTGGCATTTCCCGCTTGGCCGGTGAAGCCGTACGCAAGGGGCCACTTGCTGTCCTTTCATTGATGGTTTTGATCAGCGTGAATCTCGGCATCCTGAATCTTCTGCCCATTCCCATTCTTGACGGTGGCAACATCCTGCTGCTCGCTATCGAAGGTGTCATGCGCCGGGACCTGAGCATGGCGTTCAAGGAGCGCTTCGTGCAGATCGGCTTCGTGTTCCTCCTGGCGATAATGGCTTATGCCGTGTACAACGACGTGATGCGCATGCTGCCCATTCACTCCTGACCTTTTTGCCCTGGCTCGCAACGTTATGTACAATGGCGCTTGATACGTTTATAAGTTGATACGCACGCGCGCTCTTTAGTGGATCCGCTCCGCCGTACCCGAGGGCTTAGCATGGCAGCAACTCCGTCCCATCGCGTCTCCACCGGTGAACGCATCAACACCGCGGAAACCACCGGAAGACTTCAGCAGATTTTATCCCAGCGCGGCATTCGCATGACCAAGCAGCGCCACGTCATCTTGCAGGTCATGGACGCCGCCGAGCAGCATCTCGACGTCGACCAGATTCTAGCCCGCGCGCAAAAAATCGACTCCGGCGTGCACCTGGTCACCGTGTATCGCACCATCGACCTGCTCAAAAAGCAGGGCCTGATTGATGAATTGGATTTGCTGCACCTGCGCGGCGACCGCCACTACTACGAAAGCCACGGCCCGCGCGATCACATTCACGTGGCCTGCCTGCGCTGCGGCAAAGTCCGCGAATTTGAAAGCCGCCTCTACGAACAGCTGAAAGAGCAAATCGCCCGCGACTTCAGTATGAAAGTCACCATCTCGCGCACCGAAGTCGGCGGCTACTGCGCCGAATGCCTCGCTGCCGTTCCGGCTCTCTCGGAATCCGCGAAGCCGGCGCATTCGGATTCCGCGGCCGCGTCATCCTCTCACCCGGCGCGCTCTCACTGATTAGCCCTCGACTGGCGACGACCGCAATTTTCGGAGCCGCGAGAAAAACCGTTTCCCGCTCTCAATATCTCGCGCAATCTGCTCCCGCAACTCCGCCGCCCCGCCGAATTTCTTTTCTTCTCGCAGGCGGTGCCAGAACTGCACTTCCAGCCGCCGAGCGGGAATCGCTCCGTGAAAATCCAGCAGGTGCGTTTCCACGCTTAACGCATTCCCGTTAAAGGTCGGGCGCATGCCGATATTCGTCACGGATGGATGGCTCTCCCAATCGTCATGAAAACTCGTGCGCGTAATATACACGCCGCGCGCTGGCAGCAATTCTTGCTCGGGCGCGAGGTTCAATGTGGGGAAAGTAAAGCGGCTGCCTGTTCCGGTGCCGCTCACCACATCTCCCGTTATAGTAAATGACCGCCCCAGTAGCCGTCCCGCGTGGCTCACGTCGCCTTCCGCAATTTCTCGCCGGATAATCGTGCTGGAGACAATTTCTCCTCGATAAACCACCGGCGGAACGATCACCACCTCAAAACCCAGGCGCTGCCCGAGTTCTCGGAGAAGTTTCACGTTGCCGCTTTGCCGGTGCCCGAAGCGAAAATTTTCCCCCACCAGAATCGCCACCACCCGCAAATCGCGCACTAATACTTGCTCGACGAAATCCTCCGGCGCCAGCCGCGCCAGCTCCATCGTGAAGGGCATTACTACCGCGGCTTCCATGCCCATCATGCTGAACCCCGCGATGCGCTGCGTATTGGTTGAAATCCTGGGCGGCGCCGACTCCGGCCGCAGAATCTTCAACGGTGCCGGATCAAACGTCAGCGCTGTCGCCACCGCCTTTATTTCCAGCGCGCGCGCCACGGTCGCGCGCAAAATCGCCTGGTGCCCCAGGTGCAGCCCATCAAAATTTCCAATCGCCAGCACGCTTGATCGTTTTGGTGAAGAGTAGTCCGCATTCCACGCTTCTGCCGAAGCAAAAGTCCGCACGCCGAGTGGCTCTGTCGGCAGCGCGCCATCTCCTTCTTGAACCGTGTCGCTTCCAACTTTTGCGCTCCCCAATTCCACCCGAATATCAAATTGCAAACCGTCGTACGCCAGTTGCACATTCGGAAATCCCGCGTCGCGCAATCGCTCGTTTGTCTCTGCGTGTGACAAATCGTGCGCGATGTGCGTAAACCACGCGCGCCGCGGAGCCAGTTTCTGCACCAGCGCCAGTGCCTGCGCCACGGTCTGATGCATGGGATGCGGAATGTCGCGCAGCGCATCGATAATCAAATCATCCAGCCCCTGCAGCAGCGCCATTGACGATTCCGGCAGCACGCTGAAGTCCGTCAAATACGCCGCGCCGCCGAATCGATAGCCCAGCACTTGCAGATCACCGTGCACCAGCGGTATGGGAATAAATCTCACGCCGCCCAGCAACTCGAATGGCTCCGCCACCGCGTGCAACTCCACAATCGGCACGGTGCTCAGCGTGGGCTTGCCGCTGAACACGTACGCAAACGCCTGCCGCAGCACGCCGAACGTTTCTTCATTCCCATACACCGGCATCACCCCGCCCTGGCGCATGTTGAAGGGACGAATGTCATCGAAGCCCATGATGTGATCGGCGTGCCCGTGCGTCAGCAGCACCGCATCCAGCCGGTCCATCCCCACGCGCAAAGCCTGCTGGCGAAAATCGGGAGTCGTATCGATCACTACGTTTTGTCCGCCCCGCGAAAGCAGCAACGAAGGGCGCAATCTTTTATCGTGCGCGTCGCGCGAGCTGCACACGCGGCAATGGCATCCCGGCGAAGGCACGCCCATGGAAGTGCCGGAGCCCAGCACAGTAAGGTTTATCGGAGCAATTTTCGAGTCGAGGGGCATGGAGGAAAACGGAGCCGCTTTGCCGGCCGATCGCGGGAACCGCCGGCGGCGGAATTTACAAATTGAAATGCGCCGACGCAGCCACAGCCGGAATAAATCGCTGCGCTCTTATCGCTTCGCGCCAACTTTTGCTTGCTGCGCCACTTTTGCGGCCTGCGCCGCCAAAGCCTGATTCACTTCGAGAAAAGTCATCTTCAATTTTCCCAGCAGGTCGGTCAGCAAGCCTTCTTCTTCCGGCGCGAGATTGCCTTTTGTTTTCTGCTGCAAGGTATCCAGCATGTCGATCAGCTCGCGCGCCGCTTCCGGATCGATCACCGGCTGCCCGGTTCGCGGGTCGGCATACGCGCCTAGTACCATCGCGGCGTTGCTGCCGATCATGCGAATTAAATTCTCAAATGCGGGCGAAGCCTTCGGCGCATCTGCGGCAGGCGTCGCGCTCGCTGATCCTTCCGGCACCGCGACAGGCGCGGGATTGCGCGCCGCTTCGATTTGCGCCTCGCGCTCCGCTTTGCGCTCTTCGGCTTCCACCACATCTTTGCGTATTTCGCCCTCGGCGGTGAACGGGCGGCGATCGATTACACGAAACGCTTCTTCTGGCTGCTTGTTTTCTGGCAAGGTCGTCCTCAACACTCGTACTATTTCTAGTTTAACACGGCTGCCAACTTTGGGCATTCCCGGCGCCTAGCGCGGCAATTTTCGCCGCCGCCACGTAGTAGTGCACTCCACTTGTCAAAATCGCACTCGCGCCGTACAGTGGAAACCCGCCGCAGCCGTAACGCAGCGGATATCGAAATGCCGTCCCGGAAAAAAAAGACGCCCACTGCGCGCAAACGCAAGCCCACGCCGCGAAAATCGCGCCCAGCCGCACAATTGAGCGCCGGGCAATGGTTTGAAAAACTCGTCGCCGTGCAGGAACGTCTGCGCGCCCCCGCCGGTTGCCCGTGGGACCGTGAGCAGACCCACGCCACGCTGCGCTCTTACTTGATTGAAGAAGCCTACGAGGTTCTCGACGCCCTCGACTCCGGTGACGATGCGAAATTCGCGGAGGAAATGGGCGACCTGCTGCTCCAGGTGCTTTTCCACTCCGACATCGCGCGCGAACAGGGTCGCTTCACTGTCGTCGACGTCATTCGCGAAATTCATGACAAGATGATTCGCCGCCACCCGCACGTCTTCGGCGACGTGCAGGTAAAAAATTCCCACCAGGTTTTGCAGAATTGGGAACGCATCAAGGCCCAGGAGCGATTGGATAAATCGGCCGTTTCGAAAACTGTTACTCCGGCAAAGGCTTGGTCGAAAAATGGAGTCTCCGAAACTCCACTTGTCCCGACCTCGCTGCTCGACGGAGTTTCGCGCGGCTTGCCCGCCATGCTCGAAGCCCTGCAGCTTACCCGCAAGGCGTCCCGCGCGGGTTTTGACTGGCAGGATGCCTGTGGCATCTTCGAAAAACTACGCGAAGAAATGGCCGAAGTGCGCCACGCGCTGACGGAAAATAATCCCGTTCGCGCTGAAGAAGAACTCGGCGATCTGCTCTTCGCCGCCGTAAATCTCGCCCGTTTCGTAAAGGTCGATCCGGAAATCGCCCTGAAAAAAGCCAACGCAAAATTCCAGCGCCGCTTTGCGGAAATGGAGGGTTCCGCTTCCAGTCGCGACCGCACTTTCACCAGCCTCCCGCGCGAAGAAATGGAATCGCTGTGGGACGCGGTGAAGCGCAACGAAAAAAAATCAGCAAGCCCGGCCGCCGTCAACGGGAAACCTGAGACTTCGAAATCGCAAAACGTAAAGCTGGCCGCGGCGCACGCGCCCTCCAACGGCAGATGAACGACGCCGGCATCGTGGTACGC
Organism: Candidatus Acidiferrales bacterium; assembly: GCA_038236395.1. Classification (GTDB taxonomy): domain Bacteria; phylum Acidobacteriota; class Terriglobia; order Acidiferrales; family UBA7541; genus Acidiferrum. The sequence goes on from JBBRZT010000280.1 coordinate 4,743, forward strand.
AAATGCCGGACACTGGAGGAATTTCAGCTGTGCGTCGCGTTGCAGCGCGAGGTCTGGCAGGAAGCCGACCTGGAGGTTGAGCCCGCCACTTTATTTGTCGTGGCCGCAAACACCGGCGGCCAGGTGCTCGGCGCGTTCGACGGCCAGCGCCTCGTGGGCTACACGCTGGCAGTCGTCGGCGTTCGCGACGGCGTTGTCTACCTGCACTCGCATATGACTGGCGTAGATGCCAATTATCGCGACCGCGGAGTGGGCCGCATACTTAAACTTTTTCAGCGAGAGGAAGCGCTGAGCCGCGGCATTCGCCTGATCTGCTGGACTTTCGATCCTTTCGAAATGCGCAACGCCCGTTTCAATCTCAACCGCCTCGGCGCCATCTGCAGAAAATATATGCCGAATTTTTACGGCGTCACCAGCAGTCCGCTGCATCGCGGCATGGAA
>JBBRZT010000281.1:0-5181 GCA_038236395.1 Candidatus Acidiferrales bacterium
AATGAACGTCACCCATTGCCCGTCGGGCGAAAATCTCGGCTCGTTGTCAAACGCCATCCCGCCAGAAATCAGCTTGGCCTTCCCGCCTTCGATCGGCAGCGTATAAAGGTCGCCCATCAACTCGAACACGATAGTCTTGCCATCCGGCGAAACATCCAGCGAAAGCCACGTCCCCTCATCAGTCGTAAACGTAATCTTGTGGTCCGGCTTCAGCGACAGACCCTTCTTCTCGTCCTTCTTGTCATCCTTCTTGTCGTCTTTTTTCTCGTCCTTCTTATCCTTATCCTGCTCCTGTTGCGATTCATCCGCTTGCGCAAGCACTTGTTCGTCTCCAGCGCCCATTTGCGCGCGCGGCTCCGCAGCGCGAAGTCCTGGCGCGCCCATGGCCACCACTAACGCTGCCACCACTGCCATCAATCCTGCCAAACCACCCACACCCATCCGCCTCGCGATCATCTCGTTCCCCCTCGGTGCCATTTGACGTTTGAAAATCGATTCCGGCTTGGCCTCAACCGCCCTCTGAACCCGCGCAATACCGCTCGTAATCCGCAAAGTCGGGCATCATACCCCGCCAGCGCCCCCTTCGCATCATCTTGTTTCTGAAATTCCAGCGGCACCCTTGAGGAAGAAAACCGCAAAGTCACTGGCGCGCCATTCTCAAAAAATGGAAAATAACTCCATGCCCAATTCGATCCGAAATGCAGTCCACGTCACCGCCCTAATTTGCGCGCTCATCGCCGCAATCCCGACGCGCGCACAGTCGCAAACACCGGCTGACAATCAAACTCCGCCCGACGCCACCGCGCTGGCCCGCGACATTTTCAAGCAACTCATCGAAATCAACACCACCGATTCCGTCGGCAACGTAACCACCGCGGCCGAAGCCATGGCCAAGCGCCTGCGCGCCGCCGGTTTCCCGGAAAAAGACGTGATCGTCGCCGGTCCCAACGACCGCAAGAAAAACGTCGTGGTCCGCTTTCACGGCTCCGGCAAGCGCAAGCCCATCCTCTTCATCGGCCATCTCGACGTAGTCGAAGCCCGCCGCGAGGACTGGACCACCGACCCCTTCGTCCTCATCGAAAAAGACGGCTATTTCTACGGCCGCGGCACCAATGACATGAAATCCGGCGACGCCCTGCTGGTGACCAATTTCATCCGCCTCAAAAAACAGGCCTATCTCCCCGACCGCGATTTAATCCTCGCTCTAACCGCCGATGAAGAAGGCGGCAGCTTCAACGGCGTCCAGTGGCTCCTCAAAAATCATCGCGACTGGATCGACGCCGAATACTGCATCAATCTCGACGGCGGCGAATTTGAAAAAGACCGTGGCAAGCGCGTAATGGCGGCCATGCAGGGCAGCGAAAAAGTCTACGCCGACTTCCAATTCGAATCGTTGAGCCCCGGCGGCCACAGCTCCGAGCCGATCCGTGATAACGCCATCTATCACGTGGCCGACGCGCTGGCCCGCCTGCGCGATTTCGATTTCCCCGTCCACGTCAACGAAATCACCCGAAACTTCTTCGCCCGCACCGCCGAAATCACTCCCGGCGATTCCGCCGCCGACTTAAAAGCCGTCGCGCAAGACCCACCCGACCAGGCCGCCGCCGCGCGTTTATCCCATGAACCCTATTTCAATACCCTGCTCCGCACCACCTGCGTGGCCACCATGCTTTCCGGCGGACACGCTGCCAACGCCCTGCCGCAAACCGCCCGCGCCAACGTGAATTGCCGCATTTTCCCCGGCGAAAATCCCGAAGAAGTCCGCAAAACACTCGAGCGGGTCGCCGCCGATCCCAAAGTCTCGGTCACCCTGGATCCCCAACTGGGCGCCGACGGAAAATCCGACCGGGTGGTCACCGTTCCTCCTTCCCCGCTCATCCCCGAAGTCGTCCAAGCCATGGAAAAAACCCTCAACCAAACCTCGCCCGGCGTCCCCCTGGTAGCCACCATGTCCGCAGGAGCCAGCGACGGAAAATTCACCCGCATCGCCGGCATCCCCACCCTCGGCATTTCCTGCATGTTCTACGAACTTGGCGACAATCGTGCCCACGGCAAAGACGAACGCATGGCCGTACAGGACTTCTACGACGGCGTCACCTTCAACTACAAACTAATCCGCGCCCTCAGCTCTTCATCTAATCTTGGCAACTAGCAAGACCAAAACCCACACCCGTCATTCCGAATCCCGCCGCTTTTCCAGGCGGTAGGAATCTGCTCTGATGGATTCGCGCACACCACTCCAGTTCATCACCGAACTCGGCAACACCTCCCGTCGCCCAAAAATAACTCTTCCCTATAATTACCATCCTGCTATAATACTTGACAGGTAACACTGCATCCTAACGTCCCAAACCCAAAAAATGTTTCCTTAATACCCGGCAGTTGAACGCTCAACTACCTTTTCATGGCACGTAGTTGAACGCTCAACTAAGTAAAAGTCCTGGTACACCACCTCAAACAAAGCACTTAAATCCAGCAATCCCGGAGGCGTCTATGTCCGCGCAGGGCCGTTCCACACACAGTCGTATCGTCGAAGCCGCCCGTTGTCTCTTCTGGCTCGACGGCTACAACATGACCACCGTCGACAAAATCCTCGCCGGCGCCAAGGCTAATCCTGGAAGCTTCTACCGTTTTTTCGGCACCAAGGAAAGCGTACTGCTCACCGTTCTCAGTAAGAACGCCCGTTGCTTTGTACCCACTGTCGTCACTCCCGTCATGCAGAAAATTGCCGACCCCATTGAGCGTGTCTTCGGGATTCTGAACTTCTATCGCGACAATTTGATCAACTCCAAGTTCGCCTGCGGCTGTCTGCTCGGCAAGCTCGCTCTTGAAATTCGCGATAGCCAGCCGCACATTCACCAGCGCATCGCCATCGGCTTCGATACCTGGACCACCGCTGTCGCCAAGTGCCTCGAAGACGCCGGCCAACGCTTTCCGGCAGAAACCGATTTTAAAGCGCTATCCACTTTCATTCTTGCCGTCATGGAGGGCGCTGTCGCCCAGGCGCGCGCTCACCAATCCATCGCGCCGTTCGATACTGCGATACAGCAGCTTCGCACCCACTTTGTTCTGCTTCAGGCGGTTCGTCGATGGGAAAACGAAGAAAACGAAATTCATCTGGCACAAAACGCGAGACGACGCACTCGCGCGCAAAACAAAAGAAACCCGGCGGCATCGTCGCAGGAAACACCGAAAAACGCCGCATTGTTTAGTCCGGGTTGTGCTATCTGATGTATTGGGAAAATATTTCCGTCGTGAGTTGTTTGTCGCTAATTCAGCGGGACGCCGCGAACCCACACACTGGCCAGCTGCAGTTCATCATCCAGCAGCAAAATGTCCGCGTCCGCGCCGGCGCGCAACGCGCCTTTCTTGAACTCCAGCCCCAGCAATCCCGCGGGATTCAAGGTCAGCATGCGCGTCGTGTCTTCAAATGATTTGCCCAGCGCCACGACGTTCCGCAGCGCGCGGTCCAACGTCAGTGTGCTGCCCGCCAGTTTTCCCTCGGAGTTTCTGCATACTCCGCCGCTGACGGTCACTTCCATTTGTCCCAGCATGTATTTTCCGTCGGGCATGCCGGTGGCCGAAATCCCATCGCTCACCAGGATCACGCAGTTCGCGCTTTTCGCTTGCAGCAGCAGCCGCATGGCCGCTTCTTCCACGTGCACGTTGTCCGCGATCAACTCCGCGGTCACGTCGGGAGTCGTGAGCACCGCCCCAATCACGCCGCTGTCCCGGTGCGAAAACGGCCGCATCGCGTTGTACACATGCACGGCATGATGCGCGCCGTGCGCCATGGCCAGCCGCGCCTGCTCGTACGTCGCATCGGTGTGTCCGATGCCCACCACCAGGCCCGCTTTGATCGCCGCATCAATACACGGAATCGCGCCCAGCAGCTCCGGCGCGATCGTCAGCATCAGCGCGTTGCCGCCCGCGGCGGCCACGAATCTTTCCAGTAATTCCGCGGAAGGCAGGCGCAGCCACTCCGCGGGATGCACGCCGCGCCGGATCTCGCTCAGGAACGGCCCTTCAAAATGGATTCCCAGAACTTTCGCGCGTGGCCCCGGGCCTTCATGCTGCGTGGCGATATATTTCGCGATGCCTTCGCAACTGCGGCAGATATCGTCGGCGCTGGCGGTCACCGTGGTGGCCACCATGGAAGTAGTGCCGTGGCGCGCTACCGTTTTCGCCACGGTGCTCAATGCTTCGTTGCTGCCTTCCATCACGTCGCGGCCGCCGGCCCCGTGAATGTGCACGTCCACAAATCCCGGAATCGCGGACTTGTCCGTGGCGGAAATTTCCGTGGCATCCGCAGGCAAACTCATCCCTTCGCGCGGGCCAATCGCTTCAATCACGGTTTCACGGATCAGAATGCCGGCATCCGCGATCTCCCCCGTAGGAGTGAGCGCCCGTCCCGCATGGATCAAAGTGGTCGTCATGGCAGAAGAACATCGTAGCGGAAACGAGGTAGCTTACAAAACACTCCGCGCCGTACGGGTGTCTCACACGCCGCAGTTGCGTGTTGGGATTTTGTAATTGTGCGAGCAACCAGATTATTGCCCAGCGTGTGTTGGCAGTATTACCCTTCGCGATCGCACATAAAACAAACATAAAACAAAAAGGAGGACCCTTGTGGAGTCCTCCTTTTGCAATCAGCATCCGGCTCTGGCGGCTGATCTTTACAGCAACACCTTTTGGGTTTAGTTGCTCGCTCCGGCCGCGCTCGCACTGGTCGTCGCCGACTTAGGCAAGCTCAAATAACCGGTGGCTCCGGTCTTGGTAACCTTGTTGATCACCAGTTCCAGCGCCGCGCGGCTTCCGCCGGTGTAGAAGAAGATCGGCTCGTTCACCGAGCGATCCTTCTTTTCAAAGCTCTTGTCGTCCGCCAGCACATTCACGGTGTAGCGGTTCTTCTTTACGTTGGTGTCCTTCAGCTCGACCTGAATGCTGCCGACTTTTTGCGCTCCGGCTTTCCGCGTCAACGCGAATTCAAAATAATCGCGCTGACCCATGCGGCGCAGCTGGTCGATCTCATCGTGGTTGCGCGCGATGAGCGTGCCCATTTCGCTGCGTGCCATCTGAATGCTGCTCTTGGCCGCATCCAGATCGCCCTTCACGCCGGTCACGTCGCCGTTCAGTTTGTTCACGTCGTCGTTGCTCGCCTTGGCGGCCAGTTCCGACTGC
>JBBRZT010000282.1:0-5169 GCA_038236395.1 Candidatus Acidiferrales bacterium
GCACTGGTGTTCCCGTGCCGTAGTTTTGCACACCGGCGGGCCTAAAATCGTTCATGAACCAGCGCCACGAATAACAAATCGAGTGTTTGCGCGGGGATAGCTGCCGTGCCGCGAAGCACGGATCTGGTAGCGCGATTGCCAGGTTTCTCAGTGGCAGAGTTCCTACTCGGGGCTCTCGCAAAAGGCGCACGCGTACTAGGAGGCCCACTACTATGGCTTACCTTCGCCGTCTCTTTCAGATTCCGGTGAATGAATCAAGCTTGGGATTGGTGTTGAGCATCTGCATCCTGTCATTGAGCCTGATGTCCATCGCGCTGGTGTGGCAAGCGCAGATCATCGCCAACCAGCGCGACGACATTCGCTGGCTGGAAAGCCTGAAATTCGGATCCTGAAGTCCACGCCTTCTGCGACGTCTGCCAAGACCCGCCGCGTCGCAACCTGCTTTGGCGGCGACTTTTTTCGATGGTCACAGCTTCGACGGAATGGGCGAGACTTTCACCGTCGACTGTGATTGAATACAGACACCCAGACTTTCACCCAGTGAGGATTTCCATGAAACGAATCTTGGGATTGTTGTTGCTTGCGGCAGCTCCGCTGTTAACCGTTTCGATTTCAGAAGCCGCGGCTGCTGCTCCAGCACCACTGGCGGTGAACCGAGCCTCTTCCCATGACCGGCACCACCGTAGGCACTCCAAAATCAAGCACCACCATCATCGGGTAGCGAAGCACCAAGCGCAGCATCAGTAAATAAAGAATTCGGCGTCGGAAATGCGAAAAGGGGAGCCCGCAGGCTCCCCTTTTCACTTTTTGCTGTGTCGTCTCGGAGAAGCCGCTACCAAGCGAATCCATCGCGGGCGACGCGCACCGCAAAAGCGGTGTGATCAGCTTTGTTTCGCTCCAAGTCCGGTGGAGTCATGTTCCCCTCCGGAGCTTTTTGAGCTCACGATGGCTTTTTACGCCTGCAAAAAAAAACGCGCAAGCGAAAAGATAGAGAAAGTCACAGCTTTTAGTGCGGTTTTTTCCTACGATGCGGCAAGTCGAATACCTGAAGTTAGACTAAGTGAAGTTGGCTGTGGCGGCTACTTGATGAACAAGGTTTCGCGCAACTGATCGCGTCCCACGAACGATTTCGTGGTGCGATAGCCGCGGAAGAGGTCCTGAATTTCGCGATTCTGATAAGGCTTCTGCGCGGCTGTAACCATGCTGGCGGGAACGACCTGCAGCGTATTGGAATCCGCCACGCGATAGCGTTGAAATCCTTCCGGTTTTTTGCTGTGGAACATCGCAAACACGATGCCCGCAGGCCGCAGCAATTCGGTCATGCGCACAATCGTCTGCTTGGTCATAACCGGGTCGAGATAGTCGAACACATCCCAGAGGAGCACTGCATCGAAGGAGGCATCCGGATATTTCAAATTTGTTTCCAGAAAGCGCGTGGCGCGCCCATCGGGAGTCATGTCCACAGTTTCGCGGGCGGTAGGATCTTCCCGGAGCCGGGCTTCGTCCTCATCTAGAAAGCCCTTCCATCCGCGGAGAATATCCTCGGAGGAAACACGAAATCCGCGCTCGATGAAGAAGTTGAGGGTGGTCTGCCAGGCAGGGCCAAGGTCCAGCAAAGTTCCCCGCCCCAGGCCATCGAGGTTCCACAGAAACTCTTTCAGGCCGTTGGATACGCGCGTAGCGACATGTTGTTCCGGGGCTCTTGGCGAGCCTGCGCTGGCCACCGCATTGACGGCGGCAGGCCTCGCCTTCCCGTTCGTCGGAGCGTGTCGCGACCCCACTCCAGTTCCGCCGATTCCGAATTTATTCAGGAAACTCATACATCAATCCGCAGCTGATTCCGAACTGGCCGGCAGCGCCTCGGACGTTTTGCCAACGCTGGCAGCGGCGGCGTTTCTGGATTCCGGTGCCTTGGCAGCCAGCTTCCCGGCTTCTACCTTGCCGCGCAGCATGGCGCCTTCCTCGATCGACAACCGGTCGGTCTGCACTTCGCCGAAAACCTGGGCAGTTCCCCAGAGCTGAACTTTATCGCGGCCAGTCACTTTGCCATCGATACGACCGCGCACGATGACTTCTCGAGCGACCACGTCGGCTTTGACCGTTCCATTGGGTCCAATGGTCAGACTGCCATTGGCCAGATTGAGTTTGCCGTCGACCAGACCATCCACGTAGAGGTCCTCGCTACCGGTAACTTCGCCTTTAATCCGAATTCCCTGGCTGATGCTGGCGGCCGTGCGAGACGACGCGGGCGCGGCGGGCACCACAACCGGGGCCACCTGCGGGGGATTGGCGGGAGCGCTGCCAAAGGTCGGCGCGTTGACTGGTGAATTGGGTCTTTCAGGAATACCTTGCGGCTTTGCGTCTTCCTTCTTCCACATGAAACACCTCGGCCATCAAAATTTAGGGTGCAAAGCCGCTATTGCGCAGGACCGGGTTGGAGCCGCGACTTAGAGAGTGAAGATAGTATACGACTTAGGCGGTGTAAACAACAATGGAACGGGTAAAATGTTCGTGTTTCCCTGGGGGGCTATACCGCTAATTGCGTTTCGGCCAGACCAATCTCCGCAACGGCTTGCGATTTGTAACGCGAGTCTCCCCGCAACTCCCAGATGGCCACAACCATCCCCGCCAGCTCGCGGGTGAACACCTTGAAAGACTTGCGATTTTCCCACCAGTGGTCGGCGTCAAAATCCCCATCGCGCGCGCTGGCAACCCGCACGCTTACGGACTCTGGAAATACATGCTCGAAAATATAACGGCTGCGCCTAGTGTGGTAATTGGAGGTCACCACAATGACGCTGTGCCAATGGTGTTCGGTGACCAGCGCGGCGAGTGCCATGGCTTCCTCGCGGGTGTTGTCGGCGTCCTGTGGAAATCGGATGATGTTTTCGCGGGGCACTCCGCGCTCGACAAGGTCGTGCTCCATCAACTCGGCGATACCGGCGTTGGGTCGCAGGCGGCGTCCGCTGGCCACGATTACCGGCGCCAGTTTTTGGCGAAACAGCTCGGAGGCGCGAGTGGCTCGATCGGCGAAAAAATTATCGTCGCTGAGCACCAGGATGGCGTCGGCGTGTTCCAGCGAGTCTTCGACCACCCAGGACTCGCCAACGAACCGCAATATCGGACGTCTCGCCAAGTAGATCACGGCGCAGAAAACGATGATAAACAGCAAGCCCGCCAGGCTGCCAAGGATTCCGCCGCGTTGCCGGCGCCACCGGCTTCTGCGTGTGGCGGCGAAGGTCATGAACCAGGATCCAGTAAACGCAGGCGCTCGGCGGCCTGCTCGGGCAATACTCCGTTGAAATAAACTTCCTTGATGCTGTAGGACTTGCTGCGCTTCTCGACGATGGGAAGTATTTCGATGTGCCAGTGAAAGTCCTCCGCCAGAGTTTTCCAGTAACCCGCCAACTCGCCTTTTTTGCTGCGGGTGTTGGGTGCGGTGTGCAAGACCAGATGATAGGCGGGGGCGACTTTTTCCAGCCGGCGAAGCACACGCCCTAGCAACGACGCGAAATGGCGGCGATTGGAGTTTGCATGCGGCTGTTCAAAAGCGTGATTGTGGCGCCGGTGTAGCAGCCAGACTTCGTACGGGACTCGCGAGGCATAGGGGCACAGGGCGTAGTATTCGCCCTGAACGTCCACGATACGCGTGCCTTTTTTTTCTTCCTGGCGGACCACGTCGCAAAAAATGCAGCGTTCGCGTTCATTGAACCATTCGCGCGCGGCTTTCAGTTCATATTTAATGCGGCGCGGCACAAAAATGGTGGCAGTCACCTGAGAATGCGCATGCGACCACTCTTCGCCGGCCTCGACGCCCTGGTTCTTGAAGACGCTGACATATTTAAAGCGCACGTCTTTTTTTAGATCGGCGATGCGCGAGGCCCAAACGGCGAGCACGCGCTCAATTTCTTCGTCGCTGGCCTGCGACAACCTGCGGTCGTGCTGGGGCAACTCCACTACCACCTCGTGCGCGCCGGTGGGGCCCATTTTGTCGTACATGCCTTCAGCAAGCCGGCCCGGCTGGCCTTCGATGCGATACAAAGGATCGGGATGCGGCAACACGCGAACCTGCGCGACGCCTTCGGGCGGAGAAACCAGAATCGGCTTCCCTTCCGATGCGGGATGGTCAAAGGGGCATTTTTGCGGCGGGCCGTCGTGGACTTCTTTCTGTCCCTGAACGACCCAGCTTTGCGTGATGGGGTCTCGTCGGATTTCCATTAGGCGTTTTTTGGCAGGTTCTCGACCTCGACGCTTTTAAATTCCTGGTGATGGCGGGCGATGTATATCTTCGCTTGAACGGCCCGCGAACGGAATAGTTTTGTATTGTCGCGATTGGAATTTCTCGGTACCTGGGACGATGCGGCGGTAGTTTCTTTCGTCAACTCCCAATTGTCAAGCAGCCAGGCCACGCACGGCGTGGTAGCGGTCATCGTGGTAGTGGTCATCGTGTTAATCTCGACGAAACATGGCTGGCGATATCAATCTTGAATTCATGCAGGCAGCTCTGGCGGAGGCGCGCGCAGCAGCTGCGAGCGGTGAGGTGCCCATCGGCGCGGTGCTGGTTCAGGATGGAAAAATTCTGGGGCGCGCCGGGAATCGCACCATTCGCGATTGCGATCCCACCGCGCACGCCGAAATCGTGGTGTTGCGCGAAGCCGCGCGCGTGCTGGGAAATCACCGCCTCGCGGATACCACGCTGTATGTAACCATCGAGCCGTGCAGCATGTGCGCCGGCGCAATGATCCAGGCGCGCGTGCCGCGCCTTGTTTACGGCGCGGATGAACCCCGCGGCGGCGCCGTGCAATCGTGCTTCGAGGTGCTCTCGCACCCGGATTTGAATCACCGTGTAGAGGTCATCTCAGGAGTGCTGGCCGAGGATTGCAGCGCGGTGATCCGTTCTTTCTTCGCCGACCGCCGCCCCTGAACACACACTTCTACGACGTTGCTCGTCGCGAGAAGGTTTTTGCCGCCGCACGCAGCGCTACACGCAGCGCGCCGCGGTAATTTCGCAGCGGATCTCGAGACCGCGCCAATTGCCGGAATCAGAAGCCCTCTGCTACGATGAAACGTCAACGCCGCGGAGAGGTGTCTGAGCGGTTGAAAGAGCTCGCCTCGAAAGCGAGTGTAGGAGAAATCCTACCGTGGGTTCGAATCCCACCCTCTCCGCCA
>JBBRZT010000283.1:0-5116 GCA_038236395.1 Candidatus Acidiferrales bacterium
CGTAATCGTCACTTCCAGCCGCCGCGAAGCCAACGCCTTGGTCGTTACATGTTCGGTGCCCGACCCGTCCAGCACAATCACTGCTTTCAGATTCGCGCGATATGCATCCACCAGAGCGCGCATCCCGCGCAAATTCCCTTCGCCTTCTTCTCCCACGTCGGCGGCAAACAAAATCGTCCTCCGCGGCTTTATTTTCGCCGCGTTCAACGCTCGTGCCAGCGCAATCAGCGCGGCCAGCCCAGTGCCGTTGTCGGATATTCCGGGAGCGCTCATGCGCTCGCCGTCGTGCCGAACTTTCACGTTTGTGCCGGCCGGAAAAACGGTGTCCAGGTGCGCCGCCAGAATCACGATTTCTTTCTCGTTGCTCCCGCGCAGCTCCCCAATCACGTTGCCGGTTCTGTCCCGATGCACCGTCAAGCCCGCGGCCACCAGCAAAGGCTCAACCGCCGCCGCTCGTGCCTCTTCATGAAACGATGGCGCAGGGATTTCCGCCAGCTTGGCCTGCAGCGCGTTGATGGAATCTAAATTTGCTTCGAACCAATCCAACGCCGCGCGTGTCTGCGGGCTCTCCACCACCCCGGGCATTTCGGGCTGGCGCGTCGACTGTGCGGCAAGAGAGGAACGCAGCGGCATGCTTATCAGAATAACCCAAAGCAGAAGGTGTTTCATCGTGGGGTTTTTGTCTACGCCGTTAATTTTCTGTTGATTTCCCGCACAGAGCCAAAATCTCCGCGTCCGTCAGCACCCGCGTCGACTTTTTTGCCGCGTCCAGTATCCGGTTTACCAGGCCTTCGTCGCCGCGGATCCTCCGCTTCTCCAGCCAGTACACTACGTTGGACTTCCCGCTCATCGGCCCTATTTCTATGACTTGCTCCCGCCCGAAGACGCCCGCGGGGACTCCACTGTAAACGGCGTCCGCCAACTCCACATCGTTTTTTCGAAACGCTTTGATGATCGCCGCGGCGTGCACTCCCGTCGCGGTACGGAAAGCGTCCCGTCCCATCACCGGGTAATTTGGCGGGATGGACGTGTGTGTGGCCTTTGCCGCTTTCTCGCAATATTCTTTCAGCCGCGAAAGGTCCTGGCTGATCAGCCCCATCAACCGCAGATTCACCAGCATCAACTCCATCGCCGTATTGCCCACGCGTTCTCCCAGGGAATTCGCCGCGGCATGCACCTGGTCCGCGCCGGCCGCCACCGCCGCCAACGAATTAGCCACCGCCAGTCCGCGATCGTTGTGCCCGTGCCAGTCCACGCGGATTTTTTCCCCCGAGGGCTTTACCACTTCCTCGATGGCAAATTTCACCAGGTTGTAAGCGCCATTCGGCGTGGCATGCCCAGCCGTATCGCACAGCACGATGGCTCGCGCTCCGCTGTCGATCGCGCACAGGTACAGCCGCTTCACGGTAGCCGCATCGGTCCGCGTCGTATCCTCGGTCACATACATCGATGGCAGCCCGTGCTCCACCGCAAACCGCACCGCCTTCTCCGTCGTCCGCTCCAGGTGATCTACGCTCCAGTCTTCCACCAGACGCCGTATCGGGCTCGAGCCCAGAAAAGTCGCCGCTTCCAGCGCAATTCCCACCCGCTGAGAGATCTCCACGATCGGCAAAATGTCCGCTTCCACGGTCCGCGCCGCGCAATTCGGCTTAATCTTCATCCGATTCGTAGCGATTTCCCTCGCCAGCGCCTCCGTATCCGCCACCGCCCGCGGTCCCGCTCCCGGTAAGCCAATATTCACAGAATCGATCCCCAGATCTTCCATCAGGTGCAGAATTTCAATTTTTTCTTCAATGCTGGGATCAAATACGGAAGGATTCTGCAACCCATCGCGCAGCGTCTCATCATTCAAAAGCACCCGCGTCCCCGCACGAATCGCCGGCGGAGTCGCCGTGTTCCAGTCGTAAATCAATTCTTTATTCATCAACAATCACTCTACCCGATTTCTCATTCACGAATCGATCTTCCAGGCGTCCTCATGCCGCACCTCCACCATCACCAATCCCTGCGCCGGCACAGTCGGTCCCGACTTCGATCGATCCTTCAACTCAAACAACCTCTCAACATCCGCAGGCACAAGTTTTCCGCGCCCGATATCCAACAGGGTCCCTACCATCTTCCTCACCATGTACCGCAAAAACGACCGCCCCGAAACAGTAAAAACCAGCTCCTCCCCATCCTCACTCCGCGCCAGCTCCGCCGAAAAGACATCTCGCTCCAATGAGCGTTCCTGGTCGTCATCTTCCGACCCCGTCGACGCCGCGAACGACGAAAAATCATGCACTCCCGCAAATCTCCCCGCCGCATCCCGCATCGCCTCCTCGTCTAGAGGAAACGGATAGTGCAGCACGTATCGCCAGATTGCCGGTGGAACCACCTTCCCGCGATAAATTCTGTACCGATAGGTCTTCCCGCGTGCCGAAAATCGCGCATGAAAGGTCGGCCCCACCTCCTCAGCGCCCATAATTCGAATCGTCGGCGGCAGCAGCGCATTCAACGCCCGTTGAAATTCCCCGGCGGAAAGTGGAGACAATGTTTTAAAACTCGCAACCTGCCCCAGCGCGTGCACACCCGCATCCGTCCGCCCCGCTCCGTGCAGCGCCACGCGCTCCTGCGTCAAGCGCCCCAGCACACGCGCTATTTCGCCCTGAATTGTCGGCTTGTTGGTCTGCGCCTGCCAACCGTGAAAGTCCGTGCCGTCATACGCGATGGTCAGCTTGAGGTAGCGCATGAAGAGTCGTTACCCGCGCGTTCCGGGCGAATCGCGCGTCTCAGAGGTTTTTGTCGACGCACCTAGATTTTCAACGGGAGGTCGCGGTCGAGCATGCGCCAGTCCCGCCACCTTCATCGCTACGTCCCCGCGCAAAGCGGCTCCCGGGCTTCACCGCCGCGCCGCCGCTCTGGCACAAAGGACAATCGTCCGCCGTATGACTTGGAATGGAAATCTCCAGCAACGCTTTAGCCGGAACACCCAAATCAATCTTCCCGGCGCTTCGATCGATCAGCGCACCCGCCGCCACCACTCGCCCGCCCGCTTCGTCCACTACCCGAATCGCCTCGCGCGTCGAGCCCCCGGTGGTCCACACATCTTCCACCACCAACACTCGCTGCCCGGGCCGCAGAGAAAATCCCCTCCGCATGCTCATGCTTCCGCTGGCATCCCGTTCCACAAAAATCGCCGGAATTCCTCCTCCGCGAGGCGCGTCGCTGATAGGCGCTTTGCCGATCTCCGGCAGCGCCCCAGCCACCTCTTGCCCAATAATCAGACCGCCAATCGCCGGCGACACCACCGCCTCAATCTCATGGTTGGCGAATTTCTCCGCCAGATTCTTCCCCAGCACGTCCGCAAACCGCGGATACTGCAGCACCAGCGCGCACTGCACATACATCGCGCTGTGCAACCCGCTGGACAACTCAAAATGCCCGTGCCTGATGGCCCCGGCACTCTCGAACATCTTGAGCAGTTCTTCCCGTTCCATCATTGCCCGACTAACCGAACCTCGCCTCTAACCGTCGAATCGTCAGCAGCCTAGCTTTCGCTCTCTGCGTTGTCAAGGATGCGAGCCCCTGCTAAACTGCTTTTCGTTCGGAAATGCCGCACCGCGCGCGTGGCGGCTCCTCTTTTATATGATTTTTCTGTAAATCGAACGAAACAAATACCGTGCCGCTAACGTTTTACAAGTGAGACCCAGGCAGCCAATCCATCCCTGAGGGGATAATTTTCAGAGGGGTAAGGAATAAAATGAGCTTGAAGCGCGCGACCGCGCAGCGGTCCATCTTTCGCGTAATCTCCAGAGCAGCGGCCCGACTCGCGCGGCCGCTGGTTGCTGCAGGCTTGGCATTCCTCGTCTCGGGCATAGACGTTGGCCCGGCTTTTGCCCAGAACCCCCCTCCTCCGCAGGACCAGCAGCCGCAGCCCGGCACACCGGGAAATGTGCCGCCGGCTTCTCAAGCCGGTCCCGAAGCCGCCGCCGGAACCGCACCTCCGCCCGCGCCCCCGATTCCCGTCTCGCTCGGCCTTTCGAAACACAGCTACGTGAATGGCGCTCGTTCCTTCCCAACTCTCATCGCGCCTTATACCCCCATTCGCATTGACGCGCCGAATCTAACCAATTCTCCCCGCATCGATCAGTTGATTCACGATAATAAGCTCGAGATTACTTTGCAGGACGCCGTCGAGCTCGCCCTCGAAAACAGTCTCGATATCGCCGTGGCACGTTACAGTCCATGGATCGCCGACACCGATATTCTGCGTACCAAATCCGGCGGCCAGGGCCGCGGTACTCAAGGCGCGGATTTTGGCACTTCGTCCGCCAACATCACGCCCAACAACCCTTTCGTCTCCTACGATCCGGTCATCACCGCCGCCGCTGAAGTTGACTCGCGCACCACCGCCGTGAATAACCCTTTCTTGTCTGGAACGGGCGTCGGTGCCAACAGCCTCACCGGCTTGCATTCCCACGCCGACATTTTCAATCTCGGGTATAGCCAGAGCTTCAGCCCCGGCACCACCATCAACGTCGCCTGGGACAACACGCGTTCCTCCTCAGGCTCGTCAGCGAACTTTTTTAATCCCAGCGTGCAGTCTTCACTCACTGCCGGCTTCACTCAGCAACTCCTCAACGGTTTCGGAACTTTCGTCGGCCGCCGGAACATCATGATCGCGAAAAACAATCGCAAGATCGCCGACCTGGTCTTCATGGCCCAGGCCATCACCACGGTTACCAACACCATCAACGCCTATTGGGAATTGGTCTATGCCCGCGAAGCCGTCAAAGTACAGCAGCAGGCCGTCGCCGTTTCCGACAAACTTTTCAACGATAACAAGAAGCAATTGGAAATCGGCACCATGGCGCCTCTCGATGTCACTCGCGCAGAATCCGAAGTCGCCAGCGACCGCCAGAACTTGATCGTCGCGCAAACCATCCAGCTGCAGGACGAGCAGATCCTGAAAAACGCCATGTCCAAGAATCCTCTGGCGCCTAATCTCATCAACGTCGAAATTATCCCTCTCGATTTGCCGGCCCCCATTGAGGCGGTCGAAAACTCCTCGTTCGAAGCCGCCATTCAGGAAGCCTTCGTGAAGCGCCCCGATATTCAGGAGCAGAACTACAAC
>JBBRZT010000284.1:0-5094 GCA_038236395.1 Candidatus Acidiferrales bacterium
AACGTCTTCGAAAAGCGCTTCACCGCCACGCACATGGCCGAAAATTATCTGGACCTCTATCAGTCCATGGTCGGCAATGCTGTCGTTTCGCCTCGCACTCAGGCAATCGCATAATTAAATCCCCGCAATCCGTGGCAGGATAGGTCTGTGGCAGATATCGTTCGCGTCAAAGACCAATACTACGTTCTTGCAACCTCCGCGCTCGCCGACGATCGCACCCGCGTCCTCAAATTCGGCGACACGTTCGCCGTACTGAATCGCTATGGCGACATCGAGCCTCTCGGCCAGGGCCAGTTTGGCCTTTTCCACTCAGAAACCCGCCACCTCTCGCGCATGACCATGCAGCTGAATCAGCAGACCCCCATGCTGCTCAGCTCCACCATCCGCGATGACAACGCCTTTCTCGCCGTGGACATGAGCAATTTCGATACTTCCACTTCCGGCGGCGCGAAAATCGAAAATGGCCTGCCCCGCGAAACTGTTCACTTGTTCCGTTCGACGTTTCTCGACAAAGCCACCTGCTACGAACAGGTTCGCCTCATCAACTACGGCCTACAGCCTCTTCAGGTTTCCCTCAGTTTTCAGTTCGAAGCCGACTTCGCCGATATTTTCGAGGTCCGCGGCACCAAGCGCGCCAAAAAAGGCGAACGCCTCTCCGACGCACTCGATGGCGACGCGGCAATCCTCAATTATCGCGGCCTCGACAATATCACTAGGAAAACGCGCATCGCTTTCACGCCCAAACCTCGCGTCCTCACCACCAGGCAGGCACGCTACGAATTCACCCTCGATCCCAAAAAAGAGCAATCCGTTTTCGTCACCGTCTCCTGCGAACGAGACTCCGTCTCCGTAGCCGCACTACCTTACAGCGGCGCCTTCGCGACTCTCCACAAACGTTACGCGGATGAGCGCCTGCACGAATGCCAGATTGTCACCTCCAATAAACGCGTAAACGCCTGGCTGAAACGCTCGGAATCCGATCTGCGCATGCTCACCGACGGAAACCCCGAAGGTCAGTATCCCTACGCCGGTGTTCCGTGGTTCGCCACCGTTTTTGGCCGCGACGGCATCATCACTGCCCTCGAATGTCTGTGGATCGCTCCGCACATCGCCAAAAGCGTGTTGCAATATCTGGCCGAGCAGCAGGCTACCAAGGAAATTCCCGAGCAGGACGCCGAGCCGGGAAAAATTCTTCACGAAATGCGCCGCGGCGAAATGGCCGCGCTAAAAGAAGTCCCCTTTGGACGCTACTACGGCAGCGTGGACTCCACCCCGCTGTTTATCCTGTTGGCCGGCGCCTATTTTCTGCGCACCGGCGATCGCGAATTCCTCTCGCTCATCTGGCCCAACATTCAGTCCGCGCTGCGGTGGATCGATATCTATGGCGACGCCGACCACGACGGCTTCGTCGAATACGCGCGCCGCTCCAACACCGGCCTGGTCCAGCAGGGCTGGAAAGATTCGAACGATTCCGTCTTCCATTCAAACGGCCAGCTCGCCGAACCGCCCATCGCGCTCTGCGAAGTCCAGGCCTACACTTACGCCGCCAAGCGCGCCGCCGCGATGCTCGCCAGCGAGTTCGGCGAAAACGATTACGCCCTGCAGCTCAACTTGGAAGCCGACACTCTCCAGCAGCGATTCGAAGAATTTTTCTGGTGCGAAGAAATCGGCATGTACGCGCTCGCGCTCGACGGCAAAAAACAGCAATGCAAGGTCCGCTCCTCCAATGCCGGCCAGACTCTCTTTTGTAAAATCGGCACTCCCGAGCACGCTGCCAGACTTTGCGACCAGCTCATGACCACCCAGCTTTTCTCCGGCTGGGGCATTCGCACCATCGGCTCCAGCGAGCTGCGCTACAACCCCATGTCCTATCACAATGGATCCATCTGGCCGCACGACAACGCGCTGATTGGCTTGGGACTTTCGCTGTACGGCTTTCAGGACGCCGTCGCCGCCATCCTGAACGGCCTCTACGAAGCCAGCCTGTTCGTCGACCTGCATCGCCTCCCCGAACTTTTCTGCGGCTTCCACAAACGCGCCGATTCCAGCGGCCCCACGCTCTACCCGGTAGCCTGCGCCCCGCAAGCCTGGGCCGCCGGCGCCCCATATCTGTTACTCCAGGCTTCGCTCGGCCTCACCGTCAAAGCCCAGGAACGCCAGGTCTGCTTCACCAATCCAATCCTCCCCCCCAACATCGAAGAAGTACGCATTGAAAATTTAGGCGTCGGCGCAGACACCTGCGATGTCCTGATCCATCGCCACGCCAGCGGCGTCGACGTCGACCTCCTCCGCAAAAAAGGCGAAATCGAAGTCATCAAATCGTTGTAGTTCGAATATCACCTGATCTTAGCAACCATCTCAGCCACGCACCCAGCACGGTCATTCCGAGCGCGGCCTTCTCTTCCTCGTTCGCTTGTGCGAACGAACCGTGCCGCGCAGTCGAGGAATCTAAAATAGACGTTCTTCCGGATATCTATGCCTGGTGCTTCGAACGCAAAAAGATCACGAAGGACTACTACCGATACGTCAGGTGGTGCGGAAAGACGGTGAAGAAGCCGTACTGCGGGTGCGGGGCTCGGAAAACGTCGAAAGTAGGATAATATCCGGCACATGTTACGAGTTTGGAAACTTCAGCGGACACTCGCGGGAATGCGCAAGGTATACGCCCGCGACCGTCAATGCCTCCTGAAAATAAAAGCGCCGCGTGAAGAATTGGCTGAACTACAGTTCGCAGAATCTGTTGATATCGACTTCTATGAACGCTTAATTGATCAAGTTGCATCAGTTCGGTTATCGAACGAAGCTCGCTCGCTTGATGTTGAGGTTCCGCCAGCTGACGATAGTGCAATCTGGGACAACGATGAACGTGTGAGGTGGTTCACATCAAAAGGGCGAGCCCATGTAAGGAAACTTATCGACGAGGAAAAGACCAGGCGATTTGAGCAACGCGCACGCTGGGTGAGGCTTCTTGTCCCCCTTATTGCGGCTTTCTTGACCGGGGTCTTCGGTATTGCGGGTACTCTTCTCGGTTTTTTACTTGCACACAAGAAATGAATTCTCTTCTTTGGTGCCATCGATAAAGGAGGCGGCCACCATGGGCGAAGTCAATCGTCTGTATCGCGAACGGCGATCAATCGTTGCGAAGGCCGAACTGGAGAAGGTACTTGCCTTCAAGAGAAATGACCCGACGAAATCCATGCAAATAGCGGCGGATTGTTATCTTGCATGTCAACGCATCGATAATCAGATAAGTCATATTTTGGACAATGATATGCGTCAAGAAGCTCAAGAACTCGATATTGCATTTCCGCCTGTTGAAGATCGAGAAATGTGGGCACAGGACTACGATCAAAGCTTGATTCTCACTTTTCGCGGTAGAAGTTACTTAAGGGAACGGATGGATAAAGAGAAACAGCGCCGGTTTGACGTGAAAACTATGTGGCTCATAAAGTTCTGGTTTCCTCTGCTCGGCGCACTGATCGGTATTATTGGTTCACTCACCGGACTTGTTGCCGTAATTCGCCACGTAAAATAAGAATCCATAAGCGACGACACCGCAAAAAAAAGAGAAGGCGGGCCAGGTCGTCCCGCCTTCTCGAAACCAGCCAGTCTGACGGAGGGTGACTAGCCGGTCGTGTGTTGGCCTGCCTATGAAACACCGCCAAGCACAAAAAGTTTCAGGTGCATCGAAAAAAAAACAGTAGAATCGTTCCTTGAGCCGGCAGCCCGCCTGCCGCTCCCCCAACAATGGCGCGCACCTCTCACCTGAGCCCCGACAATCTATTGCGTTTTCTACAGGTTAAAAGCGAACCCGCCTCCGCCAACGACATCTCCCGCGGCCTGCACTTGGGAAAATCCGACCGCCGCCCCCTGTTCAAAATTCTCACCCAGCTCAAAAAACGCAACGCCATCGAAGAACTCCCCGGCGGCCGCTACCGCCTCTCCAGTAAAAAAGGCGCAAGAGAAGAGCCTGCCGCGCAGTCCCCACGGCGACAGGATCAATCGCAGACCAAGCCTACGCACGACACCGTAGCCCGCGACGAAATCAAAGGCCGCCTAGTCCTGCATCACGACGGCTACGGTTTCGTCGTCCCCGCAACGCCCATCCCCCAGCTCGACGGCGATCTCTTCATCCCCCGCGTTGCCATCGAAGGCGCCATGCACGGCGACACAGTCGTCGCCAAGATCAAGCCCGGCGGCTTCGCCGGCTCGCGCCGCGCCGAAGGCCGCATCGTCCGTATCCTCGGCCGCGCCCACGCCAGCGTCGTCGGCCTTTTCCGCTACGGCCCGCGCGGAAACGTGGTTCTCCCCTACGACATTCGCATCCAGCACGAAATCGAAATCCCTCCCGGCGATGAACTCACTCCCGCCCTCCGTGAAAAACTCGGCCTACTCGCCGATCAACCGGGCGCCCGTAATAAACGCCTACCCGTTCTCCCTGAACTCGACGGCGCCGTAGTCAACGTCGAGCTAATCCGCTATTCCCGCGAAGGCGCTCCCCCGGTCGGACGCATCGTCGAAATTCTCGGCCGCCCCGGCGACATGGGGGGCGACATCGAAATCATCATTCGCAAGCATCACCTGCCCCACGCATTTTCTCCCGCCGTCCTAGAAGACGCCGAACGCCGCGCCGTCCCCGTCAGCGAAACGGAGCGCACCGGTCGCGAAGATTTTCGCAATTTACCCATCGTCACCATCGACGGCGAAACCGCCCGCGATTTCGACGACGCCGTGTACGTCGAACATCGCGCCGACGGCGGCTGGCACCTGCAAGTACACATCGCAGATGTCTCGCACTACGTTCGAATCGACGCCGCCCTCGACCAGGAAGCCCGCCTCCGCGGCACCTCCGTTTATTTCCCCGACCGCGCCGTGCCCATGCTTCCCGAATCGCTCTCCAACGGCATGTGCTCGCTGAAACCTCACGAAGAGCGCCTGGTCCTCAGCGCCCTCATGGAATTCGACGCCGCGGGCAACATGCAGCGCGCCCGCATGACCCCCGGCGTCATCCGCTCGTTCGAACGCATGACCTACACCAACGTCAACAAGGTCATCGAAAAAGATCCCGAAATGAGCGAGCGCTACGCCCCGCTC
>JBBRZT010000285.1:0-5075 GCA_038236395.1 Candidatus Acidiferrales bacterium
CTCGGCATTCTGAAACGCCACAATTCCGTGGATATTCAGCGGACTCGCGAATTGGTTTCGCTCGCGAAACCGCTGCCGGTGACGTTTCATCGCGCCTTCGATGAGTGTGCGGACTTGTCTCAGGCTCTCGACGATGTGGTGCAGACTGGCGCGGAGCGCATTCTGACTTCTGGTGGCGCGACTACTGCTCTTGAAGGCGCTAACAATATTGCGTCGCTTGTTGCCGCGGCCGGTGAGCGGATCACGATTATTCCCGGCGCGGGGATTAACGCTGAGAATATTTTGCAGGTTGCGGCGACGACGCGCGCGCGGGAGTTTCATTCTGGTTTGAGCAGCGCGCTGCCATATCCGCGGACGGATTACGCGGCGTTTGAGCACGGGGTGCGCGAATTAGTTGGCAAATTGCGGTCCGTTACATAATCAACCGGCGAGTAGTTGGGTTCGGGTTTTCTTCGAGCGGAAAATTGTAGCCCTGGCTATGAACAGCAGATTCCTCACCCGCCTGGGAAAAACGGCGGGATTCGGAATGACGACGCGCGTGATTTTTCTGATGGGCGGAGCGATCGCATAAAAAAAGGGCGCAGATGTCTGCGCCCTTTTTGAAATTTACAACTTCGTGATTCGTAGCCGGCTACGCGCCGGCTTTTTGGGCCTGGCGGCGGAGGAATGTGGGCACGTCGAGATCGTCCGCGGCGATGTCGTTTCGCTCGCGGACATTTTGCTGGACCTGGTGGACGACGTTGGGCATTTGCGGCGGACGGGGCGCTTCTTCGTGCACCTGGACCACCGGCGCTTCCTGTGATTCCGGGCCGGCCTTCCAGGTTTTTGCCAGGAAGGTGGGTTTCTGGTGGATGTTCTTTTTGTTGGCGTCCTTGAAACCGGCGGCGATGACCGTAATCTTGATGGTGTCTTTCATGGCGTCGTCCTGCACCGCGCCAAAAATAATGTTGGCGTTTTCGTGGGCGGCTTTCTGGATGACGCTGCTGGCTTCGTGCACTTCATGAAGTGTGAGGCTGGAGCTGCCGCTGATGTTGATGAGGATGCCCTGCGCGCCCTGAATGGAATTGTCTTCCAGCAGCGGGCTGGCGATGGCGCGATTGGCGGCGTCCACGGCGCGATTCGTGCCGGTCGCAACGGCGG
The DNA here is from genome assembly GCA_038236395.1 of Candidatus Acidiferrales bacterium. Lineage (GTDB taxonomy): Bacteria > Acidobacteriota > Terriglobia > Acidiferrales > UBA7541 > Acidiferrum. The sequence goes on from JBBRZT010000285.1 coordinate 1,141, forward strand.
TGCCCATCACCGCGTAGCCCTGGCCGGACATGATGGCTTTCACGTCGGCAAAATCGCGATTGATGATGCCGGGCACGGTGATGATGTCGGAAATTCCCTGCACGGCCTGGCGCAAAATGTCGTCGGCGATGCGGAAGGCGTCAAAAAAACTGGTGCCGCGCTCGACGGTTTCCATCAAGCGCTCGTTGGGAATCACGATGACGGTATCAACCGCGCCGATCAGTTCTTCCAGCGCCTGTTCGGCCTGCATCATGCGGCGCTTGCCTTCAAACGCGAAGGGCTTGGTGACCACCGCGACGCTCAACGCGCCGAGTTCGCTGGCGAGTGAAGCCACTACCGGCGCGGCGCCGCTACCGGTGCCTCCGCCGAGGCCGGAAGTGATGAAAATCATGTCGGAGCCTTCCAGCGCCTCGATGATTTTCTCGGTGTCTTCCAGCGCGGCTTTGCGGCCGACTTCGGGATTGGCGCCGGCGCCAAGGCCTTTGGTCAGCTTCGCGCCCAACTGCAATTTCACCGGAGCTTGTGAAAGCTTCAGCGCCTGCAGATCGGTATTGGCAGTGATGAATTCCACGCCTTCCACCTTGGCGCGTATCATGCGATTGACGGCGTTGCACCCGCCGCCACCCACGCCAATTACTTTTATTTTCGCCGGCTGCAGCTCCTCGCTGAAGCTCATCCGGATTCCACCTTCTTTTATCGGCATACTGTTCCCTCGACATTCCCCATCTTCGCCGTGCAGCGTTCGGGCAGGGTCACGAAGCTCCGGCGAACATGGCTTTCAATTTAGATACTAGATTTCCGGCGCGCTGCGGCGAGCTGCGCCGCGCTTTCGCGCCGTACATCACCAATCCAATTACGGTTGCATATTCCGGCTGAGCTACCAGTTCCGGCAGATCAGCCAAACCCTTGGGCTGCGCAACGCGCACCGGCAGGTGCAGCGATTGCTCGATGAGCTCATCGAAGCCGTGCAGCCGCGCGCCGCCGCCGCACAAAACAAATCCAGCGGGGATTTGCGTTTCGAGTCCCGCGCGGCGCAGGTCGTCGCGAATCAGCGCGAGCAACTCCATGGCGCGCGGCTCGATGATGTCGGTGAGCATGCGCGCAAAAATGGTGCGCGGCGGGCGGTCGCCCACGCTGGCGATTTCGATCGCGCCGTCTTCGCGCAACAGCGCGGAGGTCGCGCAACCGTTGCGGCGCTTGATTTTTTCCGCTTCCGGAATGGGAGTGCGCAAGCCGACGGCGAGATCGTTGGTGAAATGATCGCCGCCGATGGGCACCGCGCTGGTGTGGCGAACCACTCCACCGCCATAAATAATCACTTCTGTGGTGCCACCGCCGATGTCCAGCAGACAGCAGCCCAAGTCGCGCTCGTCCTGCGTGAGGCAGGATTCCGCGGAGGCCAGCGGCTCGAGCACGGTGTCGTTAATAAGGATGCCGGCTTTATTCGCGGCGGTGACCAGATTTTGCGTGGCGGCCACCGAAGAAGTGACTACATGAACGTTGGCTTCCAGGCGCTGGCCGACCATGCCGATGGCGTCGCGGATGCCGTCCTGCGCGTCGACGCGAAATTCATGCGGCAGTACGTGCAGAACTTCGCGGTCGTCGGGAAGAGAAATGTTGCGCGCGGCATCGACGGCGCGGCGCACGTCTTCGCGCTCGATGTCGCGCGGGCGCGTACCAAGAGTGATGCCGCCGCGGCTGTTCACGCCGCGCACGTGATTGCCCGCTACGCCGATGATGGCGGATTCGACGGGAACGTTGGCGACGCTTTCGGCTTCTTCGACAGCTCGGCGAATGCTGCTGACAGTGGAATCGAGATTGACGATGAGGCCTTTGCGCAGGCCTTTGGATTCGGCCGCGCCCAGCGCCAGAAACTTCACCTGTTCTTCGTCGATTTCCGCGATAAGCGCGCAGGTCTTTGTGCTGCCGATATCCAGCCCGACGACGTATTTATCTTTCTTGCTCAAATCAACGCTCCTGCCTTACCAACTTCTACTTCTTGCCGCTCGTTACCTGGCTTTCGCGACCGCCACGCCCGCGCTGGAGTCGGGGTTCAAAATCACTTGCCGCGAATATTGCAAATCGATGGACTGCACGCGCCCGGCGCTGGCCTGCCACTGCGAGAAATTTTCAACCAGCATGCGGTACTTGCCGGTGAAATCTCCGCCGCCAAAATGAATGGTGACCGCTTGTTGATCCGTGGGACCGGAAAGCCCGGTCATCACTGCGCGCAAATCGCGCGAATTGGCCAGATCGATCTCGCTGACCTGGTCGCTCGAGCCGGAACGGACCAGGTCGATGGCTTTCATGAAATCCTGGTAATTCTGCATGTGCTTTTCGCGCTGGTCGCGTGCGAGCTCGAAAGAGACGCCGCTGACGATGGGGAAATGCCAGTCCTGGCCATCGGGGCGGTCGAGTATCACGCCGTGGGCGTCGATTAAATCGAGTTCGTTGCCGCTGCGCGCGAAAGCGATGGGCGTGCGCTCCACCAACTCAACGCGGATATGGTTGGGCAGAATGCGATGCACCGTGGCGGATTCGACCCACGGCAACTGCTCCAATTCGCTGCGGCGCTTGTCGAGCGGAATCTGCAGCACGCTGCGATTGCGGTCGCGCAGGAAAAGTTTCAGAACCGACTCGCGAACAACGATCTTATTGCCGGCAAGCTCGACCTGATCGGGATGAGCCAGCGCAAACTGCGGCGAATATAGAAAGAATCGCGCGGCGATGACAATTACTGCGATGGCCGCGATACCCGCAAGACTTATGATCGCGGCGCGCTTGTAAAAAGACCAGCCGCGGCCCGCAAATTTCTTGCGGCGAATCTCTACAGGCCTCTGGCGGCGCAGGTAGCGCGGCTCTTCATCGGCCAGCAGCTCCGGGCGGTAAGAATCCGCCTCGGCAGCGCCGCCGCGATTCCTGGAGATGGTTTTTACGCGGTCCATACCACCACCTCGTTTTCCAGCTCGAATCCGTAGGCCTTGCGCAAACGCTCGCGAACGTCGGCGATCAGCGCGAGCATGTCCGCGGCGCTGGCTTTTCCCGCGTTGATGAAAAAATTGGCGTGGCGGTCGCTGATTTGCGCGTCGCCGACGGAGTGGCCCTTCAGGCCAAGTTCATCGATCATCCGCCCTGCGGACGCTCCGGGAGGATTTTTAAAAATGCATCCCGCGCTTTTTTGGCCGACCGGCTGGCTGGCGCGGCGTTTCTCGTTGCAGATACGAATCCTTTGGAGAATTTCGCGGAATGGTTTGGAGGGAAGTTCCAGCTTCACCGCGAGCATCATATCATCCGGGGCAAACGATGTATGCCGGTATTCAAAAGAAATTTGATCGCCTTTCAAAGTTTCGATGCTGCGGGTGGCGGCGCGGTAGACCGTGACCTCGCGGACGTAGGTTCCAATCTGGATTCCGTAGGCGCCGGCGTTCATGCGCAGAGCGCCGCCGACGGTACCGGGTACGCCGATGAGTCCTTCCATGCCGCCGAGATCGCGCTTGGCGCACAGAGTAACGGTGCGGCCGAGCTCGGCGGAGGCGTCGACCATCGCGAAATTGCCTTCGATGACCACGTCGGGATCGGGTTGGGAGAGCTGGAGGACGACCCAGGGCAGCTCGCCGTCGGCGACCAGCAGGTTGGAGCCGCCGCCGATAAATTTGAAGGGGATGCCCGCGGCGTCGAGCAGCTTGACGACGTCGGGAATGAAGTCATGGCGGTGGAGCAAAAGCAAATCGGTGGCGCCGCCGATGCCGAGATAAGTGATTTCGGCGAGCGAGGCGCCGGGTTTGAGCTCGACGCCCAACTCGGGGAGCGCGGAGAGAACGTTTTCGGTTTCAATGCGCATGTTCCGCTGGTTGCTCCGCTCGCAGTAGCGCGAGAATTTCGTTGCTGGCGCGGCTGATGCTGCCTGCGCCGATGGTCATGATGGCGTCGCCTGC
>JBBRZT010000286.1:0-5073 GCA_038236395.1 Candidatus Acidiferrales bacterium
GTGAAGATCAAAGGGAAAAAGATACTGGCCAATAGAATGGAGTGAGTGGAAAGAAATGTTCGGTGGCTGAAGACCTCCTTTTATCGCGTGCGTAACACCGTGCTGAAGCACTGCTTCTTAAGAATTATAGCGATTTGCGACGCCGGCTGACAGGTAGCCGGCCAGCTTGCATCAACATCTGCGGAGCGCCGGGCTCCTGCTCGCCTAAGCCACCACTGAACTGAAAAACCAAAATAATAAAGCACAAAGGCGCCCCAGATTCGGGACGCCTTGTGGAAAACCGTGGCCCGCGTTACGGGCCATGGGATGAATTTAGAAAATAATTTTCAAGCCCAATTGCAGCGTACGGGCGTTGCTCGGGAAAATGCCTTCAACCTGATTGAAGTTGGCGGCTCCGGGATTGAGGAACGTGCGATCCGTCGTGAAGCCGATGGAGGTCACATCGTTTAAAGTTCCAGGAACGAATTGTGGGTGGTTGAGCACGTTGAAGGCTTGTGCCGAAAACTCCACGCGAAGGCGCTCGGTGAAAGAGATGCGCTTCAGGATAGTGAGGTCGATGTCGTCAATCGGTCTGGAGGGCAGCGTGTTCCGACCCACATTTGGTCTGGAATACAATCCACCGCGAATGTATTGCGCGGTAGGATCGATGGCAGCGTAGGCGACTATATCTCCGGCGCTGTTGGTCAAGGCATTCACGTCCGTTCCAGTGCCGGAAACACCGCCCGGATTGAATATGGCTCGGTCACCGGCAGTGTCACCATTACCATTGACGTCGCGTACGGACTGCACGGTCATCCACTGGGGGGATTGGTAGGTATAGATGGGAGCAATTTCCCAGTTGCCCAGGACATTTTTCGCCAGCCAGTTGCCGTTTTTGAAGAACGGCACGTCGTAAATCAACGCCAAACTGAAGCGGTGACGGTAGTCGAGCGCGGAATTGGAGCGATCGGCCGCCAGATCCTGGAAATCCTGGGTACGACGAGGGGTCAGCAAGGTGGTGAAGAAATCAGCTGTGCTGTTGTCGATGGTGTGGCTCCAGGTATAGGCGGCCGTAAACTGCAGGCCGTTCTTGAACTGGCGAGTCAACTGAGCTGCCAACCCGTGATAAATCGAATCACCGTTGGGTTGGAAGGAAACCAGGTTCTGAGCATCAAACCCGGCGGCTTCATAGGCTGGTACCAAGCTGTCGCCATTACCGTAGTCACCATTGCCAATTCCCGCCTGGGTATAAGGCAAGGCGTCAAGCGTTGCCTGATCCGGGGCCGTGGTATAGGTCGGCAGAAACACGGTGCTATTGGTTAAGGGCTGCCGGTTGAGGCGCTCCTGAGTGTTCAGATGGATGCCGCGGGTGCCAACGTAGCGGACCTCGGCAGTGTAGTCCTTCCAAAACTGATGCTGGACACCGAGCGTCCAAGTGATGGACTTTGGATCCAGTTGATTGACCACGATCTGGTTGGCGGTCGCTTCGCGCTGGTCCAACAGAGTTGGGAAAGTCACGAGGCCACCCGCAGTGGGAGGTATGCCGCCATTTGCGAGGTAATTTGAGATATCCGGCGTAAATTCCGTGTCAACGGTTCCGCTCAATTGCGGGGGCAGCGACAGGATACCGATGTTGTCATAGAGAACGTCGTAGGCGACAGCAAATCCGGCGCGAATGGAAGTCGTAGCGCTCGAACCCGGAGAGTAGGCGATCGAAACGCGCGGTCCCCAGTTGTTCTTGGCGGCGCGCGGCTCACTAAAGTCAATTAGCCCAGGAACACTGGCTGCCTGATTTAAAGCCTGCAGGCGCTCACCCACAGGAATGGTGGTGTACTCATAGCGAACACCCAAATTCACGGTGAGGTTGGGTTTCACACGGAAAGTGTCATTGGCGTACCAATACAGAGCGGTCTGGTCGCCGTAATAAACCGGGTTGCCCAAGCTGCGTTCCGCGAGCACGTCAGGGTTCACGTCCCTCAGGAAGCGGTCCAACGTGGAATATTCGTAGTCACCACGCGACCGTTGGGTAAAGGCTTGAGGCGAAATATATTTGCGGCCCTCGATCCCAAATTTGAAAGTATGGCGGCCCTTGGTCCAGGTGAGGTTTTCGCTCAACTGGTAAGTGTTTTGATAGGTGAATTGCGGACCGTTGGGGTCCGGCCCCAATTGCAAAGAATTAAGCTCGTCGAAGGTCAGGTTGGGGAAGTTCGGTGAACCATCGGCATTCTCAAGGCCCGGATAATTGAAGCTGCCGGTGGTCGTCAGGTTGTAGGTGCGGTTGAAACCAAAACGCAACTCGTTGCTCAGTGTGGGGCCAAAGGTGTGATATTCGTTGATAGTGACCAGGCGATTGATGTTGGCCGGATTCAACAAGAAAAAAGCAGGTAAGGTCGGGGTGTTATCGATGGCGTTGAAGTCATTCTTGATGTATGCGCCACGGAGCTGATCCTTTGTGGAGATGTCCCAATCCAGCTTAACCAACCACGTCAGAGCGTTGTTGAAATTGGGTGCGGACACGGGCAAGACTCCCACTTCCACCGGAGTGAATCCGCCAGGGGCAGAAGGATTGGTTATGAATATATTGCTACCGCCATTGGCATTGCCATTGGGGTCGTCAGCGGGCACGCTTGGGCAAGGATTATCAGCGGCCGACGGCGCAGGAGTTGCGTAGGTCTGAAACACGCTCAGATTATTCGCCGAGATACCTGGGATTCCAGCGATCGTGGAATAGCCTGCAGCGGTAGGAGTGCAAACCGGGGCGCCAGGCACGGTGGCTTGGCCTACCGGATTGTATTGCGCGCTACCGAAGAAGAAGAGTTTGTTCTTGATAATGGGTCCGCCGACGTTTCCACCGAAGCGATTGTCGTCAAAGCGCTGGTTCTCGGTGAAGCCGTTGTTCTTGGTGGCCTGGTCGATAGCGTTGAAATTGCGATTCTGGGAATAAATGTAGGCCCCGCCGTGAAAAGAGTTGGTGCCACTCCTCAACACGAAGTTGAACTGGCCTCCGGAAGAGTGACCAAATTCAGGCGAATATTGATTTTGAAGGAGAGAAAATTCTGCGATGGAGTCGTTGGGAATGGGAACCAGCGGACCGGTAACGCTCTTGCTGTTATTGTCGATGCCTTCGACCGTGAAGTTGTTGTTGCGGGGGCGCTGGCCGCCGATGGCAGGACCAGAGCCGGCGCCAAGCGCTCCAGCATTGGCAACACCTGCGCCGAGGAGCGAAAGGTTGAGCACGCCGCTGCCGATGCTGGCAGAGGGCAAGTCGCTGATCTGCTTCTGTTCGTAAGTATTCGATAGCGTGGCGGTAGTGGTGTCCAGAGTCTCGGCGGTGCCGGAAACTTCGATGGAGGTCACTGCGCCTTTTACTTCCAAAGTGATCGGCAGAGTAATGGTCTTGTTCAAGTCAACCTTAAAGCCGTTTACCGTGGTGGTGGCAAACTGGTCCGAGGTCGCAGAGATGTTGTAGGTGCCGACAGGCAAGTTATTGAGCCGATATTCCCCGGTGTCGTTTGATTCGGTGGGGTATCTGGCACCCGTTTCAGTGTTTACTGCTTCGACTTTTGCGTTTGGAACGACCGCGCCAGTCTTATCAAGGACGGTGCCCACGATGTTCCCGCTAATGAGTTGTGCGCTGACGCCAGACGCAAGGACCAAGCTGATGGCTAGAATCGACATGCAGGAAAAAACGAAAAGTTTGCGAAAACCTGCGTTCACTGAAGCCTCCTAAATTTTACGTAGCTGATATATCGTTGAAGTTAAACGGATCCCCGAGTAACGCCCGTACCGAAGTACTGCAATCTCCCCACCAAACCTGGTGTAAAATTCACCTGTTAGGTGTGTGATTAAGATATTAGATATCAGTATTTTAGCTGTCTATTTTATATATTTTAGACAGCGGTTATGTATGTCGCCTCCTGTCCGGCATACTAAATATGGAATTTAGTATTATTTTGGCTGGGATTTACAGGCGGGGTGGTTGTCCGAATCCGCCAAAAGAGGCCTACGAGCGATGCTCACCGGTGATAAGGGACGCGATAGGTAGGGAGTGGTGCTTACTGGGTGTCAACGGACTGGTCGACAGGTACGCGTTGGACTGATCCTGCGATACGGTCGACTTTATTGGTGCGGGGTACAGGGGAGTGTGCGGCGAATGCAGAAACGGGCTGGGAGGTGGTTTTCTCTCTCGCCATCGTGACATATTGGCGCTAGGAACGGGAAAAGCCGGGAGTGGCTTGCGCCGACTCCCGGCTTTTTGTGCTGAAACGCTGGCAGAGGTTAGAAGATAAATTTCAGGGACAGGGTCATGGAGCGGATTCCGCCGCTGAACAATTGGAAAGAGTTCAGGAAGTTCGCGTCGGTTGGAACCGCATAGCCCGGCGTGGTGGTGGCGGTTGTGACGCCCGCGTTGCTGAAAACGTTGCCGTTGCTGAGGGCGTAGTTGGGATGGTTGAGCACGTTGTAGACGTCGGCCTTGACCTGCAGGGATTTGGATTCGGTGAAGTGGAAATTCTTGGCGACCGCCAGGCTGAGAACGCCGAAGCCCGGGCTGGCGAAACTGTTGCGGGACAGATTGGCCCGCGCGCCGGGTCCGGTGATGATGTACTTGGCACTGTAGTCGACTGGGGTGTAGCCGATGGCCGGGAAGAAGGTGTTGCCATCTGCGTCGGTCGGATCGAAACAGCCGCCGCCCGCGGCTACTCCAGTGGGAGTGCCGAAAGCGCCGGGGCCTCCGTTGGAGAAGGTGGTAGTTCCGTTAGGAAGACCGCAGACGGCGTAGACGTCGCTGCCGGTTCGTGCGGTCCCGAAAGAATTCAATGAGGCGCGGTCGCCGGCCGTGTCTCCATTGCCATTCGAGTCGATACCGCCGCTTTGCAGCGTAACGGGCTGTCCACTCTGCGCAAGGTAGGTGGATCCGATCTGGAAGCCATTTACCAACGCTTTTACGAAGGCATTGTCGGATTTAACGTTGGGGACCTGGTAGAAGACGGACAGCGCGAACTTGTGGCGAACGTCCAGGTCGGAATTGCCGCGATCCTCGTTGATCTGGGTGGTGTCCTGCGCGCGGCGCGGATTCAAAAGACTGGTGAAAAA
>JBBRZT010000287.1:0-5064 GCA_038236395.1 Candidatus Acidiferrales bacterium
GATGGCGTCTTCGCGCGAATCGATGTCCCACTCGCGCCATGGCGCGATGATCTGCACGTCGGGCGCAATCGCTTTGTATGCCAGTTCGAAACGCACCTGGTCGTTGCCCTTGCCCGTGCAACCGTGCGAAAGCCCGTCCGCGCCTAGGCGCAAAGCCACTTCCGCCTGACGCTTGGCGATCACCGGGCGCGCCATCGAGGTGCCCAGCAAGTAGATGTGCTCATAAACCGCGCCGGCACGCAGCGTAGGCCAGATGTAGTCGCGAACAAACTCTTCGCGCAAATCTTCGACCAACGCCGTGGACGCGCCGGTGGCCAGAGCTTTTTTGCGTGCCGCTTCGAGATCTTCCTGCTGGCCAACATCGCCGATCACCGCGATGACTTCGCAGTCGTAATTTTCCTTGAGCCAGGGAATGATGATGGAAGTGTCCAGGCCGCCGGAATAAGCGAGCACGACCTTTTTTGGTTTGAATTTCTCTTTGTTCACGATTCCTCTCTTAGAATGATGATGATCATTATTGCCGCAGACGGCGAGCGATGCTCACCAATATCGCGGGCCGTTCGAATACGCCGGAATCTGTGGCAGTGATTGTACCTGCGCTTGCGCCGCGCCAGATCAACGGCAATCGCGCAGCGATCAACTGAAGAGCGTCTGCAAAATGGCTTTCTGCACGTACATGCGGTTTTCCGATTGATCGAGGACCACCGATTGCGGCCCGTCCAGCACCTCCGCGGTGACTTCATGTCCGCGGTGCGCCGGAAGACAGTGCAGGAATAAAGCATCCGGCGCAGCCAGCGCCATCAGCTCCGCGTTCACCTGGTAAGGCTGGAACACGGTTTCCCGCACATCCCCTTCGGCTTCAAATCCCATGCTGGTCCACGCGTCGGTGTACACGCCTTGCGCGCCGGCCACCGCTTCGCGCGGGTCGGTGAACAGTTCAATTTTTGCTCGGGTTTCCCGCGCCACGCGCTGGGAATCCTGAATTACCTCCAGCAGCGGGGCATAGCCCGGCGGAGTAGCGATGCGCAGATGAACGCCCAGGCGCGCCGCAAGAAAAATCAACGAATGGCAAACGTTGTTGCCGTCGCCCACGTAGGCCAGCTTGAATCCGCGCAGCGAGCCGACTTTTTGTTCGATGGTCAGAAAATCGGCCAGTCCCTGGCAGGGATGGAATTTATCGGAAAGCGCGTTGATCACCGGAATTTCGGTGTGGGCGGCCAATTCTTCCAGCACGCGCTGTTCGTAGACGCGCGCGACGATGCCATGAACCCAGCGCTCCAGGTTGCGGGCCACGTCGGAAATACATTCGCGTTCGCCCAAACGCGCTTGGGTGTGGTCCAGAAAAATCACCGCGCCGCCCATGCTTTGGATGCCCACTTCGAACGTCACGCGGGTGCGCAGCGAGGGCTTTTCAAAAATCAGCGCGATGAATTTGCCGCGCAGCGTGGACGCATAGCGAGCCGGGTGGGCCTTGATGTCCGCGGCGAGATGCAGCAGCTCGCGGGTCTGCGGCGGATTCCATTCGGCGCCGGTTAGCAGGTCGTTCGTCAACAAAATGGGTGCAGCAAGCATGGTAGCTGTCATCCTTGTTACCCCGCAGTAGCGTGACTGTGGAGCGATTGAGCAGCAGGCGCATCGGTTTTCGGTGACGAAAGCGATGCCGAAGCGGCGGCCAGCACGGATTCAAACAATTTAAGGAATTCGCGAACTTGCGCGCGCGTAACGATGAAAGGCGGCAGCAGGCGAATGGTGTACTCGTGGGTGCAGTTGATCAGCAAGCCGCGCTTGGCCGCTTCCACCACGAAGGGCGCGCCTTCCACGGCAAGCTGAACGCCAACCATCAAACCTTCGGCGCGCACCTCGCGGATAAAATCAAACTTTTTTGCTAAGGCTTGCAAGCCGGCGCGCAATTCCTCGCCGCGGCTGCGGACATTCTGGAGCAGTTTTTCGTCTTCGACGATCTGCAGGAATTCCAACGCCGCAGCGCAAATCATCGGGCCGCCGCCAAATGTGGTGCCGTGCAAACCGGGAGAGATGTACGCAGCCACCGCATTGGTGGCCAGAATCGCTCCCAACGGTAATCCCGCCGCGAGCGGTTTGGCGATGATGGCAATGTCCGGCTTGGACGCGAATCGCTGGTACGCGAAATGCCGTCCAGTGCGACCAAGCCCGCATTGAATCTCGTCGGCAATTAACAACGCGCCGTGTTGGGTAGCCAGCGCGCGAGCGCGATTCCAGAATACTTCGCTCACAGGATAAATGCCGCCTTCTCCCTGAACGGTTTCGAGCAGAATGCCGCAGACGGAGTCGTCGAATTTCGATTCCAGGTCGGCCACATCGTTGAAGCGCACAAACTCAACTCCGGGCACCACAGGCGCGAAAGGCAGACGGTATTTTTCCGTGGCGGTGACGCTGATGGCGCCAAAGGTGCGCCCGTGAAAAGAATTCTCCAGCGCCAGGAAGCGATGCTTTCGCGGCGGGCGTGACGCGGCCTCTTGCGGCTCGCGAGCGCACAGCCGCGCAAGTTTCATGGCTCCGTCGATGGCTTCCGTGCCGCTGTTGCAGAAAAAGACGCGGTCGAGCCCCGACCACTCGGCAAGTTTGCGCGCCAGCGGGCCCTGATAGGCGTTGTGGTAAAGGTTCGAGAAATGAATCGCGCGCGCCGCTTCGCGCCGGATGGTTTTCACGATGCGCGGGTGCGCATGGCCCAGCGCGTTGACTGCAATTCCTCCGAGAAAATCGAGATACCTTTTTCCGTCCGCGTCGTACACGTAGCAGCCGCGGCCGCGTTCCAGGAGAAACGGCTGGCGTTTGTAGGTCGGCAGCAGGAATTTCTCGGCTTCCTGAACGCGAGGATCGACCTGCGCAGCCATGGTTTTCATTCGCCCGTGTTTGGAAAAGTGCGCCGCTGGAGACGCTTCTGCTGCGCGTTTTTTGGCAGAGCCGCGCATCACGCCGCCGACAGCGCGGTTTGCGCCTTGTTTACCGGTTCGCGGATGACGCGCGTGCCCGGAGTGCCGGTCGCGTCATCGCTGACCTGGGTTTCCGCGGAGCGCGAAGCCAATAGCAGCGCGTCTGGGCCGGTTCCGCCGACAATGCGAACTTCGCGCACGCCGCCTTCGATGGCGCGCCTGGCGGCCTCCAGCTTTAAAACCATGCCGCCCGACACAACGCGGCACTGCACCAGCCGCTCGACCTCCTCGCAGCTGACCACCGAGAGCACGCGCTCGCCATCGAGGACGCCGGCAACGTCCGTTAAGTAAATCAACTGGTCGGTGCCCAGATATTCCGCGCAAGCCGCGGCCATGTGATCGGCGTTGATGTTGTACAGCTCGTTGTCCGCGCCCAAACCGAGGCACGGCACCACCGGGACGAATCCTTCGCTCCACAGCGATTCGATGAATCGCGTATTCATGCCCGTGAGGTAGCCCACGAAACCAAGTCCGCCTTCCACTTCGTTGACCATCATCGGCTCGGCGGTAAAGCACTGCGCATCGGCGGCGGAAACTCCCACGGATGGCTGGCCTTCCGCGGAAATCGCTGCGGTCACCTTTTTGTTCAGCAATCCGGCGAAGACCATGACCGCCACGTCGCGCGACTCGCGATCCGTGACGCGCAACCCGCCTACAAATTTGCTTTCAATTCCCATGCGCGCGAGTGTCGCGGTGAACAGGCGCCCGCCTCCGTGCACCACCAAAATCTGGTGCCCGTCCTGCGCCAGTGCGGAGACTTGCCGCGCCAACTCACGCACAGTGGCGTCGTCTTCCAGCAAAGCTCCAGCAAACTTGATCACGATTTTCATTGCAGTGCGGTGTGCTCCTCTATCCCCAGGATGTGATTAAAATTCTGAACGGCCTGCCCGGCGGCGCCTTTGCCCAGATTGTCCAGGCAGGAAACGATTACCAGGCGGCGCCCGGTTTTATCGAGAACAAAACCGATGTCACAGAAATTGGTGTGCGTTACATGTTGCAGCTCCGGCAGCGAGCCGGCGGGCCAGACGCGCACCATCGCGCGCCCCGCATAGAATTTGCGATACAGCGCTTCGATCGTTTCGCCGTTCTGTTGCGATTCCAGGTTCACGTAAACAGTGGAGAGGATGCCCCGGCTGATCGGCAACAAATGGGTCGAGAAAATCACTTGGGTCTCGGCCAGACCGGTGTGCTCCAGAATTTCAGGCGTGTGCCGGTGCGAAAAAAGATTGTAGGCCTTGAAATTGTCGTCCACCTCGACGAACTGCAAATCCCGCCGCAACTCTTTTCCGGCACCGCTCGCTCCAGATTTGCAATCGCAGACCACGCCGCTGTCCGGCGAAATCCAGCCCGCGTCGGTCAGCGGGCGAAGCGCCAGGATGACGCTGGTGGCATAGCATCCGGGATTTGCCACGATGCGCGCATCTTTAATCTTGTCGGCGTAGATTTCGGGAACGCCATAAACCGCCTCGGTCAGCAACTCCGCCGGCGGCGCGGCTAACTTGTACCAGTTCGTGAAGGTTTCCGCGGACCGGAGACGAAATGCCCCGCTCAAATCCACCACTCGCATTCCCGCTTCAATCAACGAAGGCGCAAGCGTAGCCGAGACGTCGTGAGGAGTCGCAAGAAACGCGGTGCCGGCGCTGCTGGCGGTGATGGCCTCCGCCGAAAATGTGCGCAGTGGAGCGTCGCCGCGCCCGCGCAGCTGGGGAAATAATTCGTCGAGACACTTCGCGCCCCGCGTATCGCGCATATAAAAGGTGGACGCTTCGACGCCGGGATGGCGTACCAGGATGCGGGCCAGCTCAAAGCCGGTGTAGCCCGTCACGCCCACTACCGCAATGTGGTTTAGTTTTCTCATTTCACCAAGGCTTCGATGCGCCGCTGCAGCGACTCCCGCGCCTTTTTGTTCGGCGTGATGATCAGCACAGTGTCATCGCCGGCGATGGTTCCAGCAATTTCCGGAAATTTTGCGCCGTCCACGGCGGCCGCCAGTGGCTGCGCGCCGCTCGGGGGAGTCTTCAGGACCAGCAGATTTTCCGCCGGACGGATGTCTTGGAGGAATTCGCCCAACGCCCGTGCGAGTCGCGGAAGC
>JBBRZT010000288.1:0-5032 GCA_038236395.1 Candidatus Acidiferrales bacterium
CAGTGAACAACCGGTGTTGATCTCCGCGTCCCGCGGTCACGCCGACTACAGTTGCAGCGAATATGGAGGTTGCTCGCTGATCGGCGCGACTCTTGAATTTGATGTTCCCGCCGCCGCTTTTTCGTCTGATTCGGCGAGCATTACGGTTGATCCGCCCGAAGGCGAACCAGTCATGACCGAGTTCGATCTCACCAGCCTCCGCTAGCCTGCTCGCTCCCCTGGCTGGTAACGAATCACGCAAAAGAGCGTCCATAGATTTAGAATGGGCTCTTGCAGGTCCTGGCGTGGAGGCACACGCTGGAGCGAAAGCCCGCTGCTACTGGCGAATCGGAAGAAGGCTTCGTCATGAAATCGCATACGTTAAATCGTCGGGAATTTCTTAAGAAGACGGGGTACGGATTTGGCGCGGCCTGTCTAGGTGGCGGCGCATTACTCGGCGGAAGCGGATTGGCGCGCGGGCTATTCGGCCGCGATCCGTTGTCGCCTGAGTCATTGGCACATACGGCGTGGTGGAGCGCGCCGCTGCCGCGGAAATTTACGGCGACGGAAACCGTCACGCTGGGAAAGACCGGAATCAAGACCAGCCGGCTGGCGATGGGAACGGGCACGGTGGGCGTCGGCCACCATTCGCATCAGACCGCGCTAGGCGTTGCGGGACTTTCGGCACTGCTGCTGAACGGGTACGAGCAAGGTCTACGATTTTTTGACGCTGCCGATTCCTACGGCAGCCATCCGCATGTGGCCGCGGCGCTGAAGCAGGTGCCGCGCGACAAAGTCACCGTGCTGACCAAGACGTGGGCTCGCGATGCGGCGTCGGCGCGCGCGGACCTGGACCGCTTTCGCAAGGAGCTGGGCACTGATTACCTAGATGTTTATCTGATGCATTGCTTAACCGAGGATGACTGGACGGAGCGCTACCGCGGCGTGATGGATGTGCTGTCTGAGGCGAAGCAGCGCGGGATCATTCGCACCCACGGGTGCTCGTGCCACAGCATTGAGGCGTTGCGCGCGGCGGCGAAGTCACCGTGGGTGGAAATCGACCTGGTGCGCATCAACCCGATCGGATCGCACATGGATGCCGATCCCGAAACGGTAACGAGTGTGCTGCGCGAAATGCGCGCGGCGGGCAAGGGCATTGTGGGCATGAAGATTCTCGGCCAGGGCGATCTGCGGGGGCGGCAGGATGAAGCGGTGAAATATGCGTTATCGCTTGGCCTGCTGGACGCTTTCACCATCGGGGCGGAAAGCAAAACGGAGCAGGAGGATTTGATCCGGCGCATCGGCGCGGCAGCCTGATTCGAGAGAAAAAACAGAAGGGGCAAAACACTTGGAGGTGCTAAGATTTCGCACACTATGACACTGACCAAAGAAGAACTCATCGCTTCGCTAAGAAATGAAGTGCGCATCTTCGTCCACCTCGCGGGCAAGGCGGACAAATCCATGCTCAATTACCGGCCAACGCCGAAACAGCGCAGCACGCTGGAGCTGGTGCAATACGTGGCGATCATGGCTCCGGCGCAGATTGTGTCCATCAAGAGCGGCGATTTTTCCAGGGAGGCGATGATGGCCACCTGGGGCGCCGCGGAGGCCGCCAGCAAAGCCATGAGTTTTGAGCAAGCTGTCGCGGCGATTCAAAAACAGTCCGATGACCTGGCGAATATGTTGAACGGCTGGAGCGAAGCCGATTTTCGCGGAGAAGTGGATTTGTTTGGAAACAAGAATTCGCGCGGCTATCTGGTGGTGAACCTGGTGCTGTGCGGTTTTGCCGCGTATCGTATGCAGCTTTTCTGTTATCTCAAGGCTTCGGGCCGCGAAGAGCTCAACACCTTTAACCTGTGGATGGGTAAAGACGGCGCGATGGGCGCGGCCTAGTCGTAACAAATCACATTCACGCATCCGCTGGCGTTAGCAAGAAGCTGTGGTCTATCGAAGATATTGTTGGGTTACTTGACGCCTGGTCTAGAAAACTGAATCGTTATCTAGCACGTTTGAAGTAGTAATTACTTCCGCCAACCGCCGCTAATTCCCAACCCTCTGCGGCCCGCTGATTGATTAAACGCTCGGCTGCTCGGGCAGCGTTTCCCCGGTCAGTTCCGGCATCGGGTACAGGATCAACCTTGTACTCCCAACCCTGCCTTGTTTTTTGACCGTATCCCGTCCATGCGGCCAAACACATTAAAGCTACGACAACCAGCGAGATGTAAAGTTTGC
Source organism: Candidatus Acidiferrales bacterium (assembly GCA_038236395.1). Lineage (GTDB taxonomy): Bacteria > Acidobacteriota > Terriglobia > Acidiferrales > UBA7541 > Acidiferrum. The sequence goes on from JBBRZT010000288.1 coordinate 2,212, forward strand.
TCCTCATTACCGACCCTCCTTTTTCCAGTTTGCTGAGTCTAAGCTAGCGGAGAAGATATATCAGAGAAGGATGACGACCAAAACCGGGATTGCTTTCGACATTGTAAAACAATCCACCCTTCTAAGGAATCAGCACGATTTTTCCCGCCGAGCCGGGGGCTAGAATTTCTTTGTGGGCGCGGGCGGCTTCGGCGAGCGGGATTTCCTTGCCGACCACTGGGAGGAGAGTTCCGTTGGAAAGGCCGGCGCCCAGGCCTGCATGAATTTCTTTGGTCTCCTGTTCCGTAATTAACCACAACGTGAAGGCGCGAATGGAGGCACGACGGGTCATCAGCTCGCGCGCGTTGATGGTGGTTTCGCCGCGATTGCCGATGACGATCACGCGGCCGCTGGTGGCCAGCAGCTTCAAATCTTTGGGTAGATTTACGTTGGCGAGCATTTCGAGAATGATGTCGAGACCTTTGCCGCCGGTGGCTTTCAGAATTTCGTCTTCATAGCCGGGCTTGGTGTGATTGAAAACGTGGTCCGCGCCTTCGCGCTTGATCAGTTCGAGGCCGGCGTCGCTTCCGGCGGTGCCATAGATTTCGAGGCCCATCGCTCGCGCCATTTGCAGTGCTGCCGTGCCAACACCACCGCTGCATCCATGAATCAACACAGTTTCGCCCGCGCGCGCCTGCGCGGAATGAAACAGTGCGTGATACGCCGTGCCGTAGGGCACCCAGACTCCGGCGCCCTGCGCGAAGCTGATTTGCTCGGGCAGCGGCTGGACCTGATTTTCGAGCGCGAGAGCATACTCGGCATAAGCCCCGGTTACGGTTTGCGCGGTGTAAACGCGATCGCCGGCTTTCACTTTGGTGACGCCCGGGCCGACGGATTCGATGACGCCCGCGGCATCGGAACCGGGAGTGTAGGGAAGCGGCGGCTTGATCGGGTAGGTGCCGGCGCGCATGTAGGTGTCGTACGGATTTACCCCCGCGGCGCGCACGTGCACCAGTACCTGGCCCGCGGCGGGCGTGGGTGTGGGGACTTCTTCCAGTTTCAAAACTTCCGGCTCACCGAATTGCGCTACGCGAATGGCTCTCATGAATCCCTCCAGATTTTTGCGAGAAATAAATTTGCGCTAGAAATGCTCTTCATCGACGACGGCGCGGACGCTTTTTTCATCAATCAGGCCAGATTGCAGCCCCCACGCGGTGGTCTGCCAATTGTCTTTTCCCTTTTTGTCGGGAATCCAAGGCGGCAAGGACTGCTTCAGATAATCGGCCAGGCCAAAAATATAAGGCTCATACATTCCGCGCAGTTCGATGAGTTGGCGGTCGGCGGCTTCATTGTCGAGTAGTTTCATCCCCTTGGCCGCGAGAGTATCGCGAATGCGGCGGAGGTCGGCGCTGGGAAGGCGGTCCTCGACGAGACCCTTGGGCTTGGTACCGAAAATTTGCGAGAGGTCCACGACGGCATGACGCGCGATGGCGAAAGTAAGTTCGGCCTGGCGTTCGCACGCGTTTTCAATGCCGGTTTTTACCAACGCGCAGGTATCGAGAATGGCGGTGAGCGAAGCGATCCACGATTGATTGTCGTGCTGCGAGCGAAAGTAGGCCAGCACCGGATAGGAGAGATGGCTTTCCATCAGCTCGGCGCACCACAGTTCCCATTCTTTCAACAAGTCGCGCAAGGCGTCCGCGCCGTGCGGGTAACTGTGGCGGCGGAGAAGTTCGCCTGCAGTGGGCGGAGTTCCGGCGCGGGCGTCGAGAAGGGTGATGTTCACTTCGCGGCGGGAAAACGAACTGTAGATGAAGGGGAGATAGCCGACAATGACGGCGAGAAACCCGTATCCCAGGCCGGCCTCGGCCATCAGCAAAACGCGAGAGAAAGGAGTGCGGGGAACAACGTCGCCGATTCCCAAGGTAAAAAATGTAGTGGCGCTGAGATACACGTCCAGCGGAAAACCGACGCGGCCTTCGTGCACGTTGACGGCGGAGCCCGCGCCGTATTGCATGATCGCGAAACCCAGCACCAGGCCGGAAGCCCAGATGGCAATCAACAGCAGCAAGGAAATCGGCCCGTAGCCGCCGAGCAGCGCTTCGCGCAATCTCCGGTTGGGCACCTTGCCGGCGATAAATTTCCAGATGGCCCAAGTGCTGCGATAGAAAAGCCGCGTGACGCGAATTTTGCGCGTGACGCGGCGCGGAAGAATAATGGCTTCGAACGCTTCCAGTAGAATCACCAGTGCTAGTGCGAGGCCGGCTGCAAACGCGGCGGGATTGGGAATGATGTGCGGCATTTATTGTTCAAATGAGATAGTTCTCCGATGAAATCGGAGAACTCGCGACATTTACGCCACCAGGTTCGCGCTCACGGTGATTTCGGCTTTGAAGAGCTTTGATACCGGGCAGCCGGTTTCGGCGTTCTTGACGGCTTCGTCGAATTTGGCTTTGTCGGCTCCGGCGATGTGCGCGACGAGATCGAGATGGCTTTTGGTGATGGAGAAACCTTCACCGTCTTTCGCCAGCGTGACGGTTGCGGTGGTTTCCAGTTTTTGCGCGGTCATGCCCGCTTTGCCCAGTTGGCCGGAAAGCGCCATGGTGAAACATCCGGCGTGCGCGGCGGCCAGCAGCTCTTCCGGATTTGTGCCTGCGCCATTTTCAAAGCGCGCGCTGAAGGAATACTGAGTTTCCTTTAATACTCCGCTGGCGGTGGAAAGAGTGCCTTTGCCGTCTTTGAGGCCGCCGCTCCATACTGCTGATGCTTTGCGATCCATGATTGCTCCTTTTCGATTGGGCCGCGACGCCGCAGCTAGGGATTCGATTCTGCCTGATTGAGG
>JBBRZT010000289.1:0-5029 GCA_038236395.1 Candidatus Acidiferrales bacterium
ACCACCTTGTCCAGGCGGTTCATGAATTCCGGCGAAAACTTCCGCCGCGCCGCTTCCATCGCGGTTCTCTCGACTTTCTTGTCCAGCCCAGCGATCGGTTTGTCAGTCGGTTGAATGAATCCCAAACCGCCGTGCATCATTTCGGTAATTTCCCCGCCGCCCAGGTTGGAAGTCAAAAAGATGACCGTCTGAGAAAGGTCCACTTTGCGGTTGTCGCCGAGCGTCAACGTAGCCTTGTCCAGCATCCCCAATAACAATTGCCACAGCGAATCGGACGCCTTCTCGATTTCGTCAAACAGCAGGAACGACAACTTCAATTTATCGGTGTGGCTTTTCGCCAGTTCTTCCTGGGTGATCAACGGATGCGTCTCGCGGTGCCCCAGATATCCCGGAGGCGAGCCGATCAATTTTGCGATCTCGTGCGAGTGCTGAAACTCAGCGCAATCCACCTTGATCATCGCGCGCGCGTCGCCAAACAAAATCTCAGCGGCAGCTTCCACGATGCGCGTTTTTCCCGAACCAGTAGGGCCCAGCAGCAACAGATTCCCCACCGGGCGGCCTGGCGAATTCAGTCCTGCGCAGAACACTTGATAGAGCTCCACCAGCGCCTGGACTCCTTCTTCCTGGCCGACAATTCTGGAGCGCAGCGACGTCTCGAAATCCAGCGTCCCCGTGCTTCGTTTACTGGGATCCAGCGGAAGAATGGTTGCACTCATGACCGCCTCCTTGCGCCCCGAAACAGCGGAGACGCATTACCGAATCGCACGCCGCCACGGTCAAATTGATCCAGCTTGACCTGAAGCGTGGATTGCAGGAGCCGCAACTGCAGGAGCAACTCCCGCGCCACCGCGGGCGATTCAGAAAGTCGGAATAGCGGCGGAAACACATCCGCCAGGTCGAGATTCAAACTGCGCAAATTACTGACCAGCTTTTGCACCATCGGGGAATTGGGATCTGCGAGATCCAGCTGGCCATTCAGCTGCTCGCGCAGCAAACGCCAGTTCAGATCGATGAAGGGATGTTTCTTGGAAACTTCACGAACCACCTCGTCGGTGATTCGGGCCCGCTTTCCTAAACGCGCCAGATGCAGTTGTTGCACTTTTCCGCCGTGGCGCACGTTGTGCACCAGGTAAAAGGTGTTTCCTTTGCGGCGGACAAAAGCCATGATCGTAACCTCACACCCGAACTCAGTATCTGTAGTGTATTTTACTTCCACTACAGCCGTCAATCTCCCGATGAGTAATTCGGAAACGGGTTGCGTCTAAACAGTAACGCTAAGCTAATTCCTTCCCTTCCGATTCGCTCATCGATTTTTTCGTTTTGTTTCATCACTTTTCCGCGGCCGCTTTTTCTCGCAGCCGCTTCCACTCTGTTAAACACCGTTCCCGTAATTTTCTCTTGTTCTCCCGCGCCCATCCGGCCTAGCATTCCCACTGCATTTTTGGAGCGCTTCAAGTGTCCTGGGATCCCGTCTACCGGCTGGTGCGACAAATTCCTCGCGGAAGGGTTTTAACTTATGGGTCGCTGGCCAAAGCCATTCGCCTACCCGGCGGAGCCCGCAGCGCAGGCCGCGCCATGGCCGCCACTCCCGCGGGTACCGGTATTCCCTGGCACCGCGTCGTCGGCGAACGTGGAAAAATCCTGATTCGCGGGCCCCACGCCATGCTCCAGAAAAAACTGCTCGAAAGCGAAGGCGTCGTCATGGTTGAATCCCGCGTTAAATTAGATGCGCACGCCTGGAAACCGCGCACAGTAAAGAAAGCTCGCAAAACCAAACGCAAATAAGTCGGACGCGTTTCTCACATATATTCCGGGCCTTCGCTCAGCCACGTGGACCCCGCATGCGAATTAGCCAGCTGTGCTATAACTCTTGCGGATGAATAATTCGATTTTGCAGGTTGAAAATCTCGTCAAAGGCTACGGCGATGTGAAGGCCGTCCGCGGCGTCAGCTTTTCCGTAGAAGAAGGCGAGGTCTTCGGGCTCTTAGGCCCCAACGGAGCCGGAAAAACCACCACCGTCGAAATTCTCGAAGGCCTGCGCACTCCCGATTCCGGCCGCGTGTCCGTCTGCGGCCTCGATCCCCAGAAAAACCCGCAAGAGCTGAAACACGAAATCGGCGCCGCTTTGCAGTCGACTTCCCTTCCCGACAAACTCAGAGTCATGGAAGCCTTGCGCTTGTTCTCCAGTTTCTATCGCCGCCATCGCAGCCCGGAAGAGTTGCTCAAACGTTTCGGCCTGGAAGAAAAGCGCAATACTTTTTACAGTCAGCTTTCTGGCGGCCAAAAACAGCGCCTGGCCCTGGCCATGGCCTTGGTCAACGATCCTAAAGTGCTCTTCTTCGACGAGCCCACTTCCGGCCTCGATCCCCAGGTGCGCCGCGAAATCTACGACATCATCGAAGAGCTTCGCCGCGAAAAGAAAACCATCGTGATGACCACTCATTACATCGAAGAAGCCGAGCGCCTTTGCGATCGCGTCGCCATCGTCGACCACGGCCAGGTTATCGCTCTTGGTTCGCCGCGCGAATTGAAAGAGCGCTCCGACGACAAAACCCGCCTGGAAGTTCGTCTCGCCCGCCCGGAGTCGCAGGATGTGCTCAAGGACCTTGAAGGCGTCACCGAATGTCGCATTCTCGGCGACAGCTACATCCTGCATTGCCGGCGCCCGCCGCAGGCCATCGTCGCGCTCGTCAAGCATCTGGAATCGCAGGGCAATGAACTGATCTCTCTCGAAATCGCCACGCCTTCTCTCGAAGATGTTTTCATCGAACTTACCGGCAGGAGGTTACGCGATTGAATAATTTTATCGCCCTCACCCGCATGCGCATTCAGTTGACGATCCGCAACAAAATGTTTCTGTTTTTCAGCGTGATCATGCCCTTCGGATTTTTCTTCCTCTACGCCGGCGTCTTCGCCAAAGGCGTGCCAGCCGGCGTCAAATACCTCATGGGTCCGGTCGTCGGCCTCACCGTCATGGGCAGCTTCTGGGGACTCAGCGCCGCCCTGGTGATGTTTCGAGAACAGGGCATTCTGCGGCGCTTTCACGTCACTCCTGTCACGCCCGCCGACATGCTGGCTTCCAGCATCGTTTCGAATTACATCCTGACCTTGCCCACCGTGCTGCTCGAATTCATCTTTGCCCGAGCCTTTTTTCAAGTGCACAATTTCGGCGACTTGCTGGCGGTGTTCATTCTCGTCACCGTCGGCACCGTTTCGTTCGCATCCCTCGGCCTGGTGGTCGCCAGCGTCACCAACACCATGCAGGAAACCCAGGTCATCAATCAGCTTTTGTGGCTGCCGCTCATTTTTCTCTCCGGCGCAACCGTTCCCCTCCCCTCCCTCCCAGTCGTCGTCCAGCGCGTCGGCGTTTTTCTCCCCGCCACGTATCTGGTCAACAGTCTGCAGCGGGCCATTTATTTTGCTGTGCCTATCCAGCATCTTTTGCTGGATGTCGTGGCCCTCTGTTTTTGGGCCGTCACCACTTTTTTTGTTTCCGCGCAGTTGTTCCGCTGGGAGCCGGAATCCAAAATCCCCCGCCGCGCCAAATTATGGGCCGCCGCTACAGCGATCCCGTTCGTGCTTCTGGGCATCTATGAAAACCGCACCGGCCGTCTCGTCGCCGAATCCCAAGCCGCCTATCACGCCGTGGACAGCGCGGAGCATCGCGCCACTCCTCCCAAACAAGATTCCGGCAGTCCGCAGCCGTAACTCTTCGCCGTCAGTGCAGGTCACAAATAAGTGCGCCATATTGGTTCTTGCTCCTTGCGTCAGCCGCGATACTCTCGATTGACGCTCATCACGCTGTACCGTATTCTGCATTTCTAGCGCATTTTCTTATCAAGAGGAGTAGTCATGCCGGTTCAGAAGACGGAAAAAATTTGGCACAATGGTAAATGGATCAACTGGGACGACGCGAATTTGCATGTCCTCTCCCACGTGGTCAGCTACGGCTCGGCCGTCTTTGAAGGCATCCGCTGCTACGAAACCAAGCAGGGCCCTGCGATTTTCCGTCTTCGCGAACACATGGACCGCCTGCTCAACTCCGCGAAGATTTACCGCATGGACTTAGAATATTCCGCCGCTGATTTCGGCAATGCCGCCACCGAACTGGTGCGCCTCAACAAATTGAATTCCTGCTACGTCAAACCGATCGTCCTGCGCGGCTACGGCGAAGTCGGTGTCAATCCTCTCAACTCGCCTATCGAGGTTTACATGGCGTGCTGGAGTTGGGGAGCCTACCTCGGCCCCGAAGCGCTCACCAAAGGTGTCGACGTCGGCGTAAGTTCCTGGACGCGCATCGCTCCGAACACTCTGCCCGCCATGTCCAAGGCCGCCGCCAATTACATGAATTCCCAGTTGATTCGCATGGAAGCCTCTTTCAACGGCTACGCCGAAGGCATCGCCCTCGATTCTGGCGGCCACGTCAGTGAAGGCTCCGGCATGAATGTGTTCCTCGTCCACGACGGCACTCTCTACACTCCTCCGCTGGCCACCAGCATTCTTCCGGGCATCACTCGCGACACCGTCGTGAAGCTTGCCGAAGATCTGAATATTCCCGTGAAAGAAACCGTCATCCCCCGCGAAATGCTTTACATCGTCGATGAAGTTTTCTTTGTGGGCACCGCGGTGGAAGTCACGCCGATTCGCTCCGTCGATCACATCACCGTCGGCAAAGGCGTCGCCGGCCCCATCACCCGCAAGCTGCAGGACGAATTTTTCGCTATCACCAGCGGCTCCAAGCCAGACCGTCACAATTGGCTGACGCCAGTGAACAGCCCGGTCGCCGCCGCGTCGCGCTGACAAATCCGCCGCGCCGGCGAATCGTCACGTCAGGAAACTTTCTTGACCTTCTTGTAGTCGCATCTCAAAGTTCAAGCTAGAATCACCGTCGTATTCCGCCGTGCCTTTCTCTTCGGCCGGGAGGCTTCTGCATGTACACCAGCACACAAAAACTTGCCGCGGAGTTCCTCGGCACCTTCGCCCTGGTTTTTTTCGGCGAAGGCGCTTTGTGCGCTGACCAGTTCCTCCA
>JBBRZT010000290.1:0-4982 GCA_038236395.1 Candidatus Acidiferrales bacterium
ACAGCTCTGGCCCGACAAGTTTCCGAACTTAGCGCACGCATACTAAAAAGTTCCGAAGCCCACGTTGCCAGAGTCCTGGTGAACGTGGGCTTTTTGTTTTTGGACGCGAAGTTCAAGGCTCAGTTGCTTTACAGGTGAATTATCCATGGCTGAAGTGCAGCAACCAGAATCGGCAGCACCCAAGATCACTGAAACGAAGGCCCAGCGCATCGAGCGGCTCAAGCGCTCCAAGAACGCCTGGGATCATTTCGACGAAATTCAGCAATTTGCCCGCGACGGTTTCGATTCGATTCCGCCGGAATGGGTCGGCACGTACTTTCGTTCCTGGGGCATTTACACCCAGGGCGACGGACTCGGTGTAACCGGCGGAAAAAACGGCGAAGGCAAGGCCTTGCCGTTTTTCATGGTGCGCATCCGGATTCCCAACGGCCTTCTGCGCAGTGAGCAGGTGCGCACCATCGCGCACCTCGCTGAAAAATACGGCCGCGGCGTCGCGGACATCACCGTGCGGCAGAATATTCAGCTGCATTGGGTTACGGTTGAGTCGCTGCCCGATCTTTTGCAAACGCTTTGGAACGCGGGCCTCACCACTACCGGCGCATGCGGCGACGTGGCCCGAAACATTACCGGTTGCCCGCTCGCGAGGCTCGACGGCGAGGAAATTATTGACGCTTCGCCTCTGGCGCTGGAAATCGACCGCCAGCTTGGCGGAAACTCTGAGTTTTACAATCTTCCGCGCAAATTCAAAATTTCCATCACCGGTTGCCGCCACTGGTGCTCCTATCCGGAAATCAACGACATTGGTCTCACCGCTACCACCCGCCAACGCTACGGCCGGCGCGAAGTCGGTTTCACTCTGCGCGTCGGAGGTGGGCTCTCGACCAATCCGCATCTCGCGGTGCCGCTAGACGCCTTCGTCAAGCCGGAACAGGTCGTTGCGGTGGTCCGCGGCGTCGCGGAAATCTTTAGAGCCAGCGAAGTCCTGCGCCAGAGCCGCGAAAGAGCTCGCCTGAAATTTCTTTTCCTGGAACATGGCTGGACCGCTGACACCTTTCTCGCCGAACTGCAGCAGCGCATCGGTTTTTCGCTCGACGCCGGCGAAATCGAAGAGATACCTGCCGACGTCCACCGCGACCATATCGGCGTGCACCCGCAAAAGCAGTCCGGACTGGTATACGTCGGCGCTTCTGTCCTGCGAGGGCGCATCACTCCCCAGCAGTTGAATCTCGCCGCCGGCCTCGCCGACCGCCACGCCGACGGCCACGTGCGCAACACCGTCATGCAAAATCTCCTGATCGTGAACGTGCGCAAGGAAAGCGCCTCGCTGGTTGCCGCGGAGCTTACGGCCGCGGGATTGCCCGTACAGGCTTCACCCTTCGCGCGGGGAACCATTTCCTGCACCGGGTCGGAATTCTGCAAACTGGCGCTGACCGAAACGAAAAGTTTTGCTCGCTGGCTCACTCACGAGCTGGAAGAGCGTCTGCCCGCGTTCGAAGAGCAGCTCAAGCTGCACATCACCGGCTGCCCGAATAGTTGCGGGCAGCACTGGATCGCCGACATCGGCATCGAAGGCAAAAAAATCAAGCAGGACGGCCGCATGGTGGACGCCTACTACTTCTGCATCGGCGGCAGCGTCGGGCAGTTCGCCTCCATCGCGCGCCCGGTGGGCTATCGCTGCTCGGCAGACACTGTTCCGGACGCCATCGAGCGCCTTCTCGTAGGCTTCAACACTTTGCGCGAAGGAAACGAAAATCTGCGCCAGTTTTTTTCCCGGCACACCAACGATGAACTGCGGGCGTTGCTGGCTGGAAATTTTGTAAGTGCCGTCGATCGCGACCTTGCGCTCGGCGCGGTACCGCACGGCGTGGAAGGCTGAGTGAAAAAATGAGCCTCTTTCCCATGTTCGTGAAATTGCAGGACCGCCTGGTTCTGGTCGTGGGCGGCGGCGCCATCGCTGCCGGAAAAATTCCCGGACTCCTCCAGGCGCAGGCGCGTGTCCGCGTGGTAGCCCCGCAGATCAATACTGAAATTTCCGAATGGGTGCGCGCCGGAGAAATAGAGTGGACGAGAAAAGAATTTACGCCCGCCGATCTCGAAGGTGTCCGCCTCGTTGTCGCCGCGACAAGCCTGCAGACCGTCAATGGCGCCGTCTTTCAGGAAGCGGAGTCCCGAGGCATTTTCTGCAACGCCGTAGACGATATCGCGAACTGCCATTTCTACTACGGCTCCATTGTGCAGCGTGGCGATTTGCAAATCGCCATCTCTACTAACGGAAAAAGCCCCGCTCTCGCCCAGCGCATGCGTAAAGAATTGGAGCAGCAATATCCGGTCGAATACGCTGAGTGGCTCGACTCTCTGGGTGGAGCGCGCGAGCAGCTTCGCGCCAGCGCGACATACCAGGAGAACGCGGGCGAAAACAAAGCTCTCCTGCATCGCCTCGCCAGCCGCGAAATGTTCTCGCGGTTTGTTCGCTCTAGAGATCGGAAACCCGCAACAAACAAAGTGGCGGGCGCGAATAATGCACCTCGTCGCAACCCGGGCACGGTCTATCTGGTCGGCGCCGGACCTGGCGATCCTGATTTACTCACGGTCAGGGCCGCGCGCCTCTTGTCCACTGCGGACATCGTTCTCCACGACTCGCTGGTCAGCGCGGAAATTCTGGCCATGATCTCGCCCCGCGCCGAAATCATTGACGTCGGAAAGCGCGCCGGCCGCAAGCTCCTCACTCAGGATGAAATCAACTCGCTGCTGGTCTCTTACGCCGAGTCGCGCACCACCGTTGTGCGCCTCAAAGGTGGCGACCCCTCCCTGTTCGGCCGCGCCGCCGAAGAGCTGGAATCGCTGCGCCAGGCGAATATTCCGCATGAAATGGTTCCAGGCATCAGCGCGGCGATGAGCGCAGCAGCCGCGGCAGGAATCTCCCTCACCGACCGGCGCGTCGCTTCGCAGGTGCTCTTCAGCACGTTTTCCCGCAGCCCGGAACGCGGCAACCTGGAATGGAGCCAGCTCACCGCGGACACCACGCTGGTCCTGTATATGCCCGGCTCTGATTATCGCGAAGTTGCCGAGCGCCTGCGCGACAGCGGCTTGCCCGCCGATTTGCCTTGCGTGATCGTCTCGCGCGCCACCGGCGCGCAACAACAAGTACGCTGGACCAGCGTTGGCAGCCTTCACACCGGAGAAAAACTTCCCGCCCCGGCTCTCTTTATCGTCGGGCGCGTCGCGTCTCATGAGCTTGCCGAAATCAACGAGTCGTTTTGGACCACTCGGAAGAGGGAATCGCAGCAACACCAGATTGAATCCATCGCCTAAGAGAGCATTTGAAACACCGTCTAGAATTAAAAAGGAGAGAAATGGCCATACAAGAAACCGGAGAAGAAAAATCCAAGAAATCACGAATCTCATGGGACACCTGGGCAGTTTTGGCGGCGTTTGTCGCCGCCTTGTTGATTCGCGTCGGAGTCATCAAGCACGTTCCCTGGTAAATCGGCTTTGGTTACTTGGCGAATGTCTCGAATTATCAGGGGGGTGATCGGATGCCAGTTAAGCAGCAAAAATGCTTCAGCGCCATACGGAGAGAATGAAAATGTCGGAAACATTTGCACTACCCCAGGCTGAACGGACGCAGGTAAAGCAGGCGACACCCACCCTGCAATTTCTTCGCCTCATTCCGGGAGTGCTCCTGCTAGCCGCCATCGGTTACGCAGGCAAGCTCTTGGAACAAAACGTGGGCAAGTACGCAAAGGCTCACCATTGGGTTTTCCCCAACATCGAATATGTGCTGTGGGCGATTCTTCTCGGCCCCGCCATTTCCAACACTGTCGGAGTGCCCGCGATATTTCGCCCCGGAGTGGCCACCTATGAGTTCTGGCTAAAGGTCGGCATCGTGCTGCTCGGCGCCCGCTTTCTACTCGGCGATGTTCTGAAACTTGGCGGCGTCAGCCTCGCGCTGGTTGCCGTTGAAATCGCCGGAGCCATCGCGTTCATGACGCTGCTCGGCCGATTGTTTAATCTCAAGCCCAAGCTGACAACGCTCCTCGCTGTCGGTTCCGCGGTTTGCGGCGTCAGCGCTATCATCGCCACGCAGGGAGCGATCGACGCCGACGAAGAAGATTCCTCCTTCGCCATCGCCGCCATTCTCGCGCTTGGGGCGCTCGCGCTGTTCACGTTTCCGCTGATTGGCCACGCGCTGCATCTCAGCGATCACGCTTACGGCCTATGGGCCGGGCTCGCCGTGGACAATACCGCGGAAGCCTCCGCCGCGGGCGCGCTGTACTCCGACGCGGCTGGAAAGCTTGCCGTGTTCGCTACGACCACGCGCAACGCCATGATCGGCTTCGTCGTTTTGGGTTACGCGCTTTACTGGGCCAGCCAGGGCCACGCTAAAACCGTAAAAAACAAAGCCGCGTTTCTGTGGCAGAAATTTCCCAAGTTCGTTCTGGGCTTCCTGCTCATCTCCGTGCTGGCCACCTATCACTTCTTCACCAAAGATCAGGTGTCCGCCCTCGCCAATCTTTCCCGCTGGGCTTTTCTGCTCACCTTCGCAGGCGTCGGACTGCGCACCAATTTCCGCGAAATGCGCAAACAGGGCCTGCGTCCATTCGCGGTAGGTGCCATCGGCGAAGTAGCCATCGCCGCGTTCACATTGGCGTTGGTAATCGGCGCGCAAAAAATCTGGGGCTGGTAAGCAGGAAGACTTGTCTGAAGAATACTTACTGGTGCTGACCACTGACAAGTCGTCTTGTTAGCGGATGCGATTCACGGCCGTGACGATCGGTGTCGCATCTCTCATAACTTTGTCGAGTTTTACTCAACCTTCGACATCAGCTCGCCAAGATGTTCGAAAGGAGTGTATCGCGTCACTTTCGGGATTTCCGGCGGATGCCGACCTGCGTTCGAAGCCAGCGTTTCCCACCGAACTGACCGGCATCACCTTGGAATATTTTGAGTCTGGTTGTTACGGAAAGTGCCCTGCGTTCACC
>JBBRZT010000291.1:0-4969 GCA_038236395.1 Candidatus Acidiferrales bacterium
CTGGACCATGATGTCCGCGCCGATGCCCTCGATGCGCTTGGCGGTTTCCTGCAGCAGGCCGGAAGTGAGGCCGACGATGAGCACCACGAGGGCGACTTCGACGGCGACCGCCATCACGCCGATGAAGGTGCGCATGGGGCGGTGCAAAAGATTGCGCGCGATGAGTTCGCCCATCATCGTTGGTGACCCTGGGGCTTGGCGTCCTGAGGTTGTGTGTTTTGTTTGGGCTGGGTTTCGGCGGCCGGTTCGCCAACGTGAATTACTTCCGCGCCGGCGGGCTGTTCAAGTTTGAAGCGTTCGGCGGGAATATCGGGGTTCAAAGTGACCTTGGCAATCTGCAGATCGAGGCGGTAATCGTCATGTGGCCGCTCGATGAGGATGGAGCGAGGAAACTGCTGCTGTGCAGAACTCGATGCCGGAGTTGCCGATCCGTCGGCGTCGACCGGCTGCCAGTTCGAAAAGTGCGTATCGGAGACTAAAATTCCGCGCGGGCCAAAACTCTCCAGCCGCGCGACCTGCAGAACGGAGCGATCAAACCAGATTTTGCGCAGGATTTCGGTTTGATAGCCGCCGCGCAGGACGGTGAGCACATAGTAGCGCGCGCTTTCTTCGTTGAACTCTTCGAACAGAACGGTTTCTTCCTTGCGAACTTCGGGCCACAACAGCGCATCCAGCAAATGTTGCGGGCGCAGATTTTCGATGGGCTTGCTGCTGGCGCGCTCGACGGAGACGGAACCGATCAGAAATTTGTTTTTGGACGGGATAGAAACGCGGAACGTTTCGCCGTCGCTGGCCATATCGAAAACGGTCTTGCCGATCACCGTCGCCTGGCCGATCACGCGGATGCTGGCGGGCCGCTGGGCCAGCAGAAAAGCTTTGACCTCGTGATATTCCTCGATGACGCCGCTGTATTTGGAGCCGGCGGTGGGCTTGAGCTCGACGGTGGCGTTCAGACTGTTCACCGCGCGCGCGCTGGCGTTGTACTTCTCGAGCAATTCTTCGCGGGTGGCATCGAGCACCACGGGCCGTGCGGCGGGCGGTGTGACCTTGACCACTTTCACCTTGCCGCCGCAGCCCGCCAGAGCGATGGCCATCGATAACAGCAAAATTCCCGGCAGGTCGCGTCGCAGCATCTTGCTTTCGTGGTGTTTGACGGGCACGAGGGTTCAGTTGGGCCGCGCGATATGAACGTTAAATGGTTGCAGCGCCGGACGTACGCGGCGAATCACTTCGCTGGGCCACAATTTTTCGCTGAGCAAAGTGACCCAGCCATCTTCCGGCTCGCAAACGGCGCAAAATGTGTAGCGCGTGTAGGCCGATTGATAGGCATCCAGGCCGCGGCTGGAAAGCTCGCCTTCGAGAGCCGGGTCGGGATTCTGGGCCGCAGTGCCAACTCGCAAGCCAAACGTTTCCGCTTCGAAGCGGCCAAAAATATCCAGCAGCTGCTCCTGCGACGGCTTGGAAATCACCAGGCAGCGTTCGGCAGCTTCGCGATAAGGAATTTCATGGGTGTCGCAAAAATCACGCACGCGATCGAGGTGGCTGAAGAAATCCAGAACATAGAATTCTTCGCCGGCCAGCGCGGGAAACGACGCCGACCAGATTTGCGCCGCTTGCGCGCCGCGCACCGGCTCGCGGCTTTCCGTTTCGAGCAGCTCCAGCCCCACGGCTTTTATTTCCGCGCCGAGATTCAAAACTTCGACATCCAGCGAAAAGGGCGGCAGATCGAGAGCGCCGCTGCCCAGCGCGTTGACGGGAGCGCTCATTCTTCCAGGCCCGCTTGCGGAAATTTCTCGCGAAATTCGGGAGACTGCTTGCGCACGTCCAGCCAGTCAAAAAAAGCGTCGGGAGTTTCCAGCCAGATGCGAAACCAGTTGGCGATTTCCACTTTTTCGGCGCGCTTTGGCGCTTCCACTTTGTGATTGCGCGAAATCATTTCCGCGCGGCGCTTTCCGAGGCGCGCCACGTTAAGCACCCGCTCCACCGCGGCATTTTCGCCCTGGCTGCGGAATTTGCGCATCAATTCGTCCAGGCGCATCACGCTGACTTCCGCGTCCTCCAGCGTTTTGAAATGCAGCAGGTCCGCGAATTCTTCCTCGTACTGGTCTTCGGCCTCTTCCTGCAGGGTCAACTCCAGTTTCAACCCCGCGCCTTCCAGGACATCCGCGATGTAGTCGGCGCCGGTTTTTCCGGCCTCGCCATGTTCGGCGATCAAGCGGCGGCGCAGCTGGTCGATTTCCGCTGGCGTCCACTTCTGCACGCCGATACTGCGCGCGGCTTCCAGGATGAGCGACTTCTTCGTGTTGGACGGATCGTTCATCGCGTCGGCGCCTGCTCCCCGGCCAGCAGCCGCCGGTACTTAATCACATTATTGTTGTGTTCCGCCAGCGTGGAGCTGAAGAAATGCCCGCCCTGGGTGTTGGCCACGAAATATAAATAATCCGTTTTCGCCGGCTGGGCCGCGGCGCGCAGAGACGCTTCACCGGGATTGCCGATCGGCCCGGGAGGCAGACCGGTATGCACATAAGTGTTGTACGGCGAATCGATGCGCAGATCTGTGAGCGTCAGCGTGCCTTTGTAGCTGTTGTTTTGCTCCAGAGCGTAAATAACGGTGGGATCGCATTGCAAGGGCATAGATTTGTGCAAGCGGTTTTCAAACACGCCCGCGACCAACGGACGTTCTTCGGCTTTGGGCGTTTCGCGTTCCACCAGAGAAGCCAGTGTGACGATGGAAGCAATCGGGCGGCTGCTGGTTAAACCAGTGCTGGTCAAAGCGGTTGCGTCAGCTTGATTTGAGGCGGCAGCTTCCACAGGATTGGAGGCGGTAACGGTGCTCCATTCCTCTTTAAATTTTCGGACCATCTCGGTGGTTAGAGTGATGGCTGTTGGGTGGCGCGACAAATGATACGTCGCCGGAAAGAGAAACCCTTCCAGCGTCGCAGCTCGCGGGGATAAATCCCGAATCAGAGCGGGATCTTTGGCGGCGCTCAAAAATTCGCTGGCCGGCATGAACTTTCCGTCTTCCAGGTCGCGCGCAATATCAAACATGGTTTCGCCTTCGCGTACCGTAAAGGGCTGTTCGAATATCTGCCCATTGGCCAGTTTCCAGAAAACATCGTGAGC
This sequence comes from Candidatus Acidiferrales bacterium, assembly GCA_038236395.1. GTDB lineage: Bacteria > Acidobacteriota > Terriglobia > Acidiferrales > UBA7541 > Acidiferrum. The sequence goes on from JBBRZT010000291.1 coordinate 3,124, forward strand.
CGAGCTGGCGCTATCAAAGAAATATTCACCGGCTTGCAGGGACCGCCGCGAGTGCCTGCGCGCGTAAAATTCAAACGCGATGGCGCTGCGCACCACGCCCTGGCGCTCCAGCAGGCGCGCCACCGAGCGGCTCGATGAGCCATGCGGCACGTCCACAAAAATTCCTTCCGCCGGAAATCCACGGTACGGCTGATTGATGGAGTACCACAGCCACGCGGCCACAGCCGCAACAATCAGCAAAATGAAAAGCAAAAATTTTCCCACGTCAGCTAGGTCTCCGGAGTCACACGCGTATCGAGACGCCTAATAATTAGATGCTTTACCGTCGCGAAAGCTACCGCTCCAAATATTCCTTCAACATTACGGCGGCGGCCATGGCATCGACGGTCAATTTGCCTTCCGCTTTGGGCTTGCGCGTCACCCTGCCAGAATCCCTGCCAGACGGCGGCCGAACTGGCGGATTCATGGTCCGCCCACCCTGCTCTTCCAGCATTCGTTCGGCTTCCCAACTGGTCAGCCGCTCGTCCACCATTTCCACCGGCACACCAATCTGCTTACGCACCCGCTCGGCAAAACGCGACGCCTCTTCGGCCATTTCTCCGTGCGAACCATCCAGCCGCAGCGGCAAGCCCACAATAATCTGCGTCACGCCCTGTTCGCGAACCAGTTCTCGCAGCCGGCGCATATCCTCGTTGCGATTGATGCGTTCCAGCGTGGCCAGCGGCTTGGCCAGCCGCGCTTCCGTGCCAGCGATAGCCAGCCCAATTCTGGCGCGCCCATAATCCAGCGCCAGAATCGTCGCGGGCCCGGCCTGATTTTTGGAAATGACCGACTGCGTCATCCTATTAGTATACCGGGTGCCAGCCCGGAAGAACGCCGCAGCACATGCCAGGCTGCTCCTGGCTACAAAAAGTTACGGCTGCCGTCCGCGCGTGCCATTTTGCCAGTTCGGCCAGTAGCCCATCGACTTCAACTGTTGGTCGAGCCCAGTCTCTCTCATCAAATTTTCCAGCTCCGCGCGCGAAAGGCGTTTGCCCAGCGGCGCCACGCGATCGGCCAGGCCCCAGGCTGTCAGCGCGGCGATCGAGGTGTGCAACTTCAACGCGCGCATGTCCACTTTGTCGAGCGTGTCCGAAGCAGCGTGATAGTTCGGCATGTAGTTGTATTCTTCCTGGTTGGCCACCAGCGTGGGCACGCCTTCGATCATGAAATCGAAATGGTCGGTGCCGGTCTGCGCGTCGGCGGTCAGCCGATCCAGTCCCCAGGAATCAAGCGGCTTCAACACTTCGCGCACGCCGGCTTCGAAATCGCGGCGGCCTCCCATCGAATAGCCGGTCACGCGCCCGATGCCGGAATCAAAAACAATCACCGCCTGAATTTTGTCCAACTCCGCGCGATGCGCCCTTACATACGCCCACGAGCCGAGCAGCCCTTCTTCTTCACCGCTGAATAAAATGAATCGGATGGAGCGCCGCGGCCGCAGTCCCGTGGCTTTCAGCGCGCGCGCCGCTTCAATCACCAGCGCGGCGTTGCAGCCGTTATCGAGCGCTCCGGTGCCGAGGTCCCAGGAATCCAGATGCGCGCCAAGAATCACCGCTTCGTCGGGCTTTTCGTAGCCGCGAATTTCCGCTACGACGTTTTCCTGCTCCACCGCCGGCCCGATTTTGTTGGGCATGGAAAATCGCGCGCGAATTTTGCCGGGATACGCCAGCACCGTGCGCGACAGGCGCAGCGCGTCTTCGCGGGCGACAATGGCCTGCGGCATCCGTTCCAGTTGGCCGTCGCCGGTATTGGTGTGGCGATAGAGCAGCAGCCGCTCGCGCGCGCCTTCCCACAAAATTGCCGC
>JBBRZT010000292.1:0-4942 GCA_038236395.1 Candidatus Acidiferrales bacterium
AATTCTTTCCTGCGCGACTATGGCCGCGACGGCGCGAAGGAGTCCTTGCAGGCGCTGCTTGAAAAGCGCACGCGCACCATCGACCTGATGCGCCTGACGCATGACAGCGGCGAAATCTATTCTTTCAACCTGGTGAGCGTGGGGTTCACCGCCAACGTGGGCGCGCTGACCAATCGCTATTTCAAACCGTTCGGCCACTTGGGTTACCTGCTGGGAGTTTTTGTGCGGCTGGCGCAGTTGCGCCCGCTGGTTTTCGCCGTGCGCTGCGACGAAGACCAGGAATGGGACCGGCGTCCTTGCCTTTTTTTGACCTTCAACAACAGCGCCTACACCGGCGGAACGATGTGGATCGCTCCGGACGCGGACCCCAGCGATGGCTTGATCGAATTTGTGCACTGGGGGCCCATTGGGCGGCTCGCGGCGCTGCGCATGCTGCCCACCATTTACGATGGCCGGCATATGCAGCACCGCCAGGCTTCGCGGCGCGCGGTGCGCCACGTGGAATTCAACATGGCGGATGCGGTGGACGTGATGGTCGACGGCGAAGTGCTGCCGCTGAAATGCCGCACGCTGGATATCGTGCCCGCGGCGGTGGACGTCTATATATGAAGCGCGCGTGGCTGGCTGTGCGCAGCGCGATTTTGTGGGCCGCAAGCCTGCTGCACTTTTTTATCGCCGCGCCCATCCTGGTGTTTCTGGGAGTTTTCCTCGATCCGCGAAAAACCGACTGGCTGCAGCGCGATTTTTCGAGGCGCATCGTGTTTTTCTGCGGCGCGCGGCTGGAAGTGCAGCGCTCGCCGGGATTCGATCCGGCGCGTACGTGTTTTTTCATGGTCAATCACGTGAATGTGTTCGATCCCTTTGTGCTGTACAGCGCGGTGCCGCAGTACGCGCGCGGGTGGGAGCTGGAATCACACTTCAAAATTCCCGCGTATGGCTGGCTGATGAAGCGCTTCGGCAATGTGCCGGTGCCCGATGTCCGGCGGCCGTCGGATTTGAAGCGCATGTGGCGGATGACGCAGGCGGCTATCGACGGCGGCACGAGCTTGATTATTTTTCCGGAAGGGAAGCGCACCCGCGACGGGCATGTGGACGAGTTTCAGGATGGCGGATTCCGCGTGGCGCAGCAACTGGGGATTCCTATTGTGCCGGTGAGTCTGGTGGGTTCGTTTCAGCTCCATCGCACCGGGCATTGGATGCTGTGGCCTGCGACGGTGAGGGTGATACTTCATGACACCATCGATACGACCACGATAAAGAAAAACGAGGTCAAGCAGTTGAGTGACCGAGTGCGTAGCATGATTTCAGAGCCGGTGGAAGCGCGATTGAAGGAATCGACGGCAAATTCTGAGCGCTGAGCACTGCAGAAAAAAAATTACAGAGTGAGTTTGATGCCCGGCAGCGTGCGGCCGGCGCGGGTTTCCTGCCAGGTGTAAACAATGCGGTGAATTACGGTGATAGTAGAAACCACGGCGATGACCCACAGCACCGCGCCCATGCGATTGAAGAGCCCGCCGATAATTAAAAGCACCAGGCGCTCGGGGCGCTCCATGAAGCCGACTTTGCAGAGCGGGATTAAAGATTCGGCGCGGGCGCGCGCGTAGCTGACCATCACGGAGCCGGCGGTGGCCACCGCGGCCAGCACCACGTAAGGCGTGCGGCCGCTGACGGAATAATAAACGAGCAGGCCCATGTACAGGGCCATATCGGCGTAGCGGTCCAGTGTGGAATCGTAAAACGCGCCGAAAGCGGTGACGCGATTCTGGCGGCGCGCCACCTGGCCGTCGAGCATGTCCAGAAATCCGGCGAAGAGAACGATGAACGCGCCGGTGCGGAATCCGCCGACGGCAAAACTGACGGCCGCGCCGAAATTCACCACCAGGCCGAGAAAAGTTAGAAAGTTGGGATTGACGCCGGTGGCGGCCAGAACGCCGACGATTCTGTCCAGCAACCACTTGCTCCCGGTGCCGATCCCGCCAGTGAGTGTAGGCATAGGTGCCGAGGAGTAGTGTCTCAAACCGGCGCCATTTCGCGAAATGTGGAGGATTGCCGCAGGGCTACGGATTTGGGTGGCGCACCGGAGTAGTGGATCAGTTTCCGACCTATCGAGAGCTACGTCTTAGTTGAACGTTGTCGCCCATCTAGTGTGCAAGTTGAAAAAATCTACGCTTCAAGGTATTTCGAAGATATTCAAGAATCCATGCCGGATCACAGCTAGTTTGTGCCCGTCAGGTGAAAGCGCGGGTACTGCGGACGGGGCCCGATAGGGGCGTGGATCCCACCGTAACGCAAGGAGTTGTTTCCCCGAATCACTTGACATGATGGAAATGCTTTCGAAGTTCGCTCGTCGCCCCTGGTCTATGTCGAGAAAATTTACGAACGAATTCCATGCTGTGTAGCCCTGTTGGTAGAGACCGAACCTGGTTCCCGAGGCGGAGGTTACAATCGCTGGCCCCTTCCACCATTCTTGGACAGGCATACGGAACAAAACATCGCCATCCATGCTGGCCACCGCCAAACCCTTGTCCGATTGGAAACCGACGACGAGCCTCTGATTGATGCATCGCACATTGGGATAATATCTCGAATCTTCAAATGGCAGTTGGCGGTCTGCGCGGCCTGGTATTTGAATAAATACTTTAGTATCGCTAATGGCCAGAATCGCTCCATCACAAGGAACTATCGATGTCCCTTGTAGCGGGTAACGAGCTAGTTCCCTCAGTGTTGTTCCGTCCAACAGCATTTGTTCCGTTTCACCCTTCATATCAACGACAATGCTGGTGCCCAACGGAGATACAAGAAGCCGGCCACTGGTTGACCTCGGTGCCCCACACTCTAATTCGCGTGAGCAAAGTTGTAGCCCCGACTCACTCAGAACCACGAATCGCCCTTCTTGCGTGGCTTTCACCGAACCCGGGAATTTCTTGACCGCCATTTCGGCTCTTTTCACTAGGCGATTTTGTGAGACTTCAAGTAGCAGGAATGTGGACGGGCGTCTGCCCAAAAACGGTTCTTGAGGGCTGTTCCAATATGTGATCGTCACGAGCACAAGGTCGTCAGACAAAAAATTTAGTTCCGTGAACTCTACGGCCGTCGGGCCCATGCCCTTTGCGTCGTATCCATAAGGCCGCAAGTCCGTTTGGAATATGGGGCGAGGCTCCGACGGCTGTCGAAATGCAGTTAGTAGAGAGAGTAGAAGTCCAAAACAGACACGGGCTGTTATCGTTGGACTCATGTTAATACCCTGCAAGCTTAACCCAAGACGAGTCGCCTACGAGGAACGCAGGTATTGGAGACTGTCCCCATACCCGATCTGGGTTGACGATGCGTGGGCAGCCGACTAAAGTGCTAGGCAGATCGAACGCGATAATTCAAGCGAGACAAGTCGAACGCGACAATTCGAACTAACACGATGAACGAATTCAGCAGGCGCAGGTTTCTATCGCAGGCGGGCCGGGGAATTACGGCGGCGTGGGCGGCCGCGCACTGGCCACAGATGCTGGCGGCGGCTGCGCACGCTCGACGGGCCGCGGCGCAATCGACCGGAGCTTACAAATTTGAATTTCTTACTCCCGAGGAAGCCATTGAGGTTGAGGCCATCGCGGCGCGCATCATTCCTACCGACGACACGCCGGGCGCGCGCGAAGCCGGCGTGATTTATTTCATCGACCGCTCGCTGGTGACCTTTGCGAGCGGCGACCAGCAAAAATATCGCGACGGCTTGCCCGAATTGCAGAGTGAGGTGCGGGAAAAGTTTCCTAACGTGGAAAAGTTTTCAGCGGCGACGCCCGAGCAGCAGGATGAGCTACTGCAGGCCATGGACGCGACCCAACCTAAGACAGTGGCGCGGCGCAGAAACCTCGCATCGGCGCAGACGTTTTTTGAAGCGGTGCGCATCGCGACTATCGCTGGATTTTTGATCGATCCGGAAGCCGAGCAAGGCAATCGCGGCGGCGTAGGCTGGAAGCTGATCGGGCGCGAGATGGAGCACAGTTTTCAGTCGCCTTTCGGCTACTACGACAAGGATTATCCAGGCTGGAAACCGGCGCCCAAGGCAGCGATGAAAAATGATGGTTGATCATCCGAAATACAAAACCTCCGACGAAGTGGATTTCGTGATCGTGGGCTCCGGCGCGGCCGGAGGAATTCTGGCCAAGGAACTTTCCACCAATGGATTCCGCGTGGTGGTTCTGGAGCAGGGTCCTTACCTTACCGAAGCGGATTACACTCACAACGAAATCAAAATTCTGGGCGAAGACCTGCTCACCAATCATCCCAAGCTGCAGCCCAACACTTTTCGCAAGACGCCTCAGGATAAAGCCAAGCCGCAGCGCGCGCTAGTGTACGGGCGCAGCGTGGGCGGCACCAGCGTGCACTTCACCGCAAATTTCTGGCGCTTCCACGAAATCGATTTTGTGGAGCGCAGCAAAGTCGGCGCGGTGCCCGGCGCCAACCTGGTGGATTGGCCGATCAAGTACGCGGACCTGGAGCCCTACTACACCAAAGTCGAGTGGGAGATTGGCGTTTCGGGGCTGGCGGGCGCGAGCCCTTTCGATCCGCCGCGGTCGAAACCGTATCCGATGCCGCCGCTGCCGGTGAAATCCTCCGGCGTGATATTCGAACGCGCGGCGCGCAAGCTGGGCTGGAATCCGTTTCCGGCGCCGATGGCGATTCTGTCGCAGCCGCGCGCGGGACGCAGCGCCTGCGTCAACTGCGGATTCTGCCTGGGGTTCGGCTGCGAAGTCGGCGCGAAAAGCAGTTCGCTGGCGGCGGCCATTCGGGTGGCGGAGCGCACCGGGCGGTGCGAGATTCGGCCGGACTCCTACGTGCACAAAATTGAAATGGATTCGCGCGGGCGAGTGACCGGCGCGGCTTATTTCGACAAAGACAAAAATACTCATTTGCAGAAAGCCAAAGCCGTCGTGGTGTGCGCCAACGGAGC
>JBBRZT010000293.1:0-4848 GCA_038236395.1 Candidatus Acidiferrales bacterium
ACCCGAAATTTCATAGTGCTCGACCTTCTGCGCCGCAGCGATCAGCGCCAGATCCGCCGTCAGTTCGTCCAGTTCTTCGCCATCGGAAATCACTTCCTGACCTTCTTCGATCAAGCCCTTCATTCCCTTGCAAGGCTTCGAGTCCGTATCCTCGCCCAGAAGCTCCAGCGCCATTTGCAATCGCTCCACGTGCCCCTCGGTCTGCGTCAAATGTTTGGTGAACGCTTGCTTCAAGTTGCTGCAGTGCGCCGCGGTAGCCATCTTCGGCAGCGCCCCCACCAGTTGATTCTCTGCGTTCAACAGATCCTGCAAACTTTCCACCAGCAATTCTTTCAGTTCTGACATTTGATTCCTCCCAGATGTTCAGTTTGGATACTGCCGCGCGCTTGGGCCATACATACAATCTTGAAAACACCCATCCGCATCCATGTATTTCGCAGTCCTGAGCGCACTACGCTCCACTACTCGCCCAATTTCGTAAAATTTCCAAATTTTCAGCAGCGTGCGCGATGGAACAGAATTACCTTTAGCGGAATGTCATCATGAAGGCATGCAAAAACACGCTGAATCGCCCCACAGCAATCCGGAGAGCGCTCTTGACGCGCTGAAAGCCGAAATGGCCGAGCCGCGTTTAGCGGCTTCAGTCCGAGAGCAAACCGCCTCAGAGGATCAACAAACCATTGAGCTAGCCGGCTTTGGTGAAATGCACTCTGCGCATCGCCCGCAAAATCAATTCCGCGTCGAGTATGCGATGAAATTCATGAAGCAGGCGCCCAACAGAAACGGCAACATCCCGCCGGAGCTCGCCTCCGGCTGCTCGGAATGCTTCGTCGAGCCCCTCAACCAACCCTTTATCCCTGACGGCGACTACCTCCTACATTTCGACCACGACGGCGTCCACCACGTCAGAAAAAATTCCGGCCAGTGAGTCTATCTGGCCATCCCAATAAAATTGGCATCCTCAAAATCGGAATGAGCCGTTTCAAAAATTCCCGTTAGCCTGACTCCGTAGGCCAGCCTACCGTTCCACCTATTTCATCGACCCGTTCAATAGTGAACATTTGGCCAGGCACCGACAATGTCAGCCTGCTCCTGTTACAAATCCACCGGCCTGGAGCAACCCATGCCTATCAAAGTCCTTATCGCCGATGACAACGAACTCATGCGTACCGCCATTCGAAGAACGCTGGACGAAGAGCCGCGCATAAAAGTTCTCGGCGAAGCTTCCAGTTTCGCCTCCGCCATGCAGATGATTGCCGATCTCAAGCCCGACGTTCTCCTCCTGGACCTGCATCTGCCTGGAAAGCGTGACTTCACTCCCGCTTTCGTAAAATCTCAACTGGTTTCCGTCAATCACACCCTGGCCGTTTCCTTTTCCAACGACACCGACGCCCAGGCCCTCGCCAACGGCTACGGCGCGGTCACTCTGCTCGACAAAATGCGCCTCTACGGCGAGATGATCCCCGCCATCCTCGAATGCGCCCACCGCGCCGACCCGCGGAACGCCACGCCGGACCCACGCCCCACGCTGTAGATAATTCCCGCCGCCCGACGCGCCGCTCTACGCCACACTACACACATATCTCCCATCGATTACCGCGAACGGGTGATGGCATCCCCGCCGCCAGAGCGCATCATGGACCGAGCGAGCCACCCACCGATCGCAAAATCCAAAAAAACTGAGGAACCATGAACGAAAACACCTACGAAAACGCAATGGACACCAACAACAAGATCTCCGGCGCCCCGGAAGACGGTTTCACCGCCATGATCGAAGCCAAAACTTCGCAAATCCCCTCCAGCGCCTACTTGGCCGCCGCACTCGTCTCCATAGCCACTTCAGCCATTTTCAAAGCCAGCGGCAAGGACCACGCAGCCCTGTTCGTCGGCCAGTGGGCCGCGCCCTTCCTGCTCCTCGGCGTCTACAACAAAATGGTCAAGCAACACGGCTCCGACGCCGAATCCAAACTCCGCGGCGAACAAACCCCCGCAAGAACACGAACCGCCGCCGCCTAAATCTCATCGTCCCCCAGATGCATTCGGCCTCGATTGCAACTCAATCGAGGCCGCTTTTTTTACTCTAGCAACTTGCACCCTTCAACAACCCGTCTATCCGTTATCCATCCTCCTCAGCAACGGACCCAACACAAACGCCACAAAAAACCCCACTCCATAAAGCGCCGCCGACACCCACAGCAATACCCTGCTGACCCTGCTCGCATCCTCGCAAGCCGCAGGATTCTCCGGCGCGCACGCTTTCGCTCTCCACCGCGGCGCCAGGTAATACATATTCACAAAGCTCAACGCGATCAGCATCCCCGAAATCGCAAACGTCCACTGTTTATGCCGCGACAGCGTCACCAGCCACGGCAACGCTGAAAGCGTCGACGCCACCGACGCCCCCAGCCCCGCCAGCACCAGCAGCGAAGGCAACGCGCAGCACAGCAGCGTCCCCACCGACGTAAACAAAGAAAAATAACTCAGCACGCTCGACGACCCCGCACTCCTCCCCACTGCATTCATTTCCCCTCCTCCACAATTGACCGGTAACGAATCGCATCCGGGACCTTGTTCTTCGCCGCCTCCGGAATCGTCCCCTGCACCTCAACAAACTTCCCATTCATCCCCTTTGCGTCGACCGCCTTCGCATCAGCCGCCGCCGAATTTTCCGCAATCAAGCTCAACACATCATTCGACCCCGAAATCTTCAGCTCCGCCTTGCCGTTCTCCACAAAAATCTGCCCGGCAACGGTGGCCTTCGTTTCCTTCATCGTGAATCCATTTTTCGTAATCGCCTCCTGCAGCTGTTTCAACGTAGCCGCATTCCCGGCCTTCATCGCAATCGTCGCCAGCCCTTTCTCCAGGCTCACCTCCACCGCATCCACTCCCGCCACCGACTTCAATGACACGCGCACGGCGTGTGCACACACTTCTCAATCCATGCCGAATATCGACATCTCCATTTGCCGAATCTCCGCCCGCGCCGAAACCGCCGACAAAAAAGCCCACGCCAGCGCCGCCACCATCAAACCAATTCTCTTCATGGCTTCTCCTTGGAATGCTGAAACAACAGGTAGCTGAAATCAATTGCGAATCGCGCGCGCTCTTTCGGAAACAAAGAACCCACATCGCGATAAACCGGAAACTGCGCTCCAAAACTCACCGTGTAGTTGCGATAAATTCCCAACGCGGTCGGACCGACAAATACCTGGTGCGCCGAAGTTTCCGGAACAACAGCGCTCCCTTGCACAAACCGCCCCGACCGTTCACCCACCAGCTCGCCAAACAATCGCCAATCCCATTTGTCCGGCGGCCGCCGCCATTTCGCCGGCCGGTAGCCGTACACCAGGCTGTAGTCCAGCACATCAGGGCGCCTGTCCCCGTTGTGTTCGTAAAATTTTGTAAAAGTGCTGCCGATCCAGATGTAGTTGCTGCGCGACGCCATCCCCGTCACCGCGCCAAACATCGTCCCCGGCGCATTCGACGTGCGAGCGATTCCCGCAAATCCCGATTGCGGCCCCGGCGCCGCCAGCCCCACGAACGCGGTGCTTTCCAATCGCGTGCCAACTTTCGTCGCCCGGTGCTGGAATCGCCACGCCACCTTGGCATCAAAATCGCCGCCCGCCTGAATCCTTGTAGGCGTCAGCGACGCACTCCCAAAAACCACTGGCGCGGTAATCGACACCGTCACATGCGGCGTAAATCCGTAACCAATCAATTCGCGAAACGATGCCTGCGACCCAAAACTATTCGTCCGCCCAAACACCCCGCTGTCAAAACTCCACTCACCCTTCGAGTTGGTCGGCGTCGCCAGCCCAAACACCGGCCCATGCCCATCCGCAAATCCACAACTCGGCAACAAAAATGCCGCCACCAATACCGCAATACCACGTTTCATAGCTGCCTCCGTTTGAATGCACAAACACACCTCCACCAGCTTCGCGGGCGCGTGCAAACAAACGGACTCAGATTCTAAGTATGGAATTTAATTCGAGAGGTAAACCCGGCAGGCCAACATGCACCAAAAAATCCCCGCCAACATACTCGGCAAAAATTTCGTCATAAACATCCGCAACAGCCGCAATCGCCGCCAACGGCACATCAGTCTGCAAATTCTGTGCCACCACCGCAGCGCCAGGAGCGCGATGCATCGAATCCTTGCAGCAAGCGTGGTTCCCCACGCCCATATCGCACTCGCCGCCCATCTTCTGGCAGCAAGCCATTTCCGCATCCGTCATGGCCGCCTTCGGCACGCACGCCAACACCGGCGCCGCCACCCAAATCACCGCCGCCACCACAAAAATAAATCGCCTGATCATCACAGTTCGCATCGCCACAATTTGCATCGTACATCTTCCCCGCTACCCGGTAAAGCTATAGCTTCCACCTGAAGCAATCTCGCCTCGACCAATCCCCCGTCACTTTCCGTTTTCGAAGGCCTTATCACGCCGTCGGATGCTTCAGAATTTCCGCCAGCGCATGTAACCGCGCCGCATCTCCAGGACTCTTCGCCCCGGCCGCGCTCTGTTCCACGCCATCGGCCAGCTTCTTCAGCTTTGCTAATTTTCCCTTGTTCATGTGTGAAGTTTCGGCGTTCCGCATCGCCTTCTGCAGCTCCGCGATTTGCTCCGCCGGCAAAGCCAGCGATCTGGTCAACTGATCCAGGTACGCCCTGGCCACCACCAGCTGCGCCGGCCACTCGATCTTTTGCTGGTTCTGCACATTCAAATCCGCCACCCGCACCGTCTTCGCCGCGTCGATTTCGTTTTGCGTCAGAAACTTCGACGGCGTCAGCTCCAACACATCCAGCCCGCGCGCAATCTCCGAAGCATAGATTCGCCCGTTATA
>JBBRZT010000294.1:0-4837 GCA_038236395.1 Candidatus Acidiferrales bacterium
CGGAAATTTCACGAACGTGCTCTTCTTCGATCAATCCGTTTAGCGCGGAAACAGACTTGGAGGCAGCGGTAAGGCCGGGAACGAAGCGGCAGAATTTCATGCGGGGTTCAACTCGCTCAATGGTGATGCGGCGGAAGGTGCGCGGCGCGAGCTTTCCAGATACAGGTTCCGATCCAGGAAAGCGTCGCCACGATCAGGTAAATTACGGCGCCGATCGTGAAAACCTGAAACGTGCTGTACCAGTCGCTCAAAGTCCAGTAAAACAAACTCAATGTCCGGTAAGTGAGGCTGAAAATGCTCCAGGCCAAGAGGCTGGAAATCAGCAAATTTCCCGGCTCACGGAAGAAACGCAACACCGGCAAAAACGCCAGGAAGCTGATAATTACCGCCGCCGCAAGATTCCGCTCCATGGAAATATGATTGAAAATCCGTAAACTGTTGGCGAGATAAGACCAGGCGGTCAATGCGAGCGAAAGGCCCACTCCGACGACCACGCCGGTGCGCACGGCCGAATCCTTGAACATGTGGGACGGTTGATGCGTGCGAATCTGCGGACGAGTCAGCATGACAAAAAATGGGCCATCTATATATCCCCGGTTTACGGCGAAGGTTGCACAATTTCTACCGATACCGGCGGACTCGGCGCGCTTTCATTTTCGGCGCGATCGACCGCCGTAACCGTATACCAATAGTTGTGCGCGGGCTGTACAGAGGTATCACGATACGCCGGTGAGGGCAACAAGTCTGGCGTGAGCAGGTGTCCCCTGGTGTCTGCCTGCTCGCTGCGGTAGACGCGGTAGCCGGCAAAGTCCGGCTCCACGTTGATCGACCAGGAGAGATCGACGAGCAGCGCGCCTTCGGTTTCTCCGGGCAGCACCGCGGCCGCCAGCGCTTGTGGCACAGCAGGGGGAAACGTGTCGCGAGGCTCGACGACGGATGGAGCGGAGTCCGATGATTCCAGCGGCGCGCCTTCGACCGTGATCACGCTGCGAACAACGTAGGCATAGGTCTTGCCGGATTCGAATGCTTTGTCGGAGTAAGAAGGATTGGGTGCTGACGCGAGCAGATGAAGGTTTGAGTCCAGGTTAAGTTGAGAAAGGTCGCGCTTGGCGACGTCTGCTTCCGCGTCATTCAGCTCGGCACGATAAATATTGTAATGGTCGGGCGTGACGCCAAGTGCATCGCCCGCGAATGCGCGGTTAACCGGTTTCCAAGTCAGCTCGATGGCCGTTTCAGTGATGTGAAACTGCATCGACGAAATGGGTTCCGGCACGCTGAAGAGGTTAAGTGTGACGAAGTTGGAATTCGCGGATGCACGTTTTTGCGTCAGACGAGTTCGAACCGCATAGACGAAGGAGGTGCGAGCACCTTTTATTTCCTGAGAGCGTATTTCTTCAGGAGAAACGGCATCGGTGAATTGAAATTTGCCGGCGACGATATATTTTTCAGCCAGCAAGCCGGGGATGGTGTCAACGACGCGCAAGGATTTCAAATCGGGCGAGCCATCTGGTTTCACCGTGCCGCGAAGTATTTCTACCGCTGGAGTGGAAACCAGTCGATCGCCGCCGCGGGACCTGGCGGGCATAGTAAAAGTTAGCTGCACGCCATCCCCCGCCTGATGCGCGGCGAGGTCGCCGATCGTGGTAGCCATCAATGGCGAGCGTGCCGTCGGTTCCCCCGGTGCTCCGCACCCGGCAATCGCTAGAAAAGCGAGACTCATCGAAAGAACGATCGCGAAACTCGCGCTTACTGGCCATGAGAGTTTCGCGGGCGGGGTGCTCACTCGACGGAGTCTCCGGTTTGGAGTTTTCTTGAATTTTTAAAGGATATAGCGGCTGAGGTCCTGGTTCTTGACAATGTCGGCAAGTTGTTTCGAAACGTACGCCGCGTCGATCTTGACGTTCTTTTTCTTTAAGTCCGGCGCCTCGAAAGAAAGCTCGTCGAGAACTTTTTCTAGAATGGTGTGTAGCCGGCGCGCGCCGATATTTTCGGTCTGTTCGTTGACGCTGGTGGCAAAGCGCGCGATGGCCGCAACGGCATCGTCGGTGAAAACCAGCTTCACGCCCTCGGTTTCCAGCAGCGCCACGGATTGCTTGAGGAGCGCGTTCTTGGGCTCAGTCAGGATGCGGATAAAATCCTCTTCCTTCAACGATTGCAGTTCCACACGAATCGGCAAACGTCCCTGCAGCTCAGGGATCAGATCGGACGGCTTACTGACGTGGAAAGCACCAGCCGCGATGAACAAAATGTGGTCCGTGCGGATCATTCCGTAGCGGGTGTTGACGGTGGTGCCTTCGATGATGGGAAGAATGTCGCGCTGGACACCTTCGCGTGAAACGTCGGGGCCATGTCCCGACTCGCGCCCGGCAACTTTGTCGATTTCGTCGATGAAGATGATGCCCATCTGTTCGGCGCGCTCGACAGCCGTGCGCGTCACCTGGTCCATGTCGAGCAGTTTGTTTTCTTCTTCCTGGATCAGGTACTCGAAAGCGTCGGCCACCGACATCTTGCGCTTTTTTTTCTGCTGCCCGAACATACCGGACAGCATGTCCTTTATATTTACGTCCATTTCTTCCACGCCTTGATTGGAAATAATCTCGAAGGAAGGCGTGGAACGCTCCCTAACCTCGATATCGACCATGCGCTGGTCCAGTTTTCCTTCGCGAAGCTGAATGCGCAATTTTTCGCGGGTGCGTTCCGTTTGTTCGCGCGCCGCGGCGGTGTCGGCTTCCGTGACTGTAGTCGTGGGAGTCGGCGAAGGTGGAAGCAGAAGATCGAGAACGCGTTCTTCGGCGGCGTGCTCGGCGCGGTCGGCCACTTCGTCGAGTTTTTCTTCGCGGATCATGTCGATAGAAGTTTCCACCAGGTCGCGAACCATGGACTCCACATCGCGGCCCACGTAACCGACTTCCGTGTATTTCGAGGCTTCCACCTTGACGAACGGGCAGCCCGCCAGCCGCGCCAGGCGGCGCGCGATTTCCGTTTTGCCAACGCCGGTAGGGCCGATCATCAGGATGTTCTTGGGCAGGATGTCTTCGGCGATTTCCGGCGGAAGTTTCTGCCGGCGCACGCGATTGCGCAGCGCCACGGCTACGGCCCGCTTGGCAGCGTTTTGTCCCACGATGTATTTATCCAGCTCGACGACGATTTCCCGGGGGGTCATGTCGTCGAGCGCGGGGAGCAGTTCCGGCTCTCCGGTGGGCGCCGCTCCATTGGGACCCGGAAGATATACAATTTCTTTGTCTGATTTTGACGTCATCAAATCCTTCTGGTCGAAATTCTTTCTATCGGGTGAATCTTTGCGCTGATGGTCCCCGAAATGCCTCGATTTATTGGATGCAAGTTCAACCGATTACGGTCAAAGATTCGCGCTGCTAAATTTCCTCGACAGTGAAATTATTATTGGTATAGATGCAAATCTCGCTGGCGATTCCCATGGCGTCCAGGGCCAGTTCCTTGGCACTTAACTTGGAATGCTTCGCCAAAGCGCGCGCGGCAGCCAGCGCGTAAGAACCGCCGGAGCCGATCGCCACGATGCCGTCGTCCGGTTCAATCACATCGCCGTTGCCGGAAAGTATGAAAGTGCCCTTGGTATCCGCGACGATCAGCAAAGCTTCCAGGTGCCGAAGCGCGCGATCCTTGCGCCATTCCTTGGCCAGTTCCACCGCGGCTTTTTGCAGGTTGCCGGAATGTTCCTGCAGCTTGCCTTCAAAGCGTTCGAACAGAGTGATGGCATCGGCGGTCGACCCGGCAAAACCGGCAATGACTTTATCGTTGTACAGGCGGCGAGTCTTGCGCGCGGTGTGTTTCATCACGTGATCGCCCATGGTCACCTGTCCGTCGGCGATGAGCGCCACTTTGCCCTCTCGGCGCACGCACAGAACGGTAGTTCCGTGCATCCGTGGGGTCCCCTGTGAATTCGGCATGCGAACATTATACCGCTGACCACCTTCCGGCCCCTAAAATCGTGCCCGCCGCGGGATTCTTAGGCGCACAAGGATCGTCTGTTTACAGCCGCGCGGCCAGCGCGGATGCATTACGGTGGGCAATGGCCTCGATGGTGATCATGGGATTCACTCCGGAAGCACTGGGAAAAGAAGAGCCGTCCATCACGAAAATATTGCGCGCCTCCCAGGTTTCACCTTGTGGATTCGTCGCCGAGGTTTTTGGCGAATCCCCGAGCCGCGCCGAACCCATAATGTGAAACGCAAAAAGCGCGACGCGGCCGGAATCCCAACCTGCCGAATCCATGGACTGCGTAAACGATTCGATCGAGCCGTCGCGCCCCGGATCATACGAGCACCATTTAGCGTGCGGCGAAAATATTGTGCGGGCGCCGGCAGCCTCCAGGATGCGCGCTGCGGAAATGAACCCGTGCCGCAGGTGGCCGCGATCGAATTGCGAAAGAGCATAGTGCGCAACTGGATTGCCCTGCGCATCGATGGTGACGCTGCCGCCGTCGCGATCGCGCAGCAAGACACCGATGCCCATGGTGTTCGAAAGGCGCTCCAAAAAAGAACGGTGCTGAGCCGGGTTGCGCCAAGGCAAAGCAGCCATGGCAATTACGGGCTGCAGCGCGGTCGTTTCATACTTGACGCCGTAATTTCCGGTGAGCGAGCGATGCTCGTCGGAATAAATGGCCTGCATGGTTCCTTCCCAGGGGCGAATGTCTTCGTCAAAAACACCGCACACGTTGGAGACCGGATGGAGATGCAGATGCCTGCCGATGTGTTCGTTGCTGAGGCCGGAGCGCAGCAGCAACGCCGGCGAATGAATCGCGCCGCAGGCCACCACCACCGCTTTGCAGCGGATCGAAACGCGATGCCCGCTTTTTGAA
>JBBRZT010000295.1:0-4826 GCA_038236395.1 Candidatus Acidiferrales bacterium
TTCATTGATGCGCGCCGAAGTTTTTACCCCGCGCAGATTGAGAAGAGTGAACCCACCGGCATAAAACACCGCCAGGACCGCGTAAGGCACGCCGGGCAGGATGTTCTGCGTCAGCTTGCTGCAGATGACCGTGCAGATCAGTGGGTTCAAAATGTAGTCCATCACCATGGCCCAGCCGGTGAGGTAACCGAAGCCGCGATGGATTTCCCTTGCTACATAGGTGTACGCGGAACCCGCGCTGGGATACACGCGTGCCATTTTTCCATAGCTGATGGCCGTGAATAACATGGCCACCATGGCGATCAAAATGGTGGTGACCACGTGGCCGCCGGCCTTATTGCTGATCACTCCGTAGATGCCCATCGGCGCGATCGGCTGCACGATGACCATGCCGATGATGATCAGGTTCCACAGCGTAAGCGCGCGCCGCAATTTTGGAGCGCCGGTGGACACCGCTTCACTGCTCAAAGTGAACCTCCAGATTACGAGACGCGTGCTCCCGTAACACCCGTGACTAGTCCGTGACCAATTAACGATGCGTGGAATGCAACGAAGCCAATGGCTGGTAGCCCCTATTGAATCGTTTCAATACCACTTCAACGCCATTGCAATGCCAGTAACTTTGCAAGAAGTGCGCCAGCCGCGCAAGCGCAAAATTCACAATGGAACCGCGGCGTCAGGCCGCCCCGCAAAGCACGATCTTTTCTGGCCGTACTCTAGAACAGGTGCACTGTACTACAGCACGTTCCACAGTACGGTATCGTTTGCCTCACGCAATGCCGCAGATGGGAAACTCCCGCGAGCCTCCGCATAGTCTAATGAATTAGCGGTTCAACACATGGGCCGCGCCAAAGCCATGTCCCTGGCACTTTTTATCAAGAACCGCAAACCAGCGGCGATTCTGCTCTGCCACGCTGCCGCATTTTTCGGCATCCTGGTGCTCGCGTACTGGCTGCGCGGAATTTTCCTGCAGCCCGACCCGGTGCTGCAGGGTTATTTGCAGATCATCACCGGCTTACTGGCGTTTGTTTTCGCGGCGGTGAGCCTGGTGCGTTTCCAGGGCACGCAAGATCGCATTTCGTTGATTCTGGGCGTCGGATTCATGGTTTCCGGCGCGGTTCTTACCGCCACCAGCGTTCTCTTTTTTCAACTCCTGCACAATGTTCCGGTGGATTTCTTGTGGGCTCCGGTGGCCTGGTGGGTCAGCCGCATGGTGTTCGCGCTGCTTTTGACGGTCGCGCTGCTGGTCGAACGGTTTTTGCCGCATTCGCATAATCCCCGCCGGGAAATCGCCGGCGCACTGGTCACCGTAATCGCCGCGACCTATTTTGTCACCTTGGCGCTGCGGCGCTTGCCCCCGGAAGTTTCGCCGCATCCCAGCGCGATGTTTCCCAGCCCGCAGCAACTGCTGCCCGGCGCAATTTTTCTGGTTGCGCTCATCTGGTATCGCCGCAGGCTGGAGCACGAAGCTTCCGCGTTCGATCGGGCCATCTATGCGGCTGCCTGGCTGAACCTGGCCGCGCAATTCGCGGCTTCGCAATCGGAGCAATTGCTGGACGCTCCTTTCGCGCTGGCGCAGGGACTGACGGTGATGAGCTACATCGTGGCGCTGGGCGGAGCTTTGCTGGATAGCGCGCGGCTTTTCGAGCAGGTGCGGACGCTGGCAGTCAGCGATCCGCTGACCGGCCTGGCTAATTACCGCCGCTTGCTTGACGTGCTGGAACGCGAAACGGAGCGCAGCAATCGCACCGGGCGCCCGTTTTCAATTCTGTTGCTGGATGTGGACGGGCTGAAAAAAATCAACGACACCTATGGGCATTTGACCGGTAGCCGCGCGATTTGCCGCTTGGCGGACATTTTGCGGGTGAACAGCCGCGCCGTGGATACCGCCGCGCGCTACGGCGGCGATGAATTTGTGCTGGTTCTTCCGGAAGCGCAGGAAAGGCACGCTCACCAGGTGGCCCAGCGCATTCAGGAAGTGATGCGCCGCGACCCGGAGGAGCCGGTGATTTCCGCGAGTATCGGCGTGTCCATGTATAAGGGCGACAACGGAAGAATTGAAAAGCTGCTTTCCGATGCGGATCGCGATTTATATGCTCAAAAAAGCGGGCGCCAGAAGCACGCCGCAGCGACCAGCGCCGGTTAACGCACCTACTTCGCGGGGACCGCAATGCTCCCGGTTACTTGGGTGAATCGGACGGTGCGGCGAATGGCGCGAGCTGCTCGGTGATTTTCGACTTATCGCCCACCACCACGATGGTCATCAACTCTGGCTTGACGTATTTCGCTGTCATCTGTTGCACTTGTTCGGGCGAAACCGCGTTTACGTTCTGGACGAAGTTCTTGAGGTAGTCGTCGCCCAGGCCCTGCAAATCCACGTAGCGTAGTTGCCCGATCAGCGCCTGGCGCGTTGAGTTTTGAATCACGAACAGGCCCGACAGATAACTTTGAATGCCTTTCAATTCCGTGGCGCCCGGCGCTTCCTTCTGCAACCTTTCAATCTCGCCAAAAATTTCCTTAAGCGCTGGCCCGGTGGAGACGGTAGTGACGTCGGCGATTTCCGCCCAATACGCGTCGTGATACCTGCGCGACACCTGGCTGGTTGGCGAATACGTGTAGCCCTTCTGCTCGCGGATGTTGCTCGTGATCCGCGAGCCGAACGAACCGCCCAGCAGCGCGTTGGTCACTATCAGAGGCACGTTGTCAGGACTGGTCGGCCCCGCCACGGGAAGCCCCATGTAGATTGTCGATTGCGGAGCGTTGGGCCGGTCGGTCAGTTCGAGCAGACGTTGGGTTTTGGGCTTGGGGATGTCCAGAACGGGCTCGGTGCCCTTGGCCCAGTCCGAAAAACCGGCCAGTATGGCTTTCTTCACCGCCGGCACATCGAAACGTCCCGCGACATACAGATGCGCGCGCGCTGCACCATAATTGCCGGAGTAAAATTTCCGCGCGTCCTCAATCGTCATTTTCTTCAGGCTTTCTTCCGTCGGCAAAATTTCTCCGTACGGATGATCGCCATAAACCAACTTACGGAAGCGTGCCAGCGCGATTTGGCCCGGGCGCGATTTCGCCACCATCACCTGTCGCAGCAGATTTGCTTTGAGGCGCGCGACTTCCGATTCCGGCAGCAGCGGATGCATCACCACGTCTGCCACCAGTGCGACCGCCTGCCCGCCGTATTCCGAGAGCACGTCCACGTCGATGGAGCTTTCATCCGGGCCGACATTCACGTTCAGGCTGCTGCCCATGCGCGCGGCCGATTCGGCCAGCGCCTGGGCGCTTAGCGATTTGGTGCCTTCTTTCAATAATTCGCCGGTGATGTCGGCGACTCCCAGCACGTCCTGCGGCTCGTTTAGATTGCCGGCGCGCACCGCGATGCCCACGGTGACCTTGGGAATATTTCCGTAAGGAACCAGCGTGACGCGCATGCCGTTAGGCAGCGTGTAAGTCTCGTGCGCGGGAACGTTGAATGCTTTTGGCGGGCCGCCGGGAGGTGGCGTTTGCTTCTGCGCCGCCGCGGGTGTTTGTGCCGTGGCGGAGAATGCCGCGCCAGCCAACACTGCGCTTGCCAGGACCAACTTCATTGTGTTTTTCGGGCTCATGATTCGCTCCATTACGGTTTCTTCTCCTCGGTCTTGGGAGCTGCGGCCGGTGCGGCGGCCCCAGGTTGAATCAGAAGCACGGTGCGATTTTCCGGACGCAAATATTCCTGCGCCGTCTTTTGAATCAGCGCGGGAGTAACCTTTTCATATTCGATCACCAGATTATTCACCCGCGCGGGATTGTCGTCGAACAGCGCAAAGCTGGCCAGCAAATCGACCAATCCAAACCCGCCCTGTCCGCCGATAGTGTCGTACAGATCGGAGCGCAGCTTGACCATGGCGCGCTCGAACATTTTTTGGTCCACCGGTTTGGTGCGCAGCGGCTCAATGGAGTCATCGATGGTTTTCACGATGGTGTCCGGCGTGTTGGCAGGATCGTGAATCATGTTGACTATGAACAACATCGGCCCGTAGTAATTCCACGGCGTGCCTAGCAGATTGATTCCGCCATTTACGGCGCCGGTGTATCCACGCTTCTGCACCAACTCCTGATGCAAAATGCTGTCGTCGCCTTCGATCAGCATCTCGTCGATCAAGCCCATGGCGTAATACTCGGGCGTGTTGCGGTCCGGCATGTGATAGCCCAGCGCCAGCGCCGGCTTGGTGGCCAGCGGATCCTGCTTGGTGGCGTGTTTTTCTTTTTCCTGCTTGGGTTCGGTCAGGTCGGGCTGTGGCGGCAACTTCGATGATTTCATCGGCCCGAAATATTTCTCTACGAATTTCTTGGCCTCCGCCGGATCGAAATCTCCGACAATCGCCAGCGCGGCGTTATTCGGCGCGTAGTAGGTCTTGAAAAATGACTGCACATCCGTCAGCGTAGCGGCTTCGATGTCCACCAGGTCGCCATAAAAATTGTGCGCGTTGTACCAGTTGGTGTTGGCGTATTGCGGCATATCCAGCCAAGGGAAGCCGCCGTAAGGGCTGTTCAGCACGTTCACTTTTACTTCGTTGCCAACCACACCCTGCTGATTTTTGAGATTGTCGTCGTTCACCGCCAGGCCGCCCATGCGGTCGGCTTCCGCCCACAGCGCCGTTTCCAGCTTGTTCGAAGGCAGCGTCTCGAAATAGTTGGTGAAGTCAAAACGCGTCGAGCCGTTCAGGATGCCGCCGTTTTGCTGCACCAGTTTGACGAACTCCATCTTCCCCAGATTTTGCGAGCCCTGGAACATCATGTGTTCGAACAGGTGCGCGAAGCCGGTGCGGTCGCGCGGCTCGATGCGGAAA
>JBBRZT010000296.1:0-4823 GCA_038236395.1 Candidatus Acidiferrales bacterium
GACCAGGCGCAACAGATCAGGACTCATTGTCGCGGGAGTCATGCAATCGACCAAGGTGACGGAGCCGCCATCGGTTTCAAAGGTGGTTTCGAGGATGAGCGTGTCCGGGCGATAGCGGCGGTGGATGCGTTTTACGTCGCAGTCCGGGGTGATAAGCCAGCGGCCGTTTTCCGGTGTGCCGAAAAGCGCAGCAAAACAGGCGGCGGAATCAAAGCTCGGCAGACAGAGCCAGTCGATGGAGCCTTCGCGGGAAACAAGCGCGGCGGTGTGGCAATCCCCGATCATGCCGTAGTCTTCTATGCGAGATGACACGCAGGCTCCTTTTGGTGACAAACGACCCACGAACTGTTCCTAATCAGTATAGGTTTCCCATTTTCGACCCATGAGACAAAGGCAATTTAATCAACGAACGGCGAGCCGTTTTCGAGTATATTCGCGGCTGACAAACCGACCGTTCGCGCCCCTTGGATGGTAGGGTGCAGGGGCCGTTGCGGCATTGACTTTTCTGCCCGTTTACAGGATTGTGTCTCACTTAGCTTACAGGATTTCAAACCGGAACCAACGGTGGGCGCGGTGATCGAGTGAACTCAGGAGCGGGGCGAGTAGGGAAGCGCGGGTTGCTATTGGACCTGGTGTTAGTGAGCGATGCCCATTTGCTTAGCGTGGTGCGCGCGGCGATCGAGCGACTGACGGAAGTCGCGGGTTTTTCGCCGCCGGAAGTGCGATCGATTACGCGGGCGGTGGATGAAGCGGTGGCCAACGTGATTCGCCACGCGTATGCCAACCGCCCAAACCAGAGAATCGAAGTGTGTTGCAAGCGCGTCTACGGCATGCTAAAGGGACAGCGCCGGGAAGGTTTGGAAATACAATTGCTCGACAAGGGTTCGCCCTTTGACCGCAAGAAGCTCACCGCACGCTCCCTGGATGAAGTTAAACCTGGCGGACTGGGGCTGCATTTCATGCGTGACAGCATGGACATCATGCAGCACCGGCGGGTGAAGGGTGTAAACCAACTGCGGCTAGTGAAATACCTCAACACCAATGGAACAAGTAAGGAAACCCAAGGAGAGTAACTTTGCAGATTTCCGCGCGCCGTCTAGACCAGATCACCATTTTCGACATCACCGGACACATCGATCTTGCCAACTCTCCGGAGTTGCGGAAAACATTACTGAAAGAGCTACGGGAAACCAAGACGCCGCGGGTAATCCTGAATTTGACGGGCGTTCGGTATATCGATAGCTCGGGGGTCGCTTCGCTGGTGGAAGGATTGAAAGCATCGCGGGACCAGGGATTGAGATTTATTTTGTACGGGCTGAGCCCGTCGGCAAGAGAAGTGTTGCAACTGTCGCGATTGATAAAAATATTCGAAGTATTCGACACCGAAGAACAAGCTTTGGCGTAGACGCGCGCGTTTAGTGGCGGGTTGGCTTCCGGATCGAGGGCCCTTTGGAGTTTGTTGAACAACTTGGAGCGAATGTAACCGGCGGACTGTCGTACATCGGTTCGCTGGCTGAACTGGGCGGGAAAGCGGCGTATTACACCTTCGTCGCTCCTTTTTACGGCAAGTCGGTGCGGGTGCAGCGAGCCGTGTCTCAGGCGCTGGATGTGGGAGTGCGAGCACTGCCGATTCTCTCGCTGATTACATTTTTTATCGGATTGATTTTGGCATTGCAGAGCGCGTACGAACTGAAAAAGTTCGGGGCGATCAGTTTTGTGGCCAGCGCGGTGGCGATTTCGATGACGCGTGAATTGGGGCCGCTGATTACCGCGATTGTAGTGATCGGGCGGTCGGGTTCCGCGTTTGCGGCGGAAATCGGCACGATGAAAGTGACCGAAGAAATTGATGCGCTGGAAACCATGGCCATCAATCCCATCCATTTCCTGGTGACACCAAAATTTCTGGCGATGATCGTGATGCTGCCGTGCCTGACAATCTGGGCAAATTTCATGGGCATTCTAGGCGGAGCGCTGTTTGGAGTAGCGCAAGCGGATTTTACTTTCGTGAGATATATTCAGGCCTCGGTGGACGCGCTTTTCCTGCGCGACATTATCAGTGGATTGGTGAAGAGCATCATGTTCGGGATGACCATCACCGCGGTGGGCTGCCATGAGGGACTGGCTACCGGCGCGGGGCCGGAGCAGGTTGGGCGCTCGACGACCCGGGCGGTGGTGATGTCGATTTTTCTGGTGGTGGTGGTGGACCTGATATTCACGGCGATCTTCTTTTTTGTGAGCGGAACCTAGGATGAAAGATGCGTACATGGCCGGAGACGCAGAAGAAACAAATCTGCCGCAGACGATGATTTCGCTTAGGGACCTGCGCGTAAGTTACGGTGCGCGGGAAATTCTGCACGGCGTGAGCTTCGACGTGATGCGCGGCGAGACGATGGTGATCCTGGGAGGATCGGGATCGGGAAAGAGCACGCTGCTGCGAACGCTGGTGGGTCTGGAAAAACCCAGCTCGGGGCAAATTATTTTGAGCGGCAAAGATATCGCTACAGTTTCTACGGACGATATGGACGCGATCCGCCGGAAACTGGGGATGTCGTTTCAGGGAAGCGCGCTGTTTGGCTCGATGACGGTCGGCGAGAACGTGGCGCTGCCGCTGCGCGAGCACACCAAGCTGGAAGATTCGACCATCGAGATCATGCTGCGGTTAAAGCTGGAACAGGTGGGGCTGGCAGGTTTTGAGGACTACAAGCCGTCGGAGCTGAGCGGCGGGATGAAAAAGCGCGCGGCAGTGGCACGTGCCCTGGCGATGGATCCGGAGATTTTGTTTTTCGACGAGCCGTCGGCGGGACTGGATCCCATCATTGCGGCGGGCATCGATCAACTGATTCTGGAATTGAAGCGCGCGTTCCGGATGACCATCATCGTGGTGACGCACGAGTTGGCCAGCGCTTTTCTGATCGCCGACCGCATGGTGCTGATCGACAAGGGGAACGTGGTGGCCATCGGAACGGTGGATGAAATGAAAAACAGCAAGCAACCGAGGCTGCGACAGTTTCTGGACCGTGTGGCGGAACCGGAAGTGGAGCGCGAAATGGACTATCTGCAGATGTTGACCAAACAGCCGGGGCGGGGACGCGGGACCTCCGCAAAGAGGAGTGCATGATGGAAGCAAGACGCGAGCAGGCAATGGTGGGATTGTTTGTAATCGCAGCCGCAGTGGTGCTGGTGGCCACGGTGTTTGGCATCACGGGCGCGTTCGGGGGCTCGGCAAAAATGTTTCACGCGTATTTTCCATTCGCCGGCGGACTGGAGGTGGGCTCGACAGTGCGCTACGCGGGGGGACCGAAGGTTGGACGCGTGTCGAAGTTGCGAATCGATCCGAACAATCCGGCCAGCATCGAGGTCACGCTGGAGGTGAAGTCGGATCTGCCGGTGAAAACGGACAGCCACGTGAAGATCATGAGCATGAGTCCGCTGGGGGACAACCACCTGGAGGTGGTGCCGGGCAGCGCGAAAGCGCCGCTGGCAGAGAATGGGTCAACGCTGATATCGGACCGGTACCTGGATCTGAGCGCTATCACGGAGCGCATCAACGACTTGGCGCCAGAAGCGCAAACTCTGTTGCACTCGCTGAACGAGCGGACCACTGAATTGAAAGTGACCATCGCGCGGGTCAACGATTTGTTAAACGACCGGAACCGCGAGAATCTGGCCGGCACGCTGGCGCAGACCCACCAGATGATTGCGGAAAACCGGCCGAATGTTAAAGCCACACTGGAGCATATTAACGCGTCGAGCGAAAAACTTGGGCCGCTGCTGGATGATTTGAAGAAGACTTCGGCGGAAGCCAACAAGACACTGGAACACGTGGACGGAATGATCGGGGAAAACCGGGCGGATGTTCGGCAGGCGGTGATCGATTTGCGCAAATCGCTGGCCACGGTAACGGATCTGACCGCGCGACTCGATCAGACACTGGACGTAAACTCGGAGAATATCGACGAGTTGCTGGAAAATCTGCGGCACGTGAGCGAGAACCTGAAAGAGTTCACGAACACGATCAAGACCAGGCCGTATACGTTGATCCGCGCAGATGCGCCGCGCGAACACAAAACAGGTGAGCCTCGATGAACATCGGATTGATTGGAGTGAACGCAGTGCTGATGGAAAATAGTCGATGCGGACAACGGCGTCGCGCGGGTTTGCTAAAAACCGCGGGATGGATTTTGGCGGCGCTTCCGGGTGCGCTGCTGGCCGGTTGCGGAGCCGCGCGGCCGATGCAGTATTATCAACTTTCGGTGCCCGGCGACGTGGCGCAGGCCGAGCCGAATGCCGCGGGAATCTCGCTGGCGCTGGGGCCAATGACTTCTTCGCACTTGTACCGGGAAGACCGCATCGTGTACAGCTCGGGCGCCGAGCAGATGGGCACTTATGAATATCAGAGGTGGACGGAGCCTCCCGCGGAGATGATCTCGGAAGTTTTGTTGAGGCAATTGCGGGCGTCGGGGCGCTACCGGGAAGTGTATTCCCGGCGGAGCAGCACCCGATCTGATTATGTTTTGCGCGCGCAATTATATGATTTCAAGGAGGTGCCGGGCAGAGTTTTGATGGCCAGAGTGACTGCGGATTGGGAATTGTACGATGCGAAAACCGGGATGACGGTGTGGTCGCATCACTACAGCAAGGACGAACCGGTGAGCGGCAAGGACGTGCCGGCGATCGTGAGTGCGCTGGACAAGAATGTTCAGCGGGCAGTGGGCGAAGTGAAGGCGGGGTTGGATCAGTACTTCGCGACGGTGCCGGCGACCAAGTAGCATTTGGCGTTTGCGGCCCGAAGCAGGGGATAAGTGCACAACGTCCACACGCAA
>JBBRZT010000297.1:0-4799 GCA_038236395.1 Candidatus Acidiferrales bacterium
CCACGCTGGCTTCGTGGTTTGGAGTGGCCGCCAGCGATTTGCCAAGCATTTTCCCGAATCTGGCGAATTTCCAGACATCAAACCTGGGATTTCTGGGTTAACCAGAACAACTTCACGGGGCACAAGGTTCGAGCTCTCTGGAAACTCAGGGAGCTCGATTCTTTTTTAGCGGAGGGATTTCAACTCAGGCGACAGCAGGTTACTTGTCCGATTTTGTGATGGCCAGAAATACGCGATCATCAACCGCAACCGAACGGGTGAAAAGCGTGGCGGCTTGCGCCGAAAGCGCGACGTGGCTACCGCTTGCGCCGACGGACGGTCCGGCTGGTTTTGAGGCGTCTCCCGCACCATCGCCCGGTTGAAGAGAGATGCGAGATGTCTTGGGTGTGCAAGACGCTGCTCCGAGACAGGTGTCGCGGACGAAAACCTGGCGGTATCCGCTGTTGCTCGAACCCGACGATTGCTGATGCGCCGCGTGGCTCGGCGTCACGGCAAGAAATGCCACGAACCTGCCGGAAGCACTGATAGACGGAAGCAGGCTGGTCGTGCCGGTGAGCAAACCATTCGAATCCGTGGAAACAATTTGCGTGGACGGCGAACAACTGCCGTCGCTGCCCGCGCAAGTATCGTGCAGATAAATCTGGCGGCCCGCCGGCGCGTTTTCGACAAGATTGGTGGCGGCGGAACTGAAGGCAACATACCGCCCGTCGGCGCTCAGCGATGGCGAATTGCTGTCGTCGTTGGCGGCGGTTCCATCTGCAGCCGTGGAAAGCAAAGTCGTCTGCGGCTTGCATCCGGTCGGCGCGCCTTCGCAAGTGTCGCGCAGAAAAATCTGGGTGTGGCCATTTTCTGTCCCGGTATAGGAAACAAAGCGGCCGTCCGAGCTTACCGAAGGAGTTTCTTCCGGCAACGACGACGCGGTGGCATGAGCCGACGCAGCGCCTGCCGAGGTGATCGTGAATGTCTGCGAGTTGCTGGAGCCGCCCCCTCCCCCGGATGGTAGAGGCGTGCCTCCGGTGACCGGCACCTGAGGCGCGGCCGGATTGAAAACGGTGACCATCGCGGTTCCCGCAGTGCTGTACAGCGAACCGGGCACGGTGGCTTTGATGTCGGTGGCGGAGACGCTGGTAGTCGCCAATATGGTTTGCGTGGCTGCGGCAGTCCAGCGCACCTGGGAAACCTGGGTGGGATCGCTCGATGACGAAAGGAAGTTGGTTCCTTGAATATCCAGGGTGAAACTAGCACCGTCGCAGGAACTGCCGCAAGCCGCGATGCTCGTGGGCGCGAGAGAGGTAACTGTCGGAATCGGGTTGGGCGGAAAGTTGATGATGAAGGTGACGGGATTCGAGAGGCCGTTAGCGCCCGCACCTTTGAAAGGACTTTGAGTAATGACCGTGGCGGCGCCCGGCTTGGCCACCAGTTCCGCGGGTATCACCGCGCTGACGGACCTGATATTGCCGGCGGTATCGAGATTGTCAGTGGTGGTGAGCTTTTTCCCATTCCACTCGATGAAAGTTTTTGCCACGAAGCCGCCGCCGTTCACGGTCAGCGTGAAGTCCGGGCTGCCGGCGCTGATGTTCGAAGGGGAGAGAAATGATATCGATGCCCCGGTGTTGTTCTGGAAGGTGTTGCCATAATCATTGCAGCCGGCGATTACGAAAATCGAACTCAGTGCGACAGCCAGGGCTGTCCAGGACCGCTTCATGAGACTCCTTCATCGCTTCGACTGAAACCAGGCATACACCGGAATCAAGTTCGAGATTTGCGAACAAATTGGCCAAGGCACGGCTTGGGGACACGTGCAGCCAGTTTGCTTTTGGGATGAGATGCCGATTCCCCGCTGCGCGTTGACTCGCCGGTTCCTGCTGGGCAGCCTCGCTCTGGAGGCTCCGCGCAACCCTTCATCATTATCACCGTCTGTGGGAGCAGGTCAATGCGGGGGTGGCGGCATATATGGTCTTAATTTAAGAGTGAGACAAAACCACGGGTTTTCGGCCCGGGCGGCTGAGGGGATTAACCGACTACTTGTGGGGTTTGGGTCCGGGCAAACGTGTCATTTGAATGCTGGGTCGCTTTCTTCTTGGAGCGCAGTGCAATCGCGGCCCAGAAACCAATTAGAAAAATTCCACCGCCAAAGGACAAAACTACGACAGTTACCAGTGTCAGCATGTTCTCTTCCTTATCGGTCGTACTCCTTCGCGCTAACCACACGTAAAACAAGTGCTAAAAGGAAGAATACGCCCGAAATTGCTAAAGTCCAACATAGTAGTCGCATCGTGATGACGTTCTTGCCAAATTGAATTGCTGTATCCAGTACTGGAAAAACAAAAATTAATACTGCCGCGTCAAGCAAGAATTGTTCTGACAGACTTGCTATCTTAGCCAGTTGGTGTGGTTCGAATTTGAATTTCCAGCCAAGGATTTATTTATATCTTTAATTACCTTTGTTGTAAATACGACGATTTGAGCCAAGTTGAAATGGCCAATTTCTTGATCCAAGGATTATTACCAGTAATGGCGATAGGACACGAGCTGGCCATTTGCTATTCTCGGCGGACTGATGAAGCAGCCGCAAAATACTGATTCTGCAGCCGGCAAGATTACTGGCAAGGCCGGTCCATCCAGCGGCGGCGCCGGTTTCAAACACGAAGATCCCGGGCTCGAGCGCGCCCTCGGACTGAAAGAAGCCGTGGCGCTCAACATGATCGACATGAT
Source organism: Candidatus Acidiferrales bacterium (assembly GCA_038236395.1). GTDB lineage: Bacteria > Acidobacteriota > Terriglobia > Acidiferrales > UBA7541 > Acidiferrum. Next base: position 2,716 of record JBBRZT010000297.1, read on the forward strand.
CGGTATCGGGCCGTTCGTGGTGAGCCCGCTGGTGATTCGCGCCATGGGCGGGCCGCAGGCGCTGCTGGCCTGGACGTTGGGCGCGGTGCTGGCGTTGCTCGACGGATTTGTGTGGTCGGAGCTGGGCGCCGCTCTGCCGCGCGCCGGCGGCAGCTACGTTTTCCTGCGTGAGGCTTACGGCCCAGGAAAATGGGGGCGGCTGATGTCGTTCCTCTTTGTGTGGCAGACGTTAATCCAGGCGCCACTGGTGATTGCTTCGGGGGCCATCGGATTTTCACAGTACGCCAGCTACCTCCATCCTTTTACAGCTTACGAGCAGAAAGCGATTTCAGGAGCGGTGGTTTTGCTACTGATCGCGCTGTTGTACCGCCGCATCGGCACCATCGGCAAAATTTCCGTGCTGCTGTGGATTGGCGTGATCGGCACGATGATCTGGTTGATCGCCGGAGGCATCACCCACTTCAACGCCAGGATGGCGTTTTCCTTTCCGCCGGGGGCGTTCCATCTGTCACACCTGTTTTTCGTGGGGCTGGGCGCGGCCATGGTCAGCACCACCTACACCTATTGGGGCTACTACAACATCTGCCACCTGGGCGGAGAGCTGCGCGAGCCGCAAAAAAATATTCCGCGGGGGATTTTTATTTCTATCGCGGGCATCGCGATTCTTTATCTCGCGATGCAGACCAGCATTCTGGGCGTGGTGCCGTGGCAGAAAGCGCAGAACTCGCAATTCCTGGTGAGCACGTTTGTGGAGACCATCTCCGGCCCGTTCGCGGCGAAGGTAGCTACCTTGCTCGTGCTGTGGATCGCGTTCGCGTCTGTTTTCGCCGCGCTGCTGGGATATTCGCGGGTGCCCTATGCGGCGGCGCTGGACGGAAACTTTTTTTCCATTTTTGCGCGCGTGCACCCGGAAAAGAAATTTCCCTATATTTCGCTGCTGTTTTTGGGCGCGGTGGCGTTCGTGTCCAGCCTGCTCTTCCGGCTGTCCACGGTGATTGCCGCGATTCTCGCCACACGGCTGCTGGTGCAATTTATCGGGCAGGCCATTGGCATCATGCTGCTGCACCGCCGCTGGCCGGCGGAACGCTTCCCTTTCAAGATGTGGTTTTACCCGCTGCCCGCGATTCTGACGATGTGCGGGTGGGCGGCGCTTTTTTGGGCTACGGGAGCGGCACGAAAATGGGGCTTGCTGGTGATCGGCCTGGGCGTGGTGGCATTTCTGTTGCGCGCCAGAGAAATGCGACAATGGCCTTTTGGCGCGGAGCCGCAGTCACAACCGGAGCCGGAGGGTGCTTGAGTCTTGCCGCGAAAATTCCGTCAGCGACGAATCAGTCAGTGACCGATAAATTGCTAAATAAATTCTGGTTGCGAAGTATCTGCGCCGCCGTGCTTCCGTTTTTTATGGCCGCACCGCTGTTCGCACAGTTTGCCCCCGCTCCTGGCACCGGGCCGGGGTTGAATGAGACCGTCGAAGCCATCGAAAGCGCCGGGGTCACCACGCGCATTTTGTATATAACCGCGCATCCCGATGATGAATCCGCCGCGGTACTGACTTACCTGGCCCGCGGGTTGCACGCCGACGTGGCGCTGCTTTCCTTGACGCGCGGCGAAGGCGGCCAAAATGCACTCGGCCCGGAACAGGCGCCGCAACTGGGGTTGATTCGCACCCAGGAATTGCTGGCCGCCACGCGCGGATACGGCGTGAAGCTTTTTTTCACCAGCGCAAAAGATTTTGGATACTCGAAAACACCGGAAGAAACGGAAAAAATTTGGGGCGACCAGGTGTTGGCCGATATCGTGCGGGTCATCCGCGCGTTTCGCCCCGACATCGTGATCAATAATTTCGACGGCGTGCATGCAGGGCACGGACATCACCAGGCCGCGGGTCTGTGGACTCCCAAGGCCGTGCAACTTGCCGCCGACACTGCTTACCGGCTGTCATCGGACGCCGCGCTGCTCGCTGCAGCAACCAGCGGCCAAGCGCTTGCCGACTTTGAAAAACCGTGGGGCGGTAAAGAGCATCCAGTGCAGATTCTGAATGTCGATCGCGGCGGCGGGAGCCCGACGAACCCGGCGAGCTACCA
>JBBRZT010000298.1:0-4772 GCA_038236395.1 Candidatus Acidiferrales bacterium
ACTTCATCCACTTCATCGCCCGCGCCGCGCGTTGGCAAACGCTCTTGAAGTTGCTCGATGTCTATTTGCCGCGCCGCGGTAGCCAGCGATTTCATGGGCCGCAGCGCTCTGCGGGACATTTCCCAGCCGGCGACGGCCGCCAGGAGGACGCCGATGGGCATGAGAAACAGAAGCGAACGCAGAAAGCCGCGCTGCGCGTCGTCCGCCGGCGTCAGCGGAATTCCCACCCGAACTAAATAACCATTGGCGTTATCTTTCAAGATCACGTCGTTATGAAACCGCAGCCGCTCCTTTTCAAGTTGCATGTCAGAGAATTCCTGTGCGCTCGCCAGGGATCGCACCGCTTCTGGAGAAAGTTGCACGCCCAATAATTCCAGTTCCTGCGACTGCACCAGCAGCGCGCCGCTGGGAAGTTGAAATACCTGGTAGTAACGCGCGGCGGAGTGCACGAGATAAGCTTCTTCGCGATCGTTTGGGTTGAAAACCAGCTGGACGCCGCCATCCTCCACGCGTTCATGGTTGGCCAGAAAAGCAGCACGATCCTTCAGCTCTGCCGTTAATCTTCGCTCGAGAACCAGACCCAGGCTTTTGTAAAAGAGAAGCCCAAAGAAAGCGAGTACGACCGTGAGCATGACGGAGTAGAAGAGCGTCAGGCGCGCGCGAACGCTGAGTGGTCTCATGAGGATTCGTCGGTGAGCACGTAGCCGACGCCTCGAACGGTATGAATCAGTGGTTGCGAAAATCCCCGGTCTATCTTGTTACGCAGGGTATTGATATGCACGTCCACGACATTGCTCACGGAATCGAAATGGATATCCCACACGTGCTCGATAATCATGGTGCGCGTAACGGTTCGCCGGGCGTTGCGCAACAAAAACTCCAGCAGCGAGAACTCTTTCAATTTTAAATCGATTTTCGATCCCGCGCGGGTCACCGCGCGAGACGCCGTATTCATCTCCAGGTCCGCCAACCGCAGAGTGGTGCTTTCCTGGGCGCCGCGGCGCATGAGCACCCGGACTCGCGCGGAGAGCTCCGCGAAGGCGAAAGGTTTAACCAGGTAGTCGCTCGCGCCGGCGTCGAGGCCCGCCACTTTTTCGTCCACGGTTCCCTTGGCGCTCAATATCAGCACTGGCACCGTGAGATTGGCCGTCCGAATTTTCTTGAGCACCTGCAGGCCGGGTACTTTCGGGAGCATCACGTCGAGGATCACCGCATCGTAGTCGAAATTTTCGGCTTGATACGTGCCTTCCTCGCCGTCGTGCACTACATCAACGGCATACCCTTCCTGCTCCAGGCCATTGCGAATAAAGCCCGCCACTTTCTGCTCGTCTTCGATTACAAGGATGCGCATCAGACTCCGTCAGGGAGCAGTTTCATTCACATTTTGGCCGCGTCGAAGCACTCACAGTAGATATGATGCTGGTAGCTCCCGTTGTGGAGATTTTGTTTTGGCTGGCATGATCTGAATGACATGCCGATTCGAGAGTGGGACTGAGCAAATCTCCGCTGCGTACCTTAGGCTCCGTACATTTCCGCCGCTTGCGTTGTGTCCCCAAACGAAATTGTTCCGAATTGCGCATCAGTCTGTCAGAATTGGTGACACACCGCCCGGTGGAATGCTGCTTTCCGTCTTCTCGAAAACTCTATGAAAAACACAGGTTCTTTCGTGATGGCAAAATTTAGCTGATATGCGCGCACGATTGCATCGATTGGTGGAGTTGGCGCGCACGGGCTTCTGGTTCATGCCCATGCTGATGCTGGGGGCGGCTTGCGGCCTCGCGTTGCTGCTGCTTTACCTGGACGAGCGGGTGGATCCGGGAATCAAAGCGAATCTGCCCTGGGCCTATTCCGGTGGACCCGAAGGCGCGCGATCGCTGCTCAGCACCATTGCCGGTTCGATGATCACCGCCGCGAGCGTAACTTTTTCGCTGGCCTCCGTGGCGCTTTCCATAGCGTCTCAGCAATACGGATCGCGCGTACTGCGAAATTTCATGCGCGACAGGATCACCCAGGTCCTGCTGGGCACTTTCGTCGCGACATTTATCTATTGCGTGCTGGTGGTGCGAGCCATTCGTGGATCCGATTTCTCCGGTGGATTCGTTCCGGCCATTTCTGTAACCGTGGCCATCGCGCTGGCAGTCGTCAGCCTGGTGTTGCTGATCTTCTTCATACATCACGTGTCGGCTTCGATCCAGGCATCCCATATTATCCGGGTGATTGCGGAGGACATGGCGGAGGCAATTCCAAGTCTTTATCCCTCGGAAACCGGCGCCGCGCCCAACGACGCGAAAGATTCGCAAGAATTACGTTCCGCGACGAAGATGCCGGTAAAAGTAACCGCGAGTGGTTATCTGCAAATGGTCGACCTGGGAGCGTTGCTCGAACTGGCCTCGCAGCAAAATATCGTGATCGAACTTCTGATCAAGCCCGGAGACCATGTTGTCGCAGGACGAGAGGTGGCGCGCGCTTTTGGTGTGAAGGATCTTCCCGAGGAACGATGTAAGCGTATAGTGGAGGCCTTCGTGATTGACCGGGAGCGGACGCCCGAACAAGACATTCGCTTTCAATTCCAACAACTGGCCGAAGTGGTGATCCGCGCTTTGTCTCCCGGTATCAACGATCCCTTTACGGCGATAAATGGCATTGATGAACTGGAGACCGCTTTGGCGCTGCTAGCGCTCCGTGGACGCATCAATGAGAAAAGATACAGCAAAGAGGGCGTGCTGCGATTGATTGTGCCGACGGCAGATGTCAGCGAAGTCTTGGAAGAAACAGTTGGGCACATTGCCATCTACGGCGCCGGCGATCCATTCGTAACGGCGGGCTTGCGGCGGATTCTGGACCGAATGGAATTAATGCTGCGCGAGGAGAGCGAGCGCGCAACGGTGCTGCGGCTGCGAGAGCAGCTCGATCGGCGTCAACTGGCAAATTCCCTGGGTTAGGGTCTATCGTGAGATTGGGAGAGTCTTCGATGCCCAGAGTGAGGAATGCAGCAGACCACCCAGTGCTTCTTGTTCGGACTGCGGGACCCAACCTCCCCGGCGGAGCGCGGCCTGATAATCGGGTAGATGGGTGACACGAAGTCCGGTGGTGAGCCGAAATGCGGCGTACAGCGCGCGAATGACTGCGCGACTTGACCAGCTCCCGAGCAATCCATCTGCCTCGTGAAAGTAGGACACCATCCATTTCGCGGAAGGGATCGCCCAGCTCGCCAAGCGATGGATGACACTCTCAAGCTCCACAGCGGTAAAACAATCGAGAAAAAAGTGGGTGACGATTAAATCGTACTGCGGGGACCGCGGCGCAAATTCTCGTATGTCAGCTGGATGAAATACCACGCGCCCGCGAAAGGCTTGGCCCATGCTCGTTATTCGCCGCTCGGCAAGTTCAGTCATCTTCGGGCTCAAGTCGACAAAATCCACCTGAACTGTTGCATTCTCGAGAAGCAACCGCGCCAGAAAACGGCCGTCGCCGCCGCCGCAAAGAATCGCTCTTTGCGATGTTCCGACCTCGCCTAAAAATGCAAATCGACGGTGTTCCAGACAGCTGCCCAACGACAGGCGCTCGACCGCCTCGTAGTACCGGGCGATTCCATCACAGTTCATCGGTTCGATCTGAATTCGATCTCCAGTCCCTCAGCCTTGTACTGCGAGAGCAATGAGCGCGGGAACGAGCAGGGCCACATCGGCAAGCACGCGCAACGCGGCGGAAGAGAAATTAGTTCGCAAGGAGTTCAGGACGAGCATCAGAAGCGCAGCCCCGCTGATCGCCCACCACGCAAACTGCGAAGCGCCCCGGACATTGTGGAAGAAACATAATGCCAAAGCGCCTGCCGCTAAAAACATTGAGATGAAATGGATTCTGGAGTCGGCCCAGCGCACCAGCGGATGAGGCGGCTGTATCCATCCCTTAAGAGCGTGATGATTTTCCCAACACTCGATGGACAAACAATTGAGGCAACACAGGGAACCGAAAAACGCCCAAGGCAGGTACCCATTTCTCGCAAATCGGAGCCCCAGCGTCCAGAGCGGCAGAGTCGTTCCCAACGCAAACAGCAGCCCGACCGATATCTCTTTCGGAACTAACCAGGCCATCCGTTCGTAACCCGAGTGAATCACAGCCATGTACAGGATCAGAATAATGCCCAGCTTTACTCCGGCGGTGATCTCTTGCCCCCGCAGATGTTCCGAAATGATCCAGAGAACTGACGCACCTGCAGCTGAAATCAGAAACAGCATCGCAGATCGACGGCGTTCACAAAAGAGATGGCGGTCCTGCAACGCTGCACGGTTTTTTGCCCGATAGCCATCCAGTAGCCGGTCGCTGAGATAGATGATCCAGACGGAAAGAACGAGAGCGATCGCTTCGGTGGCCGACAATTTCCTGCCGATGGCACGCGCGAACAGCGCCGCCCAAACCACTGCAACGATCGGAGCGTCCAAGGCCAGAACGTTCCACCACAACCACCACGGAGTTTTGTGGTATTCAGCTTCGCCGTAGCACGCTGAAATTTCGCAAGAAACTGCAGTTTCTGAAACACCAGCGGGAAAATCGTCACGGGCGAACAGCAGGTCAGCAGTGGATTTTGAGTCTCTGGTTCTCACGTTACCGCTCGGGTCCGATTGCTAGATGACATGACCGCGTTATTTCTGGTCCTTCATTTCTGATCCTTCGGAAAGCTTTGATGCCACTGGCTTCGTGGCTGTCCCGTGCGTACATTCCTGGGCGGCTTCCCTCCGGAGGGACCCGGATCGCGCTGGAATGGGGGTTGC
>JBBRZT010000299.1:0-4755 GCA_038236395.1 Candidatus Acidiferrales bacterium
CGGAGGCCGCCGCGCGGTGACCGACGCGGTAGAAGGCGCTGAAGATTCGCCCGCGAATGCCGAGCGCGATCTGCGCGCCGTCAAATTGACGCGCAAGGACGTGGTCGCCGGCATCTGCGCCAGCGGCACCACGCCATACGTACTGGGAGCGCTGCGCTTGGCCTCTAAGAAACGCGCAGCGACGATCGCCATTACCGTCAATCGCAACACCCCGGTGGCCCGCTTTGCAGGCATCTTGGTCGCGACCGACGTCGGCCCCGAAATCTTAACCGGATCGACGCGCCTGAAATCCGGCACCGCGCAGAAAATGGTATTAAACATGCTCACTACCGCTGCGATGGCTCGCCTGGGGCACGTTTATGAAAACCTGATGATCGACGTGCAAGCCTCGAATCGCAAGGTTTCGCAGCGCAAAGTGCGCATCCTGGCCGACGCCAGCGGCAAGAGTCTGTCCGCGGCGGAACACGCTTTGGGTCAATCCGGACACCATCTGCGCGTCGCGTTGGTCATGCTGAAATTGCAGGTGAAGGCAAAACAAGCGGCAACAAAACTGCGCGCCGCGAAAGGAAATCTGCGTGCCGCGCTCGGTGAATAGTTTCAGATTTTCGGCGACGCTCTTCCAATGGACAAAATTCTAATCAAAGGCGGGAAACCGCTTCACGGCACGGTGGCCATCAGTGGCGCGAAAAATTCCGCGCTGCCGGTGATGGCCGCGGCGCTGCTCACCGCCGAAACCGTCACGTTGCACAACATCCCCAAAGTCCGCGACCTTATCACCATGAGCAAACTGCTGGCCTTCATGTCCGCCAAAGTTTCCGTCACGGAATTTCCCGCCAGCGATTACGCCATCCAGGCCGCCACGCTCGACGATGCCGTCGCGCCTTATGAGCTGGTCAAGACCATGCGCGCCTCCATTCTCACTCTTGGTCCGCTGATCGCCCGCGTCGGCGTCGCTCGCGTTTCTCTACCCGGCGGTTGTGCCATCGGCGCGCGTCCTATCGACCTGCATCTCGCCGCGTTAGAAAAAATGGGCGCGGTGATCACCACCTCGCACGGCTATATCGAAGCCAAAGTCCCCAATCACGGCCGCCTCAAAGGCGCGAGCATCACCTTCGACAAAATCACCGTAACCGGCACCGAAAACATTCTCATGGCCGCCGTCCTTGCCGACGGCGAAACCGTTCTACATAACGCCGCCCGCGAACCGGAGGTCACCGACCTGCTCGAAATGCTCCGAAAAATGGGTGCGCAAATTGAAGGCGATGGCACTTCCACGCTGCGCATTCGCGGCGTCGACAAATTGAACGGCACCGAGCACTCCGTAATTCCCGACCGCATCGAAGCCGGCACATTCCTCGTCGCAGGAGCTATCACCGGCGGCGATTTAACGCTCACCAATTGCGCGCCCGATCATCTGACCGCCATCATCGCCAAACTCGAGCAAGCTGGCGTCACCATCGAAGCCACCGGCAAATCCACTTTGCGCGTGCGCGGCACAAAAAGAATCGTCGCCTACGACGTGACCACCGAGGAGTATCCCGGCTTCGCCACCGACATGCAGGCGCAGTACATGGCCCTCGCCACCCAGGCCGAAGGCGCTTCGGTGATTACCGAAACAATTTTCGAAAATCGCTATCTGCACGCCAGCGAAATGCTGCGCATGGGCGCGAATATTTCCATCGACGGCCGCCGCGCCGTAGTGCGCGGTCCCTCTCCGCTCACCGGCACGACGGTGATCGCTAGCGATCTGCGCGCCAGCGCTTCCCTGGTCCTGGCCGGTCTGGTCGCCAACGGCGAAACCCTCATCGATCGCGTTTACCACATCGATCGCGGCTACGAACACATCGTAGAAAAACTCAGCGCTGTCGGCGCCCACATCGAACGTCTCCACGCCAAAGACTGACGCTCTAAAGCAAACTTCCGCGATCTTTGCTACAATGCGACACGTTTTGATTAGCGGGCGTCGCGCCCTCTCGCTATCCGCGCCCGCGGCTTGTTTGGAGGAACTTGAAATGTCCAACAACGAATTGCTACCGAGGCTGGATGCCGCCATCGCGGCCAAGAACCTGCTCACTCATCCTTTCTATCAGGATTGGCAGGCCGGCAAACTCTCCCGCAAGGCTCTCCAGTTATATGCTTCCCAGTATTACCGCCATGTCGAAGCTTTCCCCGCGCACCTACGTGTGCTCGCGGCTCGCACCGACGGAGATCTTCGCCAGATCGTGGAAGAAAATCTCGCCGAAGAAGAAAGTTCGGACGGCTCGCATCCCAAGCTCTGGCGCGATTTCGCCGCCGCCCTCGGCGTGCAGGAAGACGACATCAAGTTTTGCCCCGCGCTGCCCGGCACCCAGGCCGTAGTCCAGACGTATCGCGAAATCTGCGGAGACCGCTCGGTCGCCGAAGCTGTAGCCGCCTTGTACGCCTACGAATCGCAGGTCCCCGAAATCGCTACCACCAAGATTGAAGGGCTGAAAACTTTCTACGGCATTAATACTCCCGAAGCGCTGGCCTATTTCACCGTGCACGAAGAAGCCGACAAGGCTCATCGCGCGGCGTGGCGCAACTGGCTCGAGCAAAACGCCGGAGATAACACCGACGAAATCATGGCCACCACCGGCCAAGCCCTCGACGCCCTGTGGGGCGCACTCGACGCCGTTCACTGCCCCCTGCGCTGCACGCAAAATTAACTCACGCGGTTTTTCCTTCGCGATACAAAAAAAGACCGGCGAAAAATGGCCGGTCTTTTTTGCTATGCGATACGTTGTAAGCGGCTACTCCGAAATATTGGCATCCGCCTCGGTGGAATTGTCTTCCGTCGTCGAAGTGGTCGTGCTCGTCGCACCCGCTCCGGCAGCCTTCTGCTGCTTTTCGCGAGCTTCCTTGATCAACGCCTTGCGCGACAACCGCACTTTATTCCCCTCGATGGACAGCACCTTGACCAGTACCTGGTCGCCCAATTTCAATTCATCGCGCACGTCGCGGATGCGATGCTCGGAAATTTCGCTGATGTGCAGCAATCCGTCGGTTCCCGGGAAAAGTTCCACGAACGCGCCAAACTCCGCGAGCCGCACAACTTTACCGAGATAGGTCTTGCCGATTTCCGCGCTGGCGGTAATGTCCCGCACCATCTGCAAAGCGGCATCGCCGCCCGCACCGCTGGTAGAGAAGATGTGCACCGTGCCGTCTTCCAGTACGTCGATCTTCACTCCAGTGGTCTCGATGATGGACTTGATCTTCTTTCCGCCCGGCCCGATCAGGTCGCGGATCTTGTCCTGCGGAATCTTCAGCTTGAACAAGCGCGGCGCAAACGCCGAAATCTGCGTGCGGCCCTCGCTCAGCGTCTTTTCCATGGTGTCCAGAATCTGCAAACGGGCCGTCTTGGCCTGGGCCAGCGCTTCGCGCATCATCGCGATGCTGATGCCAAGAACCTTGATGTCCATCTGCAGCGCGGTAATTCCCGCCCGCGTTCCGGCCACTTTGAAGTCCATATCGCCGTAGTGATCTTCCGCACCGGCAATATCCGTAAGGATCGAATATTTCTTGTTGTCTTCGCCAACGACCAGCCCCATGGCGATTCCCGCGCAGGGCGCCTTCATCGGCACGCCCGCATCCATCAACGCCAGCGAACCGCCGCAAACGGTGGCCATTGATGACGAACCATTCGATTCCAGAATGTCCGACACCAGTCGCATCGCGTACGGAAAATCCGCCTCGGGCGGCAACAGGCTGAGCAACGCTCTTTCCGCCAGCGCTCCGTGACCGATTTCACGCCTGCCAGGCCCGCGCAGGAATTTCACTTCGCCCACGCTGAACGGCGGAAAATTGTAGTGCAGCATGAAGCGCTTGAACTGGTCCTGCGCAAACAGCAGGTCCTGCCGCTGCATGTCTTCCTTGGTGCCCAAGGTCAAAGTCGCCAGCGCCTGCGTTTCGCCGCGGGTAAAGAGCGCCGAGCCGTGAACTCGCGGCAGCAATCCCACTTCGCAGGAAATGTGCCGGATCTGGTCGAAGCTGCGTCCATCCGGACGCCGCCGCTTGTTCAGCACGTCGTCGCGAAAAATACTCTCGCGCAGACGTTCAAACGCGCGCTTGGCCAGCACCCGCTTCTCTTCTTCTTCTTCCGGAATCGCCGCCTTGATCTCATCCTTGATGGCATCGATTAACAGGTAGCTTTCTTTCTTGGGATGCTTCTCGGTATCCACGGCGTCGTGCAGCCGCGCGCCGTATTTCTTTTCGATTTCCTTGTAAAGCGCCTCGTCGAACGGCAGCGCCGGCACAACCACTTTCTTCGGCTTCAGTTGCGCGTGCAGTTCCTTGATGGCCGCCACGATTTTCTTGATTTGTGCATGGCCAAATTCCAGCGCATCCACCACCGCTTCTTCAGAAACTTCCAGCGCGCCGGACTCCACCATCACGATGGCGTCTTCCGTTCCGGCGATCACAATATTCATCAAGCTCTTCTTCTGGTCGGCCACTGTGGGGTTGGCCACCAGTTGGCCGTCCAGCAATCCCACGCGTACCGCAGCGATAGGCTTCTCAAACGGAAGGTCCGAGCAATAGCAGGCCGCCGAAGCTCCCGTCACCGCGATCACGTCCGGATCGTTGTCGCTGTCCGCCGACAGCACCATGCTCACAATCTGTGTTTCGTTGCGCCATGAATCGGGAAACAGCGGCCGCATCGGCCGGTCGATCAATCTCGAAGTCAGAACTTCTTTTTCCGATGGGCGCCCTTCGCGCTTGAAAAATCCTCCCGGAATC